>CAXUMU010000001.1:0-431 GCA_964252145.1 uncultured Sphingomonadaceae bacterium
TTCACCGACGGACCGAGATGGCGGCCGCTGCTCCTGCGGTACAGCGGACCCCGGAACAAGTCCGGGGTGACGGGAAGAGGTCCTTGTCCGAAGGGTATAAGCACCTTTTAGATTGGCCCGATCCCGTTTATGTCAAGCGAAGTCGAGACACCTACCCGGCTCGAACGTGTCTCGACTGCGCTCGACACAAACGGCTTCAGAGTGATTTGAGCCAATGTCATCCCGCCCTAGAGTGTTTTCACTGTGAGCGGAATCGCGAGGGATTCGCATTGAGCTGATCGTATGATTCATAGGCCTCCGTCATGAGGGAGGCGGCGATGGGTTGGCGATCGGGTCAGAGCTACTCGCAGGATTGCGGGACCGGGTGATCAGGGCGGTCGATGGCGGGATGGTCGTCCGGCAAGCGGCGGTGACCTTCGGGGCGAGCATCG
>CAXUMU010000001.1:441-28109 GCA_964252145.1 uncultured Sphingomonadaceae bacterium
GTTCGATCTGATCGAACCATACCGGCGGCATCGCGTGTTCGCCTCGGAGCTAGAGCATTGTCACGTTGAGCGGAATCGTGGGGGGGATTCACAAGGACGGGATTGTCTGATTCATAGGCCTCCATCACGAGGGAGGCGGCGATGGGATGGCGATCGGGGCAGAGCTACTCGCAGGATTTGCGGGACCGGGTGATCGGGGCTGTCGACGGCGGCGTGGCCGTCCGGCAGGCGGCGATGACGTTCGGGGTGAGCATCGCCTACATCTACAAGGCGCTGATCCGGCGGCGGCTGACGGGAGACAGCGGCGTCAACCCGAACCGCGGGCATCGGGCGCGCAAGCTCTCGCCGGATCAGGAGATGGCGCTGGGGGTGCACATCCGTTCGCGGCCGGGCATCACGCTCGTCCAGGCGCAGGCTTGGCTGCTGGCCGAGCACGGCGTGTCGCTCAGCACGGGTGCGACCTGGAACGCGGCGCGGCGTCTCGGCCTGTCGTTCAAAAAAAGCCCTGCGCGCGGCCGAGCAGGACAGGTCCGACGTCGCAGCTCGCCGCAAGCTGTGGAAGGCGGCCCAGCCCTTCATCGATCCCAATAGCCTCGTCTTCCTCGACGAGACCGGCGTCAACACCAAGATGGCGCGGCTCTATGGCTGGGCACCGGTCGGCGAGCGGTGCCGCGACAGCGTGCCCTTCGGTCACTGGAAGACCATGACCTTCGTCGCCGGCCTCAGGCTCTCCGGGCTCACCGCGCCTTGGGTGCTCGACGGGCCCATGGATGGCGACGCCTTCCGGGTCTACGTCCGCCACGTGCTCGCCCCGACGCTCAGGCGCGGCGATGTCGTCGTGCTCGACAACCTGCCCGCCCACAAGGTCGCAGGCGTCCGCGAGGCGATCGCCGCCCGACGCGCCCAGATCTTCTATCCGCCGCCCTACAGCCCCGACATGAACCCGATCGAGATGGCTTTCGCCAAGCTCAAGGCGCTCCTGCGACAGGAACCAACCCGCACCGTCGACGCCCTCATCGAGCGCATCGGGCAGCTCCTCGACCGCTTCCTCCCCGCCGAATGCGCCAACTTCTTCCACGCCGCAGGATATCAACACTCAATCTGAAAATACTCTAGACGCGTGACCCGCAGCGACGCCCATCGGTTCTTTGCCGATAGGTCAGAAGCGCTAGAATGGCTGCTGAACCGCTAGGCTCGCGCGAATTGAAAATCCTGGGAGAGCTACCTCGCCGCGCTTGTCGACTCGTACAAGTGTACGCAAATGAGCTATGATGACGACGCAAGAATGACAATCGCACTCGGTGTCGAGTCGCGGCGGCGCTGTATCCGCTTCTCGCTGCGCGTTCATCAAAAGTGGGCGGTGATCGCGAGAGCTCCGCGGCCACCGGCCCGATCGTCAGGCAACGTGCCGAACGCAAGGAAAACGAAACTCGCTGCCAACAGGTTGCGGCAAGCGGCGTCGCGAATGGTGGCTTGTGACTTTAGATGGTCGTTCGACAAGAGCGAGCGGCGGCGGCAAACTGTCCGATAACAGCCCGGCCCAAATGCATGCCAACTCGCGTCGCCGCGCCATATAAGCGGCCCTGTTGTAGGAGCCCTCGACCTTTTCCTTGGGAACGTGGGCCAGCATCAAATCTATGATCGCCCGGTCTCCTTCTTTCCCTTCGCGCTCGGCCCATTCGTTCATGATCGTCGAGAAGGCGGCACGGAAGCCATGCGGCACATGATGGCCGTGATAGCCCGCTCGGTTGAGGAGGTAACCGAGCGCGTTTTCGCTCATCGGGCGATGCGCGTGCCGATTGCTCGGAAAGAGCAGCGGGCCATTGCCAGTCAGTGGCCAAAGTGCGCGCAACACTGCGAGGCATTGCGGCGTGAGTGGAACGAGATGATCTCCGCCTGTCTCCTCCTTGCGATCAAGGTCTCCTTTCATCCGCGCGGTGGGAATGCGCCATAGCGGCAGAGCCCCATCGAGATCTTCGAGCTCGTCCCAGCGAGCGCCGCGCAGTTCGTTGGGACGAACTGCCGTCAGCGCGAGCAACCGCAACGCAAGGCGCGTGATCGGCCTGGCGTAGTCCTCCTCGGCGTCGTTAATCATTTTCCTGAGCGGAACCAAGTCGGTGATCGCCGGCTGCTTTTTTCGGCGTAGCGGCTTGAGCGCACCTCTAAGTTTCTCGGCGGGATCGTCTTGCACCACTCCTTTGGCGATCGCGTAGACGAACACGGCAGAGATCCGCTGGCGCACGCGCTTTGCTGTCTCGATCGAGCCGCGATCCTGGATTGCTTTTAGCACCTCGAACACCTTGGGCGCGGTCAGCTGCGTGATCGGTAGCGAACCGATGGCAGGGAATACGTCACGCTCAAAGCTGCGAATGACATCGTCCGCGTGAACGGGTGCCCAGCTCGGCCTGACGTTCTCGAACCACTCGCGCGCGATGGGCTCGAACGTCTGACGACCGGCCTCCAAGTTAGCCTCGACCAAAAGCTTTCTGACGACGCCTGGATCACGGCCTTCGCTTAGCTGCGCCGCGGCTTCGTCGCGCCTGACCCGTGCGTCGACAAGCGACAGATGTGGATAAACACCAAAGTGCAGTGTCCGCTGCTTGCCGCCGTAGGAATAGCTCCACTTCCAGAGCTTCGACCTGCCGGGCTTCACCAGCAGATAAAGCCGGTGGCTGTCCGTCAGCTTGTAGGCCTTCTCGCGCGGCTTGGCGGCGCGGATTTTTGCATCGTTGAGCATGATCACCTCTGGGTCCACGTTTTCGACGTGCCGGGACCACGTTTTGGGACCACGCGAGAAGCGGAGGCCTGCGAACGGGTCCGAACGAGCCGGCCCGCTAATCGTCAGAAATCAGAGGAAAATGTCGATCCGTGTGGACTGCTGCGAACCCCTGCGGAGGGGTCCGTGGCGGAGAGGGTGGGATTCGAAATAGCGCATTAAGTACTTGGAAGCAGCGCGTTTCTTAGTTCGACAGCATTCGGAACGCCTCGTTCTGAGCCCCAGTTTGCAGCCGTCGTTTTTTGGCAATTAGGACCCGTCGAAGGGACTTGAGCGCGGCGCTTGCGCGGCATTTAGTCTAACGGCCGCGATGACCACCGCCGTAGCAAGTTGGCGCGCCAAACGATGGCACCGGGAAGGGCTCGCAGCGCGGCTGCATCAGTGCGATAGCGTCGGCCGACCCAGTACCCCGGCTCTCCCGGCGCTCTGACAGCTGAGGTACACGCTGAACCGTCGCCGCTGCAACCCGGAGTCCAAACCTAGGACTTATGATGAACCTGTGCTCGTTCCGTACGCTCGGCCGCTCCGGCCTCGTCGTCAGCCCGTTCGCGCTTGGCACGATGACGTTCGGCGCAGGCCGCTGGGGCACCGACGTGGAAGGCGCCCACGCGATCTTGGACGCCTATGTCGAGGCCGGTGGCAACTTCGTCGATACCGCGGACATCTACGGCGGCGGCACAAGCGAGGAGATGCTGGGTGCCTATGTCACCGATCGCGGCCTGCGCGACCGCCTGGTCCTCGCGACCAAGTTCACTTGGAACCTCGATCCCGGCAACCCGAACGCCGGCGGCAACGGCCGAAAGAACATCTACCGCGCGCTCGACGCATCGCTGAAGCGGCTCGGCACCGACTATATCGACCTCTACTGGTCGCACTTCTGGGACATGACCACGCCGGCCGAGGAGATGCTACAGACGTTGGGCGATCTCGTGCGCGCGGGCAAGATCCGCTATTACGCGCTCTCCGACGTGCCGGCGTGGTACGCCGCCAAGCTGGCGGTGCTCGCAGCCGAGCGCGGCGTGCCCGGCCCCATCGCGATCCAGTCGGAATATTCGCTGGTCGAGCGGACCGCGGAGCGTGAGCATTTGCCGCTCGCGAAGGAGTGCGGCCTCGGCATTGTGTCCTGGAGCCCGCTCGCCGGCGGCTTCCTGGCGGGCAAGTACGGCCGCGAGGACAAGCGGGACGCGGGTGACGGCCGCCTCAACGGCAGCAATCCGTTCGGCGCGACGAAGTTCACCGATCGCAACTGGGCCATTCTCGACGCGCTACGGCAAGTGGCCGACGAAGCCGGCCATCCGCCGGCTCAGGTCGCTCTGGCCTGGACGATGGCGCAGTCGGGCGTCACCTCGCTGCTGCTCGGCGCGAGCCGGCCCGAACAGCTCGAGACAAACATCGCCGCGCTGGAGATCACGCTCTCGTCTGACCAACTGACGGCACTCGACAACGCCAGCAAGCTCGATGGTGCCTTTCCCTACTCCGGGTTCGTGCCGTCGGTGAAGCGGAGCATCTTCGGCGGACAGGACGTCCAGTCGTGGGACTGACTTTATCCGTAAAGCCGGGCGTGGACAGAACAGCCGCCGCCGACCCTGCTTTGGCGGGAGTACGATAGATGGCGTCTAACGCAGGGGTGGGCCGCGGCCGCCTGCCACCGCGCCCGACGAGTTGGCGGGAACGGCTTGGCGCGCTGCGCAACCTGCCGCCGTTCCTCGCCATGGTATGGCGCACCAGCCGGGCGCTCACCGCGACCACGCTCGCCGTGCGGCTGGTGCGCGCGCTGCTGCCGGTCGCGACCTTGTTCGTCGGCAAGCTCATCATCGACGAGGTCGTGCATCTGCACGGCGTCACAACCCGCCCGGCCGGTCTCGCCGGGTGGCTCGGCTCGGGCATGCTCGGCCGCCTGGAAGCGCTGTTGCTGGCCGAGTTCGTGCTGGCCGTCGCCTCCGATCTGCTCGGCCGGCTGGTGTCGCTGGTCGACGGCCTGCTCTCCGATCGGGTCAGCAACGATGCGAGCGTCCGCCTGATGGAGCACGCCGCCACGCTCGACCTGGCGGATTTCGAGAACGCCTCCTTTCAGGACCGACTGGAGCGCGCGCGTATGCAGGCGAGCGGGCGCATGTCGCTGATGGGTCAGCTGTTCGGCCAGGCGCAAGACATCGTCACGGTGGTGAGCTTCGCCGCGGGGCTGGTCGTCTACGGGCCCTGGCTGATCGTCATGCTCGCCGTCGCGTTGGTGCCCTCCTTCCTGGGCGAGGCGCATTTCAACGCGCTGAGCTACGCGCTCAGCCATGTACGCACGCCGCAGCGGCGCGAGCTCGACTATGTGCGCCAGGTCGCCGCCAGCGCGGACACGGCCAAAGAGGTCAAGATCTTCGGCCTGAGCCCGTTCCTGATCGACCGCTACCGCACCATCTCGCGTGACACCTACGATGCGAGCCGACGGCTTGCGATGCGCCGCGCGGCCTGGGGCGTGGGCTTCGGCGCGCTTGGCACGGTCGCCTATTATGCGGCCTACGCCTACATCGCCTGGCGCGCGGTCACCGGCTCGTTGTCGATCGGCGACCTGACCTTTCTCGCTGCCTCGTTCCTGCAGCTGCGTGGGCTGCTGGAGGGGCTGCTGACCGGCTTTTCGGCGACGGCCGGCCAGGCCCTCTACATCGACGACCTGTTCTCCTTCTTCCGGGCCGAGCCCGGCATCCGCTCGCCACCGGGCGCGCTGCCCTTTCCACATCCTATCCGGAAAGGCTTCGTCTTCGAGGATGTGGGCTTCCGCTATCCGGGTGCGGAGCGATGGGCGGTCCGCCACATGTCCTTCACGCTGGCGCCGGGTGAAGTGCTGGCGCTGGTCGGCGAGAACGGCGCTGGCAAGACGACGCTCGTGAAGCTGCTCGCCCGGCTCTACGACCCCGTCGAGGGCCGCGTGCTGCTCGACGGGGTCGATCTGCGCGACTACGATCTCGACGCTTTGCGCAACGCGATCGGCGTGATCTTCCAGGACTTCGTGCGCTATAACCTGCCAGCCGCAGACAACATCGCAGTCGGGCGGATCGAAGAACGTGACGACCGCGCGCGCATCGAGGCCGCCGCCGCCGCGGCGCTGGCCGACACTGTGGTCGCCAAGCTGCCGGGCGGGTACGACCAGATGATCGGCAAGCGCTTCCGTAACGGCATCGACCTCTCCGGGGGCGAATGGCAGAAGATGGCGATCGCGCGCGCCTACATGCGCGATGCAGAGGTGCTGATCCTCGACGAGCCTACCGCCGCGCTCGACGCACGCGCGGAATTCGAGGTGTTCCAGCGGTTCCGCGAGCTGAGCGCCGGGCGCTCGGCGGTGCTGATCTCGCACCGCTTCTCCAGCGTGCGCATGGCGGACCGCATCCTGGTGCTCAGCGACGGGCGGGTTGAGGCGTCGGGCACGCATGCCGCGCTGCTTGCGGCCGGCGGCCGCTACGCGGAGTTGTTCGAGCTTCAGGCGGCCGGCTACCGGTGACGCCGCGATCAGTCCCGCTCGATCCGCACACCGTCGAGGTCGTGCGCGCGACGCTCCTGTCCGGCGCAGTCAGCCTGCTTCTGCTCCTTGGTCCGGCCATGCTTCACCCGATTGGCGGCCGCCGTTGCCGCGCGGTCGGCCCGCTCCCGTGCCTTGCGAATAGTTCGAAGGTTCACCACGTCCGCCATCGGATTCGCTCCACAGCCGTGCGACGCTCCTAGATCAAGCCCTCGTGCGTCATCGCCGTCCTGACCGCTGGTCGCTCCATGAGCCGGTTGCGGAAGGCAGCCAGCTTGCTCGGCACCTCAAGGCCGTTCTTCTGCGCCCAGAGCAGCATCACGAAGAGATAGCAGTCGGCGACGCTGATGTCGGAACCGAACAGGAAATCGCCCTGCATCGTGTCGGCCAGGTACCCCATCCGCTTCAGGATCGTCTCGCCGGCCTTCGCCCTCTCATCGTCGCCAGCGCCGGCGAAGAAGGGCTTGAAGCTCTTGTGGATCTCGGTCGAGATGTAGGCCAGCGCTTCCAGCAGGTGCGTGTGTCCCAGCGGGCCGGCGGGTTTCAGCGCCGCTGCCTGATGCGCGATCCAGTCGAGGATCGCGATGTTCTCGCTCAGCGTCTCGCCTGAATCGAGCGTTAGCGCGGGCACGTAGCCCTTGGGATTGATCGTCGCGTAATCGACGCCGCCTTCGGTGCGCTTGGCCTTCAGGTCTACCTTCTCGTGCTCGAACGCCAGGCCCGCCTCGTGCAGCGCGATATGGTCGGCCAAGCTGCAGGCGCCCGGCGCGTAGTAGAGTTTCATCAGGCTTCTCCATGTCGATGCGCATCAACGCATCGCGTGCGCGATCGCCTCTCCGATGTCAGCATTTGGCCGATCACGACTGCCTACCGCCCATTGCGCGAAAGTCCGTGGCGTCAGCCTCGCGGCTTGGGTGTCGCCGCCGGCTCGGCTACGGACGGTCATGGACTTCGATCAACTGCTCGTGGGCTTCTTCGGCACGGACGAGATTGCCGACCTTGCGCCGGAGCAGCTCGCCGCCGGCATCGATCGTCTCCAGGTCCAATTCGGATTGGAGCGGGACGGCGGACGTCGTTTCGCGCTCTGGTGCCTGGCCTATATGCTCGGGGTTGCACCCGATCTGGACGTCGCCTTCGACGACGAAGCGGATCGGGACGCGGCGCGCGACTTCATGGACACGGTCGATCGCGAAATCGAGGAAGGCGACTGAGCGATGGTCGCTGAAATGCGCAACACCGTCCATGTCGGCTGATTACGCCCACGGTCGGAGGGACGGCCTGCGTCTTGCCCTGGCCATCCTGGCAGCGGAGGAGGCCAAGTGGGCGGCGCTGTTGGACGAGAGCCCGTCGTGGCGGACCAACGCGATCCGTAAGGTGCGGCATAAGACGCTGCAGGTGGCGCAGCAGCGCATCCAAACCGCGCTCAACCGGCTCACGCCCGAGGTCAGTAGCGCGATCGATCCGGAGCTTGCTGCCGCCCTGGAGAACGTCGGGCTTTGAACGCGCGGCGGATCCTGACGTCATGATCGCGCGGCCACGCGCGAACGTCCGCGCCGACCGGATGGCGATCACGCGGCGCGGCCGTCATGGTCTGCTATACCGTAATCGGGAGCGAGTTGGGGTCCTCTTGCAGCCGGACGAGCGGCAATCTGGCTTGATCAGGCCGCGAGGCCCGAAGATAGCGGAGCGCCGCCATACGCATCCGTGACCGCTACGCTGCAGCGATTGCCTTCACGATATCGGCAGCGCCATGGCCGGTCAGCTCCTTGGCGATCTCGCCGACCAGCTTGGCCTCCAGCGACTTGTGGTAATGCTTGCGCAGTTCGCCGAGTGTCCGCGGCGCCGCGATGATCACCAGATCGTCGATCTTGCCGTCCAGCACTTGCTTGTTGAGCAGGCCCGCGGCGCCGGCGGCAAAGCCGTCCTCGTCCTGCTGGCTGTCGCTGGGATTGGCCGAGCTGCTTTGATGCCTGCTGCCGGAGCCCTTGTTCGTCGTCGATACGTCGGCGTGGAGCAGGGCGGTGAGCGACGGGCCGCTCTCATCGCCGGTGTTGCGGTAGAGGTTGAGGGCCTCGCCGTCGACGACAGCGACGACGGCATTCTTGGGAAGCTTCATGGTTTTCCTTCGGGGCGCGGTTCTGATCGGGAATGGTTGACGCGGGGCTGGGTCCTATAAGGGCCGAGCCCGTGGTTGCCCACCCGCTGTTCAGGCAATCGCCGCAGTCACCAGGCCGATGACGTCCACCCGAGCGCGGAGGCGTGCCGCCAATAAGGCGGTGCCGCTGACTTTGCGCTGCAGGAACAGCGTCTCGACGTCGGGCACGTGCCATGTCCGTTTGTCCTGCAGCAGCACGGGTGCTTCGCCGCGGACCACCGGGACGAACGCCCGGTCGCCGAAGTCGAACGCCCCCGGCCGGCTCATGCTATCGTCGATGGCCGCGATGATCCGATCGACCGCCGGCCGGTGCGCATCGACCGCGGCTGCGCCCAGCAACCCGGTCTCGACCGAGATCTCCCGGATGCGATCCCGATCGTGGGCGAGCCCGGCCGCGATGAGCGCACGGTAGGTGGCAGCGGTCGCCGCCGGCACCGCGCGCGTCGCGCCGAAGTCGAGCAGAACGAGCCGTCCGGTGTCCGGCTGCCAGCGATAGTTCGCGAAATTGGGATCGGTCTGCATGACGCCGAACGCGAACAGCTCGCGCAGCACCAGCTCGATCAGCGATGTCATGGCTGCGTCGCGCACTGCCTGCGGAGCGTCGCTCAGGCTCTCGATCGCCTGGCCATCGACAAAGTCCATCGCCAGCACGTTCCTGGTCGTGAGGGTGCCGTGCAGTCCTGGCACGACGTACCGGGCGTCGTCCTTCAAGAGGTCGCCATAGGCGCGCATCTGTTCCCCTTCGCGCAGATAGTCGGCCTCGTCCGCCAGTTGCCGCTTCGCCTCCGCCAGCAGCGGCGTCAGGTCGAGCGTCGGCGGAAGGAGGTTGGAGACGCGCAGCAGCGTCGCGACGTTATCGACATCCGACGCGATGCTCTCGCGCACGCCGGGATATTGCACCTTGATCGCGAGCACGCGGCCGTCGGGCAGGATCGCGCGGTGGACCTGCCCGATCGAGGCGGCCGCGATCGGGGTGGCGTCGAACCGGCTGAACTGCCCCCGCCAGTCCTTGCCCCACTCCGCCTGCAGGACCGTGTTCAGCTGCTGCGGCGGCATCCGGTAGGCCTGGTTGCGGAGCGTCGCCAGGATCGTCGCCAGTTCGGGCGGGAGCAGATCGCCCGCATCCATCGAGATCATCTGGCCGAGCTTCATCGCCGCACCACGCAGGTGCGACAGCCGGTCGGCCAGGCGCTTGGCGTTGCCGGGGGTAAGGATCAGGTCGGATATGCGAGGCCGCTCGCCGGCCGCCAGTCGCCGTGCACCCTCGGCGACCATGCCGCCCGCCACGCCGCCCGCGAGCCGGCCGAAATGCCCGAGCCGCGACAGGCGCCCGCGCGGGATGGATCGATCGCGCGGACCGGCCGGGTCGTCGCTCACCGCGTCACCAGCCGCGGCTGCCGGGGATGCCCTTGAACGGCCCGACGACCTTGGACGTGATCCAGCCGCCGTAGAACTCGCCCGGCTGCGGCACCACGGGCTCGCCATCGACACTGCAGCGATCGAACGGCGCAGCGTAGAAGGCGACATGATCGCGCAGCGGCGCGAACGCCGCGGTGGGCGTCGCATAGCTCCAGCCGACGCGCGGCAGGACGATGTCGTCGAGCACGACGTCCCAATAGGTCGCGGCCCCCTTCCATTCGCAGAAGGAGCTGCCGGCGGCGCGGCGCAGGACGCCGGGCGCGATATCGGCGGTCGGGATATAGTAGCTCGGCGGATGGCTCGTCTCGAGCGTGCGGATCGCGGACTGGGTGTTCGCCACGATGCGCCCGCGATGCTCGATGACGATGCGGGCGTCGGTGCCGTGCGCGACGGCCGGACGGGGATAGCGCCAGACGCTTTCCTGTCCCGGACCCGCCAGTTCGGGAGCCGGCCTCATGCGGGTGACAACGAACGGGCAAGACGCTGAAAGCCCGGGCGCACCCTCAGAAAGCCGAGATAGGCCTGTTCGAGCAGCGCGAGCACCACCGGCCACCTCGCCAGCATTCCCAGCGACCGCAACACTGGGATCGCGCGCCACATCGCCGCGAATGCGGCAGCGCCCGACAGCAGCTCGCCGTTCTCGCTGGCATGGAACCGCGCCGGCAGGTCGCGGCGATCGATCCGACAGGACGTTGGTTCAGCGGTCGCCGCGTCCACGAACCGGATCGCACCACGCGTGTCGAGCCGCCGCATCAAGGCGATCTCGCGGCGGCACAGCGGGCATGCGCCATCGTGCCAGACGGTCAGACTGTTCATGGAGCGCATATGGGAAGGCGGAGCCCGATCCGCATCCGTCACCCGACATAGCCGATCGCGAGTGTGAGCATGTCGAACCGAAGCGAAAGCGGAACCCTGAGCTTGATCCACCAGCTTGAAGTCCACCGCCAGCACGACAACCAGCGAAACTCCCAGCAGTCCGAGCGACGGGCTGGCCAGGTCTCTCCGAATGCCCAAGGCGGTGCCGAGACCGAAGCGACCAACGAATCCAGCAATGGTTTCCACAACCCGTCAACGCGATAAAGTGTATGGCGGCTGAGCAGGACAATAGCTTGGAGGTTTGCCGCCGATGCCGTCGCGACCGGGTTACCGCGCCAACCTTTTCGCGGACCGAGCATGATCGCGTCGCTGCCCGAGCTGGATCGCGTCCGCCGCGAATGCCGCCGCAGGGTGACCAAGCGCGCTTTCACGTCGGCCGCCGTTGCGGTCGTGCCGATCCCCGGCGCGGACGTCGTCGCGGACATCGGGCTGCTCGCCAACATGCTGCCGCAGATCAGCCAGGCGTTCGAGCTCGATCATGACAGCGTCGAGAAGCTCGATCCGCAAATCGCGCAGCGCGTGTTCGTGATCGCCGCAAGTCTCGGCAACAACGTCATCGGCCGCATGGTCACGCGCAAGCTCGCGGTGAGCCTGCTGCGGCGGATCGGCATGCGCGTGGCATCGGCGTCGGTGGCGCGATATGTGCCCGTCGTCGGCTCCGCGATCGCCGCATCGGTCGGCTTCGGCGCGATGAAGCTGGCGGGCAACGCGCATATCGAGGACTGCTACCGCACCGCCCGCGCCCTGCTCCCCGCCCCGACCGGGTGACGTCACCACGAACCATCGGCTGTACCAGCTGCGGCGTGATCCAGGACGTGCCGATGCTCGCGATCGGCGAATCCGCGCGGTGCCGCCGCTGCGACAGCCTGCTCGAGCGGACGCGCGGCACCGGGATCGGCGCCGCCGCGGCGCTCGCCATCACGACGTTCGTGCTGTTATGGCCGGCCAACCTGATGCCGCTCTACCGCGTCGAGCTGCTGGCAGGCTCGCGCGCCAGTCACGTCACCTCCGGCGTGCGGTTGTTCTGGGAGCAGCATTGGCCGCTGCCGGCGATCGCGATGCTGATGTTCGTGCTGATCCTCCCGCTGCTGCGCTTCGCGCTGCTCGGGATCGTGCTCGGCGCGCTGGCGCTCGGCATCCGCTCGCCGCGGCTGGGTCCGTCGTTCCGCGTGGCGCAGACCCTGGGCGTCTGGGCGATGCCGGAGGTGATGCTGCTCGGGATCTACGTCGCCTACGGCCGGCTGTCGGCATTGTTCGACCTGAAGGTCGGCGCGGGCGCGCTGTTCATGGCGGCGGCGACGTTGACCGCGCTGCTGACGCGGGCGCTGATCGACGAGCGCGCGGTGTGGCGCGCGATCATGCCCGAGCCGACGCCGCCGACCGGACCGGCGCTGTGCTGCGACGCGTGCGCGCTCGTGCTGCCGCTGGAGGCCGCCGGCGGCGATTGCCCGCGCTGCAACGCGCGGCTGGAGGCGCGCAAGACCAACAGCCTCGCGCTCACCACCGCGCTCGTCGGCGCGGGACTGATCCTCTATCTGCCGGCGAACCTGCTGCCGATGGCGCTGACGATCCAGTTCACGGAGCCCTCCCCCTACACCGTGTTCGGCGGTATCGTCGATCTCGCGAATGCCGGGCTGTGGGGCCTGGCGGCACTGGTGTTCGTCGCGAGCTTCGCGATCCCGCTGCTCAAGCTTACCGGCATGGCGTGGCTGCTCTGGTCGGTGCATAGCGGCTCGACCCGCGCGCTCCGGCTCAAGACGAGGCTCCACCACATGATCCACGAGATCGGCCGCTGGTCGATGGTCGACGTGCTCGCGATCGGCACGTTCGTGCCGCTGATGCAGTTCGATCAGCTCGCCAACGCGCAGGCGATGCCGGGGATGGCCGCGTTTCTGGGGGTCGTCATCACAACGATGTTCTCTACCCACAGCTTCGACACGCGCCTGATCTGGGACGCCCGGGAACAGCGCCACACCAGCGCCCGATCGCTCGCTTCATGACCGAGGCCGGCGACGATCTGCCGCGGACCGAGGCGCGTGTGAGCCGCGGCCGGTGGCCGGGGCTGGTGTGGGCGCTGCCGCTCGCGGCGCTGCTGATCGCCGGCTGGCTGGGCCTGCGCGCGCTCACCAATCGCGGGATCGAGGTCGAGCTGGTCGTCCCGGCGGCGGAGGGCGTGCGCACCGGCGACACGCATGTCGAATATAACGGCCTCGAGATCGGCGAAGTGTCGGCCATTCGGCTCGCCGACGACAACCGCAACATCATCCTGACGCTGCGGATCGACCGCTCCAAACAGGGCCTGTTCACCACCGGATCGCACCTGTGGGTCGTCGGCGCCAATCCCAGCTTCACCAACATCGCCTCGCTCCGCGCCGCGGTCGCCGGCCCCAGCATCGGCGTCGAGCCGGGGCCGGGCGGGCCCGCGCGCCGCTTCGTCGCGATCCGCGACGCCCCGGTGATCGCGCCCGGAACGGCCGGGCGGCACTTCCGGCTGATCGCGCCTGATCTCGTGTCGATCACGCCGGGCACGTCGATCTACACGCACGGCGTGCAGGTCGGCACCGTCGCCGCGATCCGCCCCGTCGGGCTCACGGGGTTCGAGGTCGATGCGTTCGTGCGCGACCCCTATGTGCCGCTCGTCACCACCGCGAGCCACTTCTGGGACGCCAACGCCTTCCAGATCACGCGGACGGCAGGCGGGCTCCAGGCGCGGCTGACCTCGCCCTCGATCGCGGCGCTGGGCGGCGTCAATTTCGAGACGCCGCCGGAGGCCGGCGACAAGCGCGCCGCCTCCGAAGGTGCGCGGTTCACGCTCTACCCGGATGCGGGCTCGGCGGCGGCGGCGCCGGTGGGGGCCGAGACATTGTACCAGGCGGCGCTCGGCGGCGACGTCGGCGATCTGCTCCCCGGAGCGCCGGTACAGCTGAAAGGCTACACGGTCGGGCGCGTCATCGGCACGCAGTTCCGTATCGACCCGGCGAGCGGCGCGATCATGACGCCGGTCACGATCGCGCTCGACGGCACGCGCCTGCACGTTGCCCCTACGCGCGGCGCAGTGGATGCGCTCGTCGCACGCATGGCGGCGCGCGGGCTCAAGGCGCGGCTGACGCAGTCGCCGCCGTTCGTGGGCGCCTATCTCGTCACGCTGGATCCGCAGGCGGGCAGCACGGCACCGCTGCGTACCGGATCTCCCTATCCGTGGCTGCCCGCCGTGACCGGCAACAGCGACCTGATGGCGAAGGCGGACAGTATCCTCGGCAAGGTCGATGCGCTGCCGATCGCGGCGATCGGCAGCAACCTGCGCGCGGTCACGGGCAATCTGCGCTCGCTCACCGGATCGCCCGAGCTTCGCGACAGCCTCGACCATCTCGATCGCGCGCTGCGGACGCTCGATCGGACCGTACAGCAGGCCGGGCCCAAGATCGGTCCGCTGATGGATTCGCTGCAGCAAACCGCCCAGCAGGCGCAGGCGGCGGCGGCCGCGGCCAGCCGCACGCTGGGCGGCGGCGGCGGCGCGCAGGATGCGGACCTGCCGGCCGCGATCCGCCAGCTGACCGAGGCGGCACGCTCGATCCGTTCGCTGACCGATTATCTGAGCCGCCATCCCGAGGCGCTGATCCGCGGCAAGAAGGAGAAGAAATGAAGACGCGGACGCTCCTTTCAGGTCTTCTCATGGCGGTAACGGGCTGCAGCAGCACCGCGACGCGGTTCTGGACGATCGAGCCGATCGCGATACCCTCTTCCGCTTCCCACCGCGCGATAGCCCCGGTGCAGGTCGTCGCGGTCCATCTTCCGCTCGCGATCGACCGGCTGGAGATCGTGCAGCACGACCGGGCGGACCGGGTCATCGTCCATGATTTCGACCGGTGGAGCGCGCCGCCCGGCGATCTTCTCCGGCGCGCGCTGACGCAGGATCTCGTGGCCCAGCTTCCACCCGGAAGCGTGATCTTTCCAGAAGCGGCGGCACCGGCTGGGACGCGCACGATCACGATCGATGTGCTCGATTTGCGCCAGTCCGCCGACGGTTTCGTCATGCAGCTCAACTGGTCGGTCGGATCGCCGACGCCGCGCATGCACGAAGTGCGTCTGCAAGCCCCCTTGGGTGCCGGCGACGTCGTAGCGCAAGCGCGGGCGATTGCGCGGATGACCGCGGATCTCGCGTTGGTGATCGCGGAAGGCCTCTGACCCGCCCCAGTTGGACCTCGGCAGCCTCCCGGCCCACCTCGAAACGAAACCGAGCACCAGCGCATCGCGGAGCGTCCACTCCGCGTTCTGATGGACGACGTATTGGACATGGGCTGAAGGTGTAGAGTTTGGTAGCTTTGCAAGACGTGCCTTCACGAAGCAGGCGAGAGTCCGCAGGTCTCCCAGTCGCGTCAACCAGGGTCAAAATTCCCGTGATGTGCAAGAATCTGCCATCCAGTCTGAAGGCGTATCTTCGACGAAGGCTTCTCTTAAATATACCTGTGCGCGAACTGCAATACTACAGTAGACTATTCGATAGATACTGGGAACCGGCGCCTCACCGATGCACCACCTCGTCACGCGACGATTTGCATTGCACCCACGCCCGCAGGTATCGACACCGTGAAGCACGCGCCCGGGCCTTCTGCGCGGGAATCCGCGGTTACGCGTCCGCCAAGCTGCATGGCGAGGCTGCTGATCACTTTCATGCCCAGGCTTTGGCTGCTGCTTCCCTGGAAGCTGAACTCGGCGGGAAGTCCCATGCCCTGGTCGCAAACCACCAGCTTATGCAGACCGCCATCGACACTGTAAGAGACATCGATCGTACCGGAGCCGTGCTTGGCGGCGTTCGTCACCAGCTCGTTGATTAGCAATCCGATGGGCTGGATCCACGAAGTCGGTACGTCAGTTTCGTCGCCTTTGACCTCGATCGGACGGCCAAGGATGTTGGACAGGTCGACGCACAGTCTGCGCAAGAAGGCCACGCATGAGGTCTGGCTGGATTCGTCCGAGTAGAAGTTGCGGTGAACCTGCGCGACGGCCGCCACCCGGTTCGCCGCCATCTGCAGTTGCGCTGCCGGGTCGCCGAGATCGGGCGCACGGCTTTGCATCGCCAGCAGTCCCGAGACGAACTGCAGGCTGTTCATCACCCGGTGGTCAATCTCCATTGCCATCAAGCGCGCCTGTGCGAGCGCCCGATTGGCCGCAAGGCGGAGCTCGAGCTGGTCCATGACGATCGCGGCATGATCCTTCAAGTCGTCGATC
The DNA here is from genome assembly GCA_964252145.1 of uncultured Sphingomonadaceae bacterium. Taxonomy (GTDB): domain Bacteria; phylum Pseudomonadota; class Alphaproteobacteria; order Sphingomonadales; family Sphingomonadaceae; genus JAQGLK01. The sequence goes on from CAXUMU010000001.1 coordinate 16,402, forward strand.
TGCGCTTGGTTGATCGGTCGCGGCTCTGTGTCGATAACGCAGAGCGTGCCGAGATTATGACCGTCGCGTGTGACCAGCGGAATTCCCGCGTAGAAGCGAAGCCCAAACTCGCCTGCGACGAGAGGGTTGGCAAGCGACCGTGGATCGATACTGGCATCGGTCAGAATGTGCGGATTGTCCGACAGGATCGCTGACGAACAGAGCCCGGGCGCCCGCCCGATCTGGCCGGCGGCCAAGCCGTGATGCGACTTGAACCAGATGCGGTGTTCATCGACGATGCTGATGATCGCGATCGGCACCCCAAACCGTCGCGCCGCCATCGCCGTGATGCGATCGAAAGCGCCATCGGGCGGGGTGTCGAGAATGTCGTACCGCCGCACCGCCGCCATTCGCTGCTGTTCTCGATCGGAAATGATCGTCGGGAGCGTCATCGAATTCCTCGCCGTCAACCAGGCATTTTGCCGTTCCAGATTCAGCCCGTGGCAATGCGGGTCACTGCTGACGCGATGCCCGGACGGACCCCCCGCCCGGGCACCTGGCTTGCCTGTCGAAAGGCGTGCCCGCGCTGTGGTCGAAGCAGCTAGGCGGGACTTGCTTAACAAGTATTCGGGCGGCGTTCTTAACCCTGATCAACGAAACTGACGGGCGCGATTCATGTGCCCGACGTGATCCCGGAGCGGCAAGATACCGCCAATCAAAGAATGGTTCGCTCTTGATCGAGATCAACATTCCCGCTCGGCGAGGCGGTAAAAGGATTTCGCCGTCGAATATGGCGCTTCCCCCTCGCCGGTGCCAAGATCCGGTGACCCCGCCGTTGATTTGTCAGCGGCGGGGTCGTACTGGCTTAGCCGTACCCGCGCCGGTCGACGACGAAGCTCGCCGAAGCCAGCGTTGAAGGTAGTTTTCGTTGAAGCCGGCTACCTCGGCGAGTTTGCCGGGATTAAACGCGGCGAGTTCCCTTCGCCCAGCTCTACGACACCGACCAAGCGCAGCTTGCGCAAGACGCGATTGACGTGGACGCGTATAGACCGAGCGCGTCCGCCAGAGCGATTTGCTCAGTCATAAAGACAAGCTGGTTATTCTACATTAAGCGGATGTTGCGTGCCCGCAGATGAAGCTCGCCCAACCGGCGCGCTATCCGCGTGACGCAGGTTCTCCGGGCCATGCTGACAATCCAGGCGCGGAGCGTCGCTGCGTCAACGCACTGCGATGACCAGAAAACTCGAGCAAATTCGGGCTGAACGCGTCGATTACGGTTAACACCCGCAGACACCGAGCATCAAACAGCGCGTCCGAGATGTCACCTCCCTAAGGCTGCTTATGCCGCTTGCTGCCGTAGCCGCCGATGAAGGTAGTTTTCATCGAAGCCGGCGATCTGCACGAGCTTGTCGGGATTGGTGACAAGCAGGTTTCCGCGCTGCAAGGCCATGGCGCCGCTGAGCCGCAGTTCCTTGAGCACGCGGTTAAGATGTACCGGCGTCATGCCAAGCGCGTCCGCCAGCAATATCTGGGATAGCGGCAAGGCGAAGCGGGCCTCGGACGTGAGGCCGATGTTACGAGCGCGGAGGTATAGCTCGCACATGAGATGAGCGACGCGCTCGGCGCTTGTTCGCCTCCCCATGCTGGTGATCCAAGAGCGCATCGTGCCCTCGTCTACCAGTTGAGCGATGTACATCGCCTTCGCCACGTTGCGGTGTGTGTCCATGATCGCATCCATCTCGACCCGGTCAATCGTGGCGACCAGCGCCGGTGTAATGGTCTGGATGCTGTGATCCATCTCCGCCAGCAGCCCGATATGAAGATCGCAGCAGTCGCCCGGCATCAGGAAGGCCAGCACCTGCCGTGTGCCGCTCGGCAGGATCTTGTAGCGGCACGCCCATCCTTCAAGCATGACAAAGACGGGTCCGGGCCGGTCACCCTCGCGAATCAGATCGCGTCTGGCCGCAATCTTCCTGGGTCTGGCAGTGGCCGCGGCAAGAGAGGCCTCCTCATCTTCAGCCAACTCGCCGAAGCTGCGTAGCTTTTCGATGAAGCGGTTTCCCATGCGTCACCCATCCCACAGGTTTATCGAACTTAACATTGTCCAAAGTTATAGTTGAATGTTGATGTGGATGATGGCCGGCCGGCCGATTTCGGCTACACCAGACGAATCGTCGGCCCAGTTTCCAGGCTCCGGCGGCTGAGAGATGCGATGCGCTCTCGCCTGATCCGGAGTTCCCCGTCATGGCCGAGCACACCTTCAACGATAACGATGTCGCGCGCGACGATGGGCGTCTGCGCGGTCCAGACGCGCACGGTCAGGCAGCCATCCTCCTGGTGGAGAGCCTCCTGCACGGACTGGTCGCCCGCTCCGTGATCAGTGTAGCAGATGCGGTTGAAATCGTCAGCGTCGCATCCGAGGTGAAGGAGGCGGTCGCGGCGGACATGGGCGACTCGCCCGCGACGATGAAAAAGTCGCTTACAGTCCTCGGAGCGATCCGAGCGAGCCTGGCAATGGATCTTCCGGGCTGATGCGGCAGAACCGATAGGCGCGCGATTAGATTTCCGGTTGGCGGTCTAGGGGGAAAGCAAGTTCGCGAAAGGCCGCCGCAATCGACGGCCGATGGAGAGGTTTCGAAAACACCCGCATGAGCGACGCACACGAAGCGCATAGGTCAGGTGCGGAGGTGATGTAGATCACGGGAATCGGTCCATTTTCACTCAGGATTGTGTCGACAGCCTGAGGCCCGGTCCCTTCAAGTAGCGCAACGTCCGAGGTGATAACGTCGGGACGCTGAACGTGCGCGACCTCCACCGCTTCCGCCTCGGACGCAGCGAACGCGAATGAGGTGGCACCATGACCCTGCAGCAGCAACTGGATATCGAGCGCAATGAGCGCTTCATCTTCGATAATCAGAACATGACACACGGTCCGGTCTCCCGGACGCCCTAACAAGCGTGGTGAACAAAAGGTTCACCAAAGGGCGAGTTTTATTGATTTTGGACAATGTCGTACGATAAGATTATCAGGCTTGCCGAGGGGTTGATTGCGCCTCGCTTGTAGCCGTCAGCAACCACCGCACTGCGGCGAAGCTCGGATTTCCGCCAGGAACGCGGCGCGATCACGCATTACCGCCGGTAATTCACTATCGTGCTGCGATCAAAACTCGGTGGAGCGCCTCGCGGAGAACTCCGACGCGGATCGACGAGAAGCGGTAGATGCTCCGAAAGCTTGACCATAAGCAACAAGTTCAAAACCCTAGCTGCTATTCTCAGGAAGATCGGGGGTAGTCATGCCGGAAACGCTGATTGGATCACAGGAACCACGCGGTGCGATATCCCCGCTGGTGGCGCACACGCTGATCGAGCTGTTTAGCCTAGAGCCGAACCGTATCGTTCTCGACGAAGCAAGCGCGGCAGATCGCCGTTCGCTTTGGACGGCGGATGCCCTGCACCGTGCCAATAACCTTGCGCAAATGTCGTCTTCGCTTGAGTCGGCCCGTGTGCGGCATCTCTATGGACTGCGCGACAGCGATGCCAGCGCGGGTTCGCGAGCGCTCTCACGCGCGTATGCCGAACTCGGCACACATGGCGCTGTTAATGCCTTGGTTCCATGCGCGGCTCTCCTTCAGGTCATCGTGGCGAGGCTGGTTGAGCTGTTCGCCGGTGAGCGATCAGTAGATCTTCAACTGGCTCTGGCGGAAATAGCCCTTCCGGCGGAGCAGCGCAGAGCATTGCTCCTCATCGCCAGCGAGCTCGTCATCAATGCTCTGAAATACGCTTTCCCTCCAGGCGGTGGAGGAACGATCACCGTGACGCTGGTGCGGCTATCCGACAGGATCGAGCTGTCCGTTGCCGACGACGGAGTAGGCCTCGGATCTCATCCCATCATAGGCAGCGGTAAAGCGCTCATGGCGAGCCTTGCGGCCCTGCTTAGCGCAGACGTTCGCCATCTTAGTACTAGCGCCGGGCTGAAGGTCATCGTCTCGATGCGCTGCCAGCTGGCATAATCTCCCTGTCCGAGAGAGTCACCAGTGGCCGCCATTGGTGAGCGGGTGCGTCGAGCAATCCACTGTTTTGAAGGGGATGGCGAAAATTGCTTAGCTGAATCTTGCTTCTAATCAACTTTCTCGGTGCGCTTATCGCACATGATCATCGGACGCTGCCGACTCAATCGAGCTGGCGAGCTGCGCCCCGGCTGGAGGTACTCGATGATCCGGAATACCGTCCCTGTGCCATTTCGGATGCTGTAGGTAGGTTCGGGTGGTCGGATCTCCACTTGTTCTATCGGCGGTCAGCCTCGCTTGTCGGCCATCGTGCGCGCCGCACGGTACTGTTTCTGGCGATCGTGGCCCTGCATTTGTTCCTCATCATGCAGCTTGCGAGCCGCTCCCCTCACGAGCTGGCTGAGCACGCGATGGCTTTCAATATATTCACGGTTTCGTCGATAAGTAACCGTGATGCATCGGCCAAATCGATGCAAAAGCGGGTTTCGCCGCACGTCGCTCACGTATCCGTCTCGACCCCGCTTGGTCGATCGCGAACGGCGAGCAGTCGATCGTCCCTCAATACCCCCGCACGTTCTGGACCAAGCATCGCCCCAGGTGGCTGCGCGCTTGCCCACGCGGTCGGCCAGGCGATCGAAAATGACGCAGGAGCGATGGCCGAGATCGACGCGCTTCCATCCGACGCCCGAACCGCGGCGGACGCGATCATGGTCTGGAATGGTCAATGGCTGGACGCTGGTGCAGTGACGGCGGGATCCGGGAACGGGTCGGTGCGCCGGGTGGTCGAGCAGGTCGTCGCCGACGCTCCGGCCGAGTGTCGAGACGCCGAAGCAACCGGGCCACAGTTCATTGCTGTACCCGAGCGGGATCGCACGATCATGGTCGTCGTCGGATCGGGCACCTGGCGTTGGACCGACCTAATTGCGGATCGCTCCGGCTGTGTTTCTGACGATTGTCGCGACGTGGACAATGAGTCGCCTAAAAAGCCGAACAATTCCCAAGGGTCCCAAAATATTCTGTAATGCTGTGCATCTTATTTCCGTGATCATTCGTATATGTAGAGACGCGAAATCCAGGCTATGCTTGTCGCGGTACAGGAGAACTTTATGATGAGCAGAGCCCTTAGAGTCACGTCTGCGCTTGGACTGATAATGACGTGTCTATCCGGTACCGCCTTGGCATCCAGCCATCGCGAGGCACCCGGCATCACGAAGATGCCGAAGGTAGACAACACGGATGTCTATGCGTTTCAGAGCTACGAGCCGGGCCGCACGGGTTTCACGACGCTGATTGCCAACTTTCAACCTGGAGAAAACCCGGGTGATGGCCCCAACTACTACACGATGGATCCCGATGCGATTTACGAGATTCATGTCGATAATGCGGGCGACGCGAAAGAGCATCTTACCTTTCAGTTCAAATTCACCAACGCTCTCAAGAACGACACCGGCAAGACGGTGACGGTGGGTGGCAAGACCTTGGCTATCCCGCTCAGGCACATCGGCCCGATCACCGCGCCGCTCGACGCGAATTTGGGCGAGGACGAAACATTCACTCTGACGCTCGTTACTGGCGATCGCCGGAGCGGAACCCGGGCCGCCGTCACGAACGCCGCCGGGGGCAGCAGCACCTTCGTCAAGCCGTTCGACAATTCCGGCAACAGGTCGATCCCGAACTACGCGACCTACGCCAATCAGTTCATCTACTCAGTCAATATTCCCGGCTGCTCGACCCCCGGCCGCGTGTTCGTCGGCCAGCGCGCCGAAGCGTTCGCGGTCAATCTCGGACCGGTCTTCGATCTCGTGGATTTCGTTCCGATCGAGGGCGACAACGATCCGGTATATGGGAACGGAACCCCCTTTCCGGGCGGGATAACGCAGAGCCAGGCCAACCAAGAGCTGATCGGCAAGAAGAACGTGACTTCGCTGGCGATCGAGGTCCCGACGTCGTGTCTGGTGGGAGCCGGCAACGGCGTGGTCGGTGTCTGGTCGACCGCAAGCCTGCCGCAGGCCAAGCTTGCGAAACCGAACCCCACATATAAGGCGCCTGCTCTTTATGGGGGCGCCTATACCCAGGTTTCGCGGCTCGGTAACCCGCTGGTCAACGAGATCGTGATCGGTCTTCCGCAAAAGGATCTGTTCAATGCGGCCAAGCCGACCCAGGATGGTGCGCTCGTCGATTACGTCACCAATCCGACATTCCCGGCGATCCTCGACACGCTGTTTCGGGCGCCGGTGAACGCGACCTTGGGTACGACCTTCGCAACGCTGGCACCGACCAACTTTCCGCGTAACGACCTGGTTGCTACGTTCCTGACCGGGATTGCGACGCTCAACCAGTTGAAGGCGGTTACCCCTTCAGAAATGCTTCGCCTGAACACCGCGGTGACGCCAACGGCGCAGGCCAATCAGAGCCCGTTCGGCGTCGTCGGCAACGACCTCGCCGGGTTCCCGAACGGGCGACGTCCGGGCGACGACGCGGTCGACATCGTGCTTCGGGTCGCGATGGGGCGCCTGTGCTACCCCGTGCCGATCGCAGGCAAGGCGACGGACCTCGCACTGTGCAAACCTGCCGATGCCCCGACCGGGCAGGTCGCCTACACGGACGGCGCGCCTGAGAACGCTTCGATGTTCATGAACGCGTTCCCGTACCTCAACAATCCGCTGCGCGGCGCTCCCCGTCCGCAGACCCAGCCGTGATCGGAGCATCGACGATGGTCAGCAAAATGCAATTGGTCGTGCGGGTGCTGGTCGTGGCCGGGCTCGCCATGACCGTGTCCGCATGCGGATCCAGCGGATCGGGGGGCTCGACCGCGACGACGCCCCCCGTCGTCACGGCTACGGCGCAGGAAGACAAGTTCGGCACCGTCTTCGGGACGGATTTTCGCGCGACGGCGAACTCCGAGCCGGCCAGCGTCAACGACAGCGATATCGTCGCCGTTTCGTTGACGACTGACCCGGTGGCCATAAACTGATCGGCGGCCGATGGATTCATCGGGTGCGCTTGGCCGGATAGCCAAAGGTAAGGCTGGAAAAGACGGTCTGGAAGTCCGCGTCCGGCGATTTGATCGGGTGCGTCCAGATCACATTCACCAGCCACGACCCTACCTGCGGCACTTGAAGGCTGGCGCGCCCGGCGGCGTCGGAACGAACCGCGCGCAACGGCCGCGCGTCGAACTCGAGATTGGTCAGTTTGACGAGCGCGCCGGGCAGCGGATTTCCATCGTACAGAATCTGCACGGGCAGCACGTGGTCCGCCCCCAGCGAATACGGATTTCGGAGCGGGACGATCTCAAGCGTGAGGCCGATCGGCCTGGTTGCCAGCGCATCGTCGCCCGGCGCCGCCGGTCCGACTTGGACCAATGCTTTGGCGCGTCGGCTGTAGAGTTCACGGCCGTTGCTGTTCATCACACCAGCACGGGTGCGCGCATCGATCGCCGGCGTCAGTCCCTCGACGTTGATATAATCGTTGAACCGGATCGATGGCAGGTTGCTGACCGCATCGGTCGAGACGAGGCTGACGACGTGCAGCCCCGGCCGCTGAAAGACCCGCGTAAGGTGAGGTACGGTTCCACCCGGCTTGAACAACGGCCTCAGATCGACGGCGCCGCCGCGTGCCAGATCCTGCAACGCAAGCAGGTGGCCGCCGTCGGCGCCCCATTGCTGTCGAAACGATCCGTGACCGACCTCGACGACGAACGGCATGGCGACGCCGGGAGCGGCCTGCCAGCTGAGCGGCTGCAGCCAGAAGTCGTGCGCCGAAGCTCTTCCAGCAAGGCCGAGAGAAAGGACAATAAGGACAGCACGACGCATCTGTGTAAACCTTCGGTAGTGAGACTATCGCTAATAAAGCGAAGCCCCATTATAAGTCGAGTTTTCGCAGGAGTCTTGCTTTTATTTATTGCTGCGCCAGCGTGGGCTCATGCCGGTACTGGGCTACCTGGTGGATTCGTCGCAGGTGTAGAACACCCTTTGACTGGTCCGGACCATATGCTGGCGATGGCATCGGTCGGTCTGTGGGGGCATTTCCTCGGCCGGCCGCTGATCTACCTTCTTCCCATGGTCTTCCCGATTATGATGGCTGTCGGCGCCGGGGTCGGCATGGCCGGCGTCTCGCTTCCGCCCGTCGAACTCGGCATCGCAATCTCGATCTGCGTGCTCGGTGCCCTGATCCTGGGTGCGGTCCGCGCGCCGGTCGCGGTCGCATGCGCAGTTGTCGGCCTGTTCGCGCTCTTTCACGGCTACGCGCACGGCATCGAGCTTCCGTCGGCGGCCGATCCGATCGGCTACAGCCTGGGTTTCGTATTGGCGACGGGCTCGCTCCACGTGGTGGGCATCACGATCGGCTCGCTGGCTATCTTGCCTCGGGGCGAGACGGCGTTGCGGGGATTGGGCGGCGGCGTGCTTGCCGCCGGACTGTGGTTCCTGTGGGCTGCGTGGCCGTGAGGGGCGGTTTCCTTCCGCCAGCAATACTATGCGCCGCGCTCGGCCTAGCGCTCGCGTTCCTTCCCATACGCCGCGCGTCTTTGGCAGCGTTGCTCGTATGTTTCATCGCAGTGCTGACCTGGTCGATGGCACCGCCGCTGCGTTGGATCGAGCCGATCTTCGTAGGCTGCTGGCTCAGCGTCATCGGGAATGCGCTGCTCTTGCTTCGGCCGGAGCGTCTTCCGCCGGCGCTGTTTTTCGTGGCCGCGGCCAATGCCGGCGTCTGGGCCGGCGCGGTGATCGCGGTGTCCGGCGCACGGCGCGATCTGGCGATCGCGCTCCCGCTCGTACTGCTGTTTGCACCAGGAAACGCGATCGTAGCGCGGGGCTGGTCCATCGCCCTGAAGGTGCTGGCAAGCTGGCTGACCGCTGTCGCGATCCTCGCGACGATGGTCTCGCTCACGCCGACCCCGGGCTACAAGCCGGATCATATGGAATGAAGCCAACCGCCAATTTCCGCCCGTCGTATGGACGACGGATCGCAGGTCCTGCACTGACGGTCGCGCTCATCGCGTTGAGCGCACCCGTGCACGCGCACGTGATCGAGATCGGCGACGACGGCGACACCCGCATCTTCGATGGACCTGGCCCCTTCGCCAGCGGCGAGATCCAGCGCGAATCTGCCGATATCGAGACGAAACGCGCCGGCACCTCCGATCGGTACGAGCGCGCCGCGCAAGCCGAAGGCGTGGACGTACGGGTGCTGCGCGCCATCGCATGGCACGAGTCCCGCGGGCGGATGGATGTTGTCAGTTCCAAGGGAGCGCTCGGCATCATGCAGCTCATGCCCGCGACCGCTGCGGCGCTCGGCGTCGATCCGCTCGATCCTGATGCGAACGTTGCCGGAGGCGCCCGCTTCTTCGCGCGGATGATGTCTCGCTTCCAAAGCGTGCCCCTGGCGCTCGCGGCATACAGTGCTGGCCCGGGCGCCGTGCTTCGCTGGGGGGGGATCCCGCCATATGCGGAAACGCGATCCTACGTTTCATCGATCATGTCGCGATTGCGGGATGGCTCTGCTGCGCAGCCGCCCAACGCGATCTCTCCTGCCCGCATCGACTCCATGCTGATCGAGGTGCCGTGACCGTGAAACGAACCCTTTTCCTGCTTGCCGCACTGGCCGGCGCGCGCCCGGCTTTCGCGCAGTACGCGGCCCCCGACCCTGCGGGTTCGGGACCGATCATCGGCGCGGTCGACTGGTTGCAAGGCACGCTGCTCGGCAACGTCGCGACAGCCGTCGCCGTGATCGCCGTCGCCGCGGTGGGATTCATGATGCTGACCGGCCGGATCAACTGGAAATATGGCGCAACGGTCGTGCTCGGCCTGTTCATCCTGTTCGGCGCCGGATCGATCGTCGGCGGCATCCGCTCGGTGGCCGGCTGATGGCCGATCCGCTGTTCCGCGCGCTCGCCCGGCCGCAGATGGTGGCGGGCGTGACCTATCCGTTCTTCGTCCTGAACGGGATTCTCGCTGCGGAACTGTTCATCGTCTTCAAGACGCCGCTCGCACTGCTGCCGCCTCTCCTGTTCCACGTCGTCGGCTACGCCGCGCATCTGCGCGATCCGTACGTTATGGCGCTGTGGATGATTCGGCTGCGACGGACCCCCCGTGTCGCTAATTATCGATTGCGGAGGGCGAATGTTTACCGCCCGTAACCGCGCCGCGCGCAAGGAAGTCGCGTCCGGGGTTCACCTGCCGTACCTCGTCCAGCTCGACGATCACACGTTGCTGACGCGCAAAGGTGAGTTGATGCAGGTGATCAAGCTCGACGGTCTGCCGTTCGAGACGATCGGGCGCGCCGATCTCGATATGCGGCTGGCGATGCGCGATGCGATGTTGCAGTCGATCGCGTCGTCGAACTTCGCACTGGTCCATCATGTCGTTCGCCGCGCGGTCGAGCCGCGGTTTGAAGGACGCTTCGGCGACGCCTTCAGCGCCCGGCTCGACGAGGCCTGGCGCAGCCGCCTCGCAACGCGCCGCTTGTTCGTGAACGATCTCTACCTGTCGCTGGTCGCCCGACCGCCGCGCGGGCGCGCTGGCTGGGCGGAGCGATTGCTGGGCGCGGCCGGCGGCGGTCGCGCGCAGCGGGGTGAGCGGGTCCACGACTTGCGCCTCCTATCGCAAGCGCGCGAGCAGCTGATGGCGGCGCTCGAACCCTATGGCGCACGGCTGCTGAGCGCCTATGATGTGCCGAGCGGGCTCGCGTCACAGCCGCTCGAGTTTCTCGCCGAGCTGTTTAATGGCGCCGCGGGCCCGATGCTGCTGCCCACGGGCGATCTGGGCCACGCCGTCGCGCGCAGAACGATCAGCTTTGGTGCCGATACGATCGAGCTCGGCACGGTGGACGGCGAGCCGGCCGAGTTCGCAGCGATCCTGTCGGCGAAGGACTATCCGAGCGTCACGTCGGCCGGGATGCTGGACGACATCTACCGTCTGCCATTCGCGCTGCAGGTGACGCAGAGCTTCGCATTCATCGATCGCGGCCCGGCGCAGGAGCGGATGGATCTCGCGCTGCGGCGCATGCGCTCGGCCGACGATGCCGCGGTGTCGCTGCGCGCCGAGCTTTCCGCGGCCAAGGACGATGTCGCCGCGGGCCGCGCCGGCTTCGGCGAGCACCACCTGTCGATTCTGGTCCGCGCCGACAGCCCCGAGGAACTCGACGTCGCTACCGGCGAGGTGCAGGCGGCGCTGGCCGAGACCGGCTTCGCGGTCGTGCGCGAGGAGCTGGGTCTCGAGGCTGCGTTCTGGGCCCAGTTCCCCGGCAACTTCGACTATATCGCACGGCGCGCGCAGGTCTCCACGGCCAATTTCGCCGGCTTCGCAAGCGCGCATAATTTTCCGATCGGCAGCCCCGACCACAACCATTGGGGCGATGCGGTGACGCTGTTCGAGACGACCGCGGCTGGCCCCTATTTCTTCAATTTTCACCGCGGCGACCTCGGCAACTTCACTATCATCGGGCCGTCCGGGTCCGGCAAGACGGTCGTGCTGTCGTTCCTTCTCGCGCAGGCCCGGCGCTTCGATCCTCGTATCGTCTTCTTCGACAAGGATCGTGGCGCCGAAATCTTCCTGCGCGCCATCGGCGGAACGTACGAGGCGCTGCGTCCCGGCGAGCCGACGCGGATGAACCCCTTCGCGCTCCCCGATACGCCGGTCAACCGACGCTTCCTGTCGGAATGGCTCGGGCGGCTGGCGTCCAGCGACGGCAAGCCGCTCGACGTCGAGGAGAATGGCTGGGTGG
>CAXUMU010000001.1:28119-31634 GCA_964252145.1 uncultured Sphingomonadaceae bacterium
GATCAACGAGGCGATCTACGTCCTCTACGAGGGGGTGGGCTCGGTCGATGCGATCGACACGGCGATGGGCGGCCCGCGCGCGCTTCGCCGGCTGCGCTACGTCGTCGAGCTGTTTCGCGGACGTGGGCGGGCCTCGGCGAGCGATCTCGCGGCGCGGCTCGCCCCCTGGCATTCGGCGGGCGAGTTCGCGTGGCTGTTTGACAACGAGACCGACGAACTTGACCTCGCGACCGCGACGCTCGGCTTCGACATGACGGCGATCCTGGACCAGCCGGCCCTGCGCGCGCCGACGATGCTCTACCTGTTCCACCGCGTCGAGGAGCGGCTCGACGGCAAGCCGACGATCATCGTCGTCGACGAAGGCTGGAAGGCGCTGGACGACGAGGTATTCGTCGCGCGGATTCGCGACTGGGAGAAGACTATCCGCAAGCGCGGCGGTATCGTCGGCTTCGCGACGCAATCGGCCTCTGATGCGTTACAGAGCCGGATCGCCAGCGCGATCATCGAACAGGCCGGCACGCAGATCTTCATGGCCAACGCCAGCGCCCAGGCGTCCGACTATATTGGTGGGTTCGGCCTGAGCGAGCAGGAATTTGAAATCGTCCGCTCGATGCCCGAGACCGCGCGCGCGTTCCTCGTCAAGCACGGCACGGACAGCGTCGTCGTGCGGTTGAACCTCGGGTCCGAACCCGATCTCCTGAAGGTCCTGTCGGGACGCGAGTCGACCGTGCGCCTGCTCGATCGCCTGCGCAGCGAGGTCGGCGATGCGCCGGATCGGTGGCTGCCTCGTTTGCTGGCCGCCGCATGAACCCGGACCTTTGCAGCCCCCCGGCCACGGCGGGCCTCGTGGCGAGCCTGCTCGCCAATACCGATTGCCAGGCGTCCAGCCTCGTCGAGCGGGGCTATGAGGCGTTGTCGAGCCCCGGTGCGGCAACCGCGGCAATGCTGACGTCGCTCATGGTCATCGCCGTCGCGCTGTACGGCTATCGCCTGCTGCTCGGTCGCGGGCTGGCACTCGCCGAGGTCGTCCGGCTCGCGATCCGCCTAGGCGTGGTGATGCTGCTTGCCGCCTCGTGGTCGTCCTTTCAGGCGCTGGCCTACGACACGGTCGCGCGCGAGCCGTCGCGGATCGCCAGCGCGCTCGTCATCGCAATCGACGCGCCCGCCCCTCTCGACGGAGTGCAGACCGCGCTCGATCGGATCGAACAGGGCAGCGTCGGCTGGCGCACGCGCGCAGGGATCGCGTCCCCGCTGGTCGGTGGCGCACCGACCGCGGCGATGGCGCTCAACGTCTCCTCATTCCTGCTGACGTTGTCGACGCTCGGCCTGCTGGTGGTCTCGCGCATTCTCCTCGCCCTTCTGTTGGCCATCACGCCGGTCGTCGCGGGCTTTCTGCTGTTCGATGCCACGCGCGGGCTGTTCGAAGGCTGGCTGCGGGCGATGGCGACCGCGGCGATCATCCCGCTGTTCGTGCTGATCCTGAGCGCGATCGAGCTTTCGATCCTGGGGCCGCTGATCGATCAGATGATTGGCCGGCAAGCCCGCGGCCAGTTCGAGCCCGACGACGTCACCCCCGTCGCGCTGGTCGTGATCGTGTTCAGCCTGGCGATCGTCGGCTCGATCCGGGCCGCCGCGACGATCGCACGCGGGCTGCGGATCCGATCGGCGGGCGCCGGGACGCGGGCATCTGCTTCGGCACCGGCTCCGTCAGCCGCGCCAAGAACGCTGCTACTTGCCGCTCCGTCGGGCACCGGATCGCCGATCGTGCGCGCCCTTGAAGCCGCCGCACGGCGTGATGGCGGCGGGGATGCAGGCCGCACCGTTGCGGCCGCGCTGCGCGGTCAGCGCGATGCCCCGCAGCAAGCCGTTGCCGGCGGCCGGCGCGCGGGGGTCGACGCCGCACTGTCGGCGACTCATCGCGCTTATCTGACGCCGGCGCGCACCCGGCTTTCCCGCGCTTCCCGCGCCGCAGCCCGCAGAGACCTATGACCGATCGAGACACCTATTACGCCGCCGCGCAGAGCTGGGCCGACGAACGTGTCGAGTCCGAGCGTCGGGCGCGAAAGCTCGCCTGGATCGTCGCCAGCGTCGCCGGCGCGATCGCGCTCGTGCTCGCGCTGATCGTCGCCATGCTCTTTCCCTTGAAGACGGTTCAGCCCTATGTCGTCACCGTCGATCGCCAGAGCGGCGCAGTTGAGGTCGCGACCACGGTCGCAAACGGTCGCCTGACCCAGAACGAAGCCGTGATCCAGGCGCAGTTGGCCAACTATGTGCGCGTACGCGAGACGTTCGACGCGACGGATCTCGCGGCCAATTACCGTCGCGTTCAGTTATTCTCGTCGCCCGACGTGCGCACGGGGTATGTCGCGGCGATGGCGGCTTCGAACCCGGCGAGCCCGCTCCACACGCTATCCGCCGGGGACACGCTGTCGATCCGGATCAAGAGCGTGTCGCTGATCGGCCCCGGCTCCGCGCTCGTGCGCTACGATGCGGATCGTACCGTCGCAGCCGGTCGGGGGGTGGCGTCGAACGCCTTCGTTAGCGCCATCTCGTTCGGGTTCAGCGACCGACCGCTACGCGCCGCCGACAGGTTCGAAAACCCGCTCGGCTTCCAGGTGACGCGTTACCGTCGCGACGCCGAAGGGGTGACGATGTGAAGCGGGGCGTCGCCCTGGTCCTGCCGTTCCTCGCTTTGACCGGCGCTACGGCGCCGCTGCCTGGGCCGGTCGATCCGCATATCCAGCGCGTCTTATACGATCCCGATCAGGTCGTGACGCTGCAGGGCGCGCTCGGATGGCAGATCATGATCGAGTTCGCGCCCGACGAGCGGATCGAGAACGTCTCGATCGGCGACAGCCTGGCTTGGCAGGTCACCCCTAACCGGCGCGCGAAGATGCTGTTCGTGAAGCCTCTCCTGCGCAACGGCAACACCAACATGACGGTCGTGACGAGCCAGCGGCACTATGCTTTCGCCTTGTCGACCGGACCGCGCCTCCCGGACTCGCCGTGGATAGTGCAATTCGATTTTCCCCGACCGGTGGTCGAGACAGTTCCGGAACCGCCTCCTCCACCACCAGCGAAACTGAATTTCGCCTACACCAGCGTGGGCGATCCATCGGTGCTCCCGGCGCGGGTATGGGATGACGGACGTCAGACATATTTCGAATTCGCCGAGCAGATCGCGTTTCCGGCGATCTTCGCCGCCGGACCGAGCAAGAACGACGAAACGCTCGTCAATGTGGCCACGCGCGGGCGCGTTCAGGTCGTGCAGCAGATGGGCGAGCGTTTCATCCTGCGCTCGGGCATCCATTCCGCGACCGTGACGCGAAGCGAGTAGGAGTTTGCAGGTGAGCGATCATCCTCCCGTCAAGATCCCCCGCGTCGCCGGCACGCCGCGGCGGGGCGGAAGGGTCCGGCTCGCGGTCACGCTCGCCGTCATTGGCATCGGCGTCTTGTCGGCTCTGGCGAACGGTCGGGCGGCGCGCGGCGCGCAGTCCTCCGAGCTACCGCCGCTC
>CAXUMU010000001.1:31644-44376 GCA_964252145.1 uncultured Sphingomonadaceae bacterium
GCGGCACGACAACGGCCGCCGCGCCGGCGCAATTGCTGCCGGGATCGGGCGTTGTAGCGCCTCCAGGCATCGGTTCGGTCATTGCGCCGACGCCGCTCCCGGCGGCCCTCCAGCGCTATTCGGACGGTCTTTCCGGCGCAGCGGTCCACACGGACGATGGGGCTGAAGAGCGCGCGCGGGCGCGCATCGCGGCACCCGCGCTGATCATCGAACTGGCACAGGCGCGATCCGGCGAGGGCCCCCGCGCGCTGTCCGTCGCGCCCGGCGACGGCGGCACGCCGTCGTCTGGTCCAACCGGCTCGCTCGCAGATACGGCTGCGGCAATCCAGACCGGGGCGGCAACGGGTGCCGGATCGACGCCCGGTGGGGCGGCGTCCGGCGCTTCCAACGATCCGGGGGCCCGCGATCTGAATTCCAACGAGCGGTTTTCAACCCGCGCGGGCAATCGTGACACTGATGTGGCGCTGGCACGACGTCTGCCGAATCAGGCGACCTTGGTCGTTCAGGGGACAATCTTCGGCGCCGTCATGGAAACGGCGCTCAATTCGGATCTGCCGGGGTTCGCGCGCGCGGTCACCTCCCGCGACGTATTATCGTTCGATGGCTCGCAGGTGATGATCCCGGCGGGCAGCCACGTGATCGGCGAATATAATTCGGGTGTGGCGCAAGGAGCGAGCCGAGTCTTCATCGTCTGGACCCGCTTGATCCGGCCCGACGGCGTTTCGATCGCGCTCGCATCGCCGGCAGTCGACGATCTCGGCCGCGGCGGCCTCGGTGGCAAAGTCAACCGCCATTTTCTCGAGCGGTTCGGCGGCGCGATACTGCTGTCCGTGCTGACCGGCGGGCTCAATGCGGCCACGCAGTCGCTAGCCCGTGGCTCGACCGTCGTCGTCAGCAGCGCTAGTGAAGCGACCTCGCTTGCGGGACAGGCGACGCACGGCACCGACATAGCGCCTACGATCAAGACCGCGCAGGGTGCCACGGTGCGCATCTTCGTCGCCCGCGACCTCGACTTCTCGGCGGTCGGGCCAGTTTCCTGATCTAACGGTGAGCAGCCAGCCTTTCCAGTTTCTCGAAGCGTTCCTCGAGCCGCTCGCCGCTTCGCTGGCGCGTCCCGACGTGACGGACATCTATATCAACCGGCCGGGCGAGCTGTGGTTGGAAACGCAGAGCCGGATCGAGCGCCACGACGACCCCCGGCTCGACGATGCGGCATTGTGGCGCCTGTCGCGGCAGATCGCCGCAGCAACCGACCAAGGGGTTAGCCGCGAGCATCCGCTGCTTGCCGCAACATTGCCGAGCGGCGCGCGGGTACAGGTCTGTGCGCCACCTGCGACGCGCGGCAACATGTGCGTGGCGGTGCGCAAACATGTCGTTCCGGACCTGTCGCTCGACGATTACGTGAGGGCGGGCGCCTTCGCGCATGTCGGCGAGGCAGCGTCATCGCAAGCGGCGATCGATGCTGCGCTCAAGGCGCTGCTCGACGCGCGCGATGTTCGCGGGTTTCTCGGAGCTGCGGTCCGCGCCCGCAAGTCCATCCTGATCTCCGGCGGAACGGCGACCGGCAAGACCACGCTGCTCAACGCGCTGTTGAAGGAGGCGCCCGCCGATGAGCGGATCGTCCTCATCGAGGACACGCCCGAGATCCGGCTGACGCATGCCAATGCAGTGGGTCTGGTCGCGGTGCGCGGCCACCTCGGCGAAGCGTCGGTCACCGCCGCCGATTTGCTCGAAGCGGCGCTGCGCCTCCGCCCCGACCGAATCATCATGGGCGAGATCCGCGGCGTCGAGGCAGTTAGCTTCCTGCGGGCGGTCAATACCGGTCACCCCGGCTCGATCACGACGATCCATGCCAGCTCGCCGGAAGGAGCGATCGAGCAACTTGCGATGATCGCGGCGCAAGCCGGGACCGACCTGCGCCGCGAAGAGCTGAAGCGCTATATTCGCTCGGTGCTCGACGTCATCATCCAGCTCGGCCGTGCGGACGGTAGACGTATCGTCACGGGCGTGCGGTTCCTTCCGGATTCTCCCGAGGCCTGATCGGTGCGGTGCGACGGTACGGGCCGGATGCTGCCGCCGCTCATTGCCTCCCACCGGAGGCGCCAAAGCTGTAGATCAGGCTCACGAGCACGCTATTCGACCGAAACTTACCGCTGTCGGCGAACTGCGAGACCGAGGTGGCTCCGGTCTTCGCATCGGAGAATGATGCCGATCCGTCGAAATGCAGTCGATCGGTCTGGAAGTAACGGTATTTGATGCCAAGCTCGAGATTGTCGGCAATCGCAGTCGAAGCGCCTGCGATCAGCTGATACGCCCATACGTCGTCCCGATCGCCAAGCGATTTGACGCGCGCACGGCCCGCACCGCCGCCGCCATACACGCGCACGGTCGGCGTCAGGTTATAGTCGGCGAGGGCGTCTATCATTCCGGACAGCACGCTTGTGCGATTTCCAAATGAAAAGCTGCCCGATGTCACTCCACTGATTGGCGCCGTATTCGTGTCGGTCACGAGGAAACTGCTCGCCGTTAAGCTCCGTACCCGCGTGCGCTTGTAGCCGAGCTCGCCTTCGAGCCTGAACAAGCCGAAGTCGTACCCGGCGATGGCGTCGACATCCAAGCCCTTCTTGTAATCTGCGTCGAGGCCGCCGCTATACAGCGTGTTTGTGGTCGTCACGGTTTGCCCAAGCAGACCGCCTCCGGTTGGCACCGTCTGCACGCGCATTGCCGATACATCGTAGTTCGTCGAGCGCGGGAAGACGACGCCGCCCTCGACGCCCACATACGGCGCACCATCCTCCGCCATGACCGGAGGCGTTGCCGCCGATAAAATGGCGGCCAATATGATATGGTGACGCATCCGCTGCTTCCTTCATGATTTCTAATGAGAGTGATGACTTTAAAAGACGGACTTTTATAGAAAGAATATGAATTCAAATCGCCACGTTGTAAGATACGTCATTCACTTGCAAGGGCTTGCACTATAAACAGCGCGTATTAAGAATTGAGCTCTGTTGCATATTGCATTCGTCAAATCTTCGATAAGTCGAGAGGAGAACACTCGATTGATGCGTCTCAATCCATCCAAAACGATTGCACGGTCATCGGTGCCGTATTGACCATGCTGCTTACGCGTTGGCTACAGCAGCCGTCAATTGCGGCCGGAGTAATTGTCAAGATCTGAATTCGGATATCCTCGTCGATTAAAGGTAAAATTGCCCGGGCCGCCCCCTACTCTGCCAGCCAAGGCATTCGTAGCGAAGATGCTCAAGCGGACCTCCCGGCCGGGCATCTGTCGTGCCCGCCGGAAGGCGTGACCGACCGAGGTCGAATCAGTTAGACAGCATTGCCTATCAAATAATCGGTCGACTCAATTAACCTTGATCAATAAGAAGGCTCGCGCTCATTCCGATCCTTGGTAGTTGACCCCGCGAATCGATGCTGTCTCGAATCCTGGCCTGCGGCGAAGGCCTGCAAGCGATTACGGTCGGCCAGGCCAATAAGGGCGGACTCCCAAGGGTTTTGCAAATTCCCGGTGACCGACGCGGAGGCAGGCGAACGGGTCAGGTAAGGGTTTGATTCCACAATGCGCGACCTGCGGGGGCCGATTGTGCATACCCCGTTTCGTACCCCGCGTTCGCACGATGGCCTTGGGCGGCGATTTTTGTCGCCGTCACGCCCTTCGCTTCTTGCCCTCGAAGCCGTCCTTTACGGTGGCAATCCACTGGACGATCTCCTGCTCGCTCCACCGAGATGCAAAAGGAGAAAGCTTATACGGAGCGGGAAAGGTGCCCTCTTTGATCAAGCGGTAGATCATGGTCTTTCCGAGACCTACGCGGCATTGCACCTCGTCGATCCTGATGAGCCGGTCCGCATCGTCAGCAGCGAGTGTCATCTTGCCTTCTCGCGCGCGCGCAGGAAGCCCCGATCACTTTCGATGAACGCCTTCAGCATCGCCGGAATCAGTTCCGCCATCGGCTCCTCCCGGCCATAGGCTTTTGAATAGAGCGCAGCGTAGTCGGTAAGCGTCTGATGCAGGTCGGGCGCCACGCTGATCGTCAGCTTGACCGGCGTTCGCTCGGGTAGCTTGCCCAGCTTCAATTCTGCCATTGGTGATCTCCTATCCGCGCCACGGCGCGAGGATCAGGTCCTTGTGGACGACCAGCCGCACGCTGGCGCCGGATCGGATCGTGATGGTCGGCTGTGTGCCCAGATTACGCGACGTGATCTGGTCGCCGGCGCGTGACACGTTGTCCTGCGTCGACTGGCGGATCGCCTGGACGAGATCGCCGTTGCCCGAAAACGCCAGCTGGGAGCTGCCCCCAAGCAGCGTCGAGAGCGCGACGCCCCTGAGTAGCGCCCAAGTGTGGAAATCGACCTTGTCTTGCAGCCCGGCATAGCCGGACGGATCGGTGGCGGGCACGTTGTCGATACGGAGCGAGCTGCCGTCTGGCAGCACGATCCGCTGCCAGACGATAAGCGCGCGCTTCTGGCCGAACGCCACGACGCTGTCGTAGCTGCCGATCAGCCGCGACCCTTGCGGGATCAGCAGGATGCTTCCGGTCGCGCTGTCAGAGACGCGTTCGGTGACCTGCGCCGTTACCAGGCCGGGAAGATCGGACCGCAGTCCAGTGATCAGGCTGGCCGCGATGACGCTGCCCGCCGACAGCGTGTACGGCGACGGCTGCGGCGTGAGCTGGTGCGGATTGACGTCGCCACGTGGATCGAGCGTGCCGACGAACTCCGCCTTGCGACCCTGTGCGTTGGGGTCGTGCTCCGGGTCCAGCGCGGGTCTTGCCGGTGCGGTCGAAGGCGCCACCGTCTCGCTTACTGCGCTCCCTTCAGTCGCTTCGGTCGCCGTTGGTTGGCGGGTTTGCACCAGCACGCCGGACTCGCGTGCGGCCTTCACCTCGGCGGCACGGCGTTCGTGCTCGTCTTGCGCTGCTTGGCCAGCACGCTGCGCCGCGCCGGTGCCGCTCTCGTCGGCAAGTTCCTGCTGCCGTTCGAGAACCGGTCTGCCGAGGTCGCCCGGCAGCGGCGGCCCGAGCCTCGGTACGTCGCCATAGTCAGTCGGAAGCTTGTTCAGCGCGTCGGTGCTGGAGCGCGTGCCCGGCTGCGATTGCTCCTCCTGCTCAACGACGTGCCGGAACACGGTGGGCCGGAGTGCCATCCAGGTCACCGCGCTCAGGCTGACCAAGCCTATCGCGGCGATGGCGATGATGGCTCCGCGCTTGAATCGGATCGCCCGCTGCGGTCTCGCCCTGATCGCGAGCGACTCCGGGTCGAGCTTGGCAGGCGCCGGCGTGCCGATCGCATCCTCGCTCATGCGCCCCTCCGCCGCGCGGGCTCGCCCGCGACGCGCGTGATCCGCACGATGTCCTGATGCCTGGTGCCGAGCCGGAGCTCGGCGGCATCGAAGATGCGGTCGACGACGTAGAAGCGGCCCTGCACGCGGTAGTTGACGAGCTGGGCAACGCCTTTGGCATCGACCAGGAACAAAGGCGGCGCCTCGCCGACCGCGATGCTCGCGGGGAACTCGATGAACGTCTGCCGCCCGTCGTCGAATGCGCGCAGCGGTCGCCAGGTCGGCTCGTCACCCGTCACGGAATAGTTGAAGTGAAGCTGCTCGAGCGACAGGCCCGCCGCCACCGGGGCCGCCGCCTGCGCCTGATCGGCCGCGTGCTTCAGCGCGATCAGCTGGTCCTGCGGGTACGTCCAGGACAGCGCCGCCATCGCGCTCGCGGTCGTACTGGTCAGCGCGAGGTGGTAGCTGCGGCGATCGGTGGTGACGACAAGGTTGGTCGCGAGCCCGGCCGCGAACGGCTTGACCAGGATATGCGTCTGCTTGGAGTCGCCGGCGCCGCTGGCCGTGTCGCCGATCGCCCAGCGGACCGTGTCGCCGGATGCGACCGCGCCGAGGACCTCACCGGGCTGAAGCGCGATGTCGGTGACGCGCTCGGGCGCGGTGTATGCGTGGTAGATTACGCCGTCGGCGTAGGGATAGACCTGCACGGCGTTGACGAACCCCTGCCTGTCTGGCTCCAGCGTCGCCGCACGATTGGCGACCACGACCCTATGGGTCGAGGCGGCTGCGACAAGCGTGCCAGGATTCCTCCTGACGCGATGCTGCGGCGGCGTGTAGGGGGCAGCCGGCGGAGCGACTGCAGCAGGAGATGACGCCGGCTCTGCTGCGGGCATCATCATTGGCGCAGCAGCTTCGGCAGGCCTCGCCACCGCAAGCGCACATGCCGATGCCGTCAGCATCGTGCGTATCGACAGGATCATGGCTGAATCTCCTGATTGAATTGGGTCGGTTGTTGGGCAAGCGTCGAATCGAGCGGCGAGCCGAGCGGCAGGTTGGTGGCGGCGGGCGTGATCGGTTGCATCGGGGGCGCGGGCGCTACCGCTGTTGCCGGCACGTCGAGCTCTCGGCTCCAGTCGATCGCGTCGACGTAGAGGCCGAGCGGGTTCTTGCGCAGGACGTCTGCGGTCGTCGGCGGCTTTACCACGACCGTCAGGATCGCCGTCCAGTGCGACGTCCCCGCAAGCGCGCCGTGCTCGTAGGTGGTTTCGATCCACTTGACCTGGAACGAGCGGTCCGAGGCGCGCACGACGCTCGTGACCTGCACCGAGACGGTCTTCTCGCCGATCCGTGCGAACGGATCGGCGGTACGGGCATAGTCGCCGAGGAACTGGCTGCCATGCTGCGTGGTGAAGTCGTAGGCGGACAGCCAGTCAGCGCGCATCAGCACCGGATCGAGCGAGATCCCGCGCACCTCGTCGATGAAGTGGGCGAGGTGCCACGCGATCTGCGGGTCGGTCGGATGGTAGCCGGCTTCTGCCGCGGTTACCGCGCGTGCCTCGCCGAGGCGGTCGACCTCGACGACGTAGGGCGTGACCCGGCTCTGCAGCGACTGCCAGACGAGCCCGCCGGCAAGCCCGGTGGCGAGCGCTACGCCGCCGAATGCCATCAGCCGCCAGTTGCGCGCCTGGACGCGGGCGGAGCCGATCCGCTCGTCCCAGAGCTGCCCGGCACGCTGGTATGGCGTCTCGGGCTCGGGGGTGCGCCCGTAGCGTTGAACGCTGCGCTTGAAGTGCATCAGTCTTCCCTTTCCTTGATATCGGGGGTGGCAGACGCGCCACCGCGATCGCCTTCCTTCAGCGTCTGGAGCGCGACCTGACGATGATGGCGGGCGGACTGCTGCGTCCTCAGCTCACGCGCCCACGCCGGCGCTTCGCTCGACGCGCCCTGCGCGCCGACCGAGGACGACGCTGAGCCGCCGCGGTTGAGCGCGTCCCACGCGGCGGCGCGGCCGCTGCTCGCCGCTTCACGCAGGCCGAACGCGTTGGACATGCGCGCGCGGGCGGCGTTGGCGGCGGCCTGTGTCATGCCGCCGATGCCGGCACCGATCGAGGACGATCCTGCGGATGCCTGCCCGAGCTGGTAGGCAGTGGCACCGGCCGAGCCCATAGCCGTGCCGGCACGGACTGCGCCAAGCGCAGCACCACCGGCAGCGCGCGCGGCACCCGCGCCCAGCATCGTGACGCCGGCTGCGCCGATCGCGGTCCCGACGACGGAGCCGGCGCCGAGCTGCGGCGCGCCGGCGACCAACCCTGACGCGATGCCCGGGCCGAAGATGCCGAGCCCGAACAGGGCGAGGCTGGCGAGCACGAGGCTCATCGCCTGCCCGATGTCGGGCTGCTGCCCACTGAGCGCAGTGGTGAACTGGGTGAAGTAGTTGGAGCCGATGCCGACGATGACGGCGAGCACCATGACCTTGATGCCGGACGAGACAACGTTGCCGAGCACGCGCTCGGCGAGAAAGCTGGTGCGGCCCCACAGCGCGAACGGCACGAGGATGAACCCGGCCAGGCTGGTCAGCTTGAACTCCAGGATCGTCACGAACAGCTGCACCGCGAGGATGAAGAAGGCAATAATGACGATCGCCCACGCGAACAGCAGAACGGCGATGGTCAGGAAGTTCTGGAAGAAGCTAGTGAACGTCGTCAGCTGCGAGACCTGCTGAAGCAGCGGCCAGGCCGCGGAGAAGCCCGTGCCCGCCAACCGACCGGGACGGAGCAAATCCGCCGCGGTCAGCGTGCCGCCGCCGGCCGTGAGGCCCGCCTGCGCGAACGAGCGGAAGATGATGTCGGCGAGCGTCGAGAAGCTGTTCAGGATGAACGCGAACGCGCCGATGTAGAGGATCTTCCTGATGAAGCGGCCGATGACGTCGCCCTCGCCGCCAAGCGCCCAGAACAGCCCGGCGAGCGTGACGTCGATGCCGATCAGCGTAACGGTCAGGAAATGGACATCGCCGCCCAGCAGCCCGAACCCGCTGTCGATGTAGCGGATGAACGCGGTCAAGAACTGGTCGATGATGCCGAGGTCGTTCACGGTGGTGTCCTGACGAAAGGGAGATGCCGCGGAGCCCGGCTGGGGAGCGGGCCGGGCTCCGCGGCGACGGCGATGGGGGGCGAGCCATGACCGCCTGATCCGGCCGGCCTATTGAGGCGTGTAGGCCGAACCGGAACCGAGGAACCTTGCCGTGGCGGCGCGCGCATTCGACTCGGCCTGGACCTGCCGCGCCTGCTCGATCGCCTCGGCGCGGTACTGCGCCGCCATCAGGTTCTGGATCTGGAACTGCTGCTTGGCGGTCAGTGCGAGCAGCTGGTTGGTAGCCTGTTGTGCCTGGAGCGAGCCCTCGGCGCCCTGGCTGCGCGCGACGATCCCGCTCAGCGTCTGCGCATCCGCCTGGACGTTCTCGGCGACCTGCGCCTGCACCGTCATCGTCTGTTTGTACGCCGCCATCGTCGTGTCGAGCCGCGAGCGCGCGGCGACGACCTGGGCATCGAGCGTGAGCGCTTGGCCGAAGCTGGTCGGGAACAGGTTGCGGAACTGCCGGTCGAGATCGGCGACGCGGAACCGGATGCCCTGCGCCTGACCCATCAGCTGATCGATCTGCTGGAGCGTCTGCGTGATCGCCTGCAGTTCGGGGAAGTCGATCCGCGTCAGGTTCTTCGCCTGATTGATCAGGTCCTGCGCCTGGTTCTGCAGCGAACGGATCTGGTTGTTGATCTGCTGCAGCGTCCGCGCGGCGGTGAGGACATTCTGACTGTAGTTGCTCGGATCGAACACGATGATCGCGTGCGCGGGCGTGCTCGGCACGATCAGCGCCATCGTCAGCGAGCCGGCGGCGCCGACGCCAAGCAGGGCAGCGGTGACGATCTTCGGCATGGGGAAGAGATGGGTCATTACAGGATCTCCGATCGAGAGTTGGGGAAGTCGGCGAGCAGGGCTGCGCCCCAGTCGATGCCGGCGGCTTCCAGGAAGCGGGCGGCGAACCCGGCTCGGCCATGCTCGTCGAGGATCGCGTCGATGCGCGCCTGGATGTCGGGGTGAGACGAACCGCACAGCGCCAGCGCGATCGGTCCCAGCCCGAGTCCGAACAGCCGGTTGCCGCGCGCAGACTGTAGATAATAATGGCGCTTGGGCGTCGCGCGGCTGATCAGCTCGATCTGGCGGTCGTTGAGGCCGAACCGCTGATAGGCCTCGCGGCTCTGTGGCTCGATCGCGCGGTCGTTGGGCAGCAGGATGCGCTGCGGGCAGCTCTCGATGATGGCGGGCGCAATGCTGCTTCCCGTGATGTCATCGAGGCTCTGCGTCGCGAACAGCACTGCGACGTTCTTCTTGCGCAGCGTCTTCAGCCACTCGCGGATGCGCGCCGCGAACAGCGGATCGTCGAGCAGGCTCCATGCCTCGTCGAGCAACAGTAGCGTCGGCCGGCCATCGAAGCGCTGTTCGAGCCGGTGGAACAGGTAGGTGAGGACGGGCGCCACGACACGCGCGCGCAGCATGAGCGCCTCGGTCTCGAAGCATTGGACATCGGCAAAAGCGAGCTGTTCTTCGGCCGCATCGAGGAGGCCGCCATAGGCGCCGTCGAGCGTGTAGGGCTGCAGAGCTGTCCTGAGCGGGTTGGACTGGAGCAGCAGGCTCAGCCCGGTGAGCGTGCGCTCGTCCGGCGGCGTCGTCGCGAGATTGCAGAGCGCCGACCAGAGCAGTTCCCTGATCTCCGGCGTTACCGGCACCTTCTCGTGCGCCAGGAGGGCCGCCACCCAGTCGGCCGCCCAGCTGCGCTCGTCGTCGTCATCGATGCCGCGCAGCGGCTGGAAGCTCAGACCGCGATCGCTGCCATGCTCGGGCTGGGGCCCGAGCGAATGATGGCTCCCGCCCATCGCGAGCACTGCGGCGCGGGCGGAGAAGCCCATGTCGAAAATGATGATCCGGGCATCGGCGTAGCGCCGGAACTGCAACGCGATCAGCGCGAGCAGCGCCGACTTGCCCGCACCCGTTGGGCCGACCACGAGCATATGGCCGACGTCGCCGACATGCGTGGACAGCCGGAACGGCGTCGAGCCGGCGGTCTTGGCGACCAGCAGCGGCGGTCCGTCGAGATGCTCGTTGCGTGCCGGCCCTGCCCAGACGCTCGACAGCGGCATCAGGTGCGCGAGATTGAGCGTTTGAACGAGCGGCTGGCGGACGTTCGCATAGACATGGCCGGGCAACGACGACAGCCATGCTTCGACCGCGTTCACGCCTTCGCGGATGGTCGTGAACCCGAGCCCGTTGACGATGCGCTCGACCGCGCGGACCTTGTCCTCGACCCGGCCGCGATCCGTGTCGGCAACCGTGATCGTCGTCGTGAGATGGCCGAACGCGACGAGATCCTGCCCAAGCGCCTGGAGCGCGAGGTCGGCATCGGCCACCTTGTTGTCAGCGTCGGTGTCGAGCAGCTGCGCTGGCTGATTGTACATCACCTCGCGCAGCAGCGCGGTGATCGACTTCCGCTTGTTGAACCATTGGCGGCGCAGCTTGACGAGCGCCCTGGTCGCCTGTGCCTTGTCGAGCGCGATGAAGCGCGTCACCCAGCGGTAGGCGAAGTCCTGCTCGTTGAGCGCATCGAGGATGCCCGGCCGACTGAGGTTCGGGAAGCCGAGGACGGTAAGCGTGCGAAGATGCTCCTCGCCGAGCATCGGCTCGAGCCCGCCGACCAAGGGAGTGTCGGCTAGCAGGCCGTCGAGATAGATCGGGCTCTCGGGGACGGTGATCGAATGGTGCCGGGTCGATATCGTCCCGTGCAGGTAGGCGAGCATATCGGCCGAGCCGAGGGCGCGCACCTCAGGCATGAAGGCGGAGAAGAGATCGAGCACGCGAGCCGTCTCAGCGAGGAACCCGGCCAGAGCGCTGCGCCAATCGCGTCCCTTCTCGGTTTCGGGCCGCTCGACGAGCGATCGCCCGGCGGTGTCGCTGCTGTCGGCGGTCGGCAGCCAGGTGAGGGTGAGATGGAAGCGGCTCTCGTAATGCGCACCGGCAGCTTCGAAGCCGGCGCGCCGCTCTTGATCCACGAGCCATGATGCCGCGTCGGGGAAATTGCTGTCGGGATAGCCCAGGGCTTCGCGCCGCTCGGCGTCGAAGAACAGCGCCCAGCCCGAGCCGAACCGCTTGAGCACGTTGTTGGCGCGCGCGCAGGCGGAGACGAGCTCGGCTTCGGTCGCGCTCTCGAGGTCGGGGCCGCGGAACGCCAGCACAGAGAGGAAGCTGCCGTCCTTGTTAAGCACCACGCCGGGTGCGACCAGCGCCGCCCACGGCAGATGATCCGCAAGCCGATCGGCGCGACTGCGATATTCTACGAGGCTCAGCACGCGAGGTAGCCCTTCTGGCGGAGATGGCGGATCAGCACGGGCGCGAAGTCCGGGTCGCGGCGGGCGTCGAAGACGGCGAGGCTGTGCCCCGCCGCCCAGAGCATGATGCCGATGATCCACTGCTGGAGGCCCAGCCCGACCGCGGCGGCGAGAGTCCCGTTGACGATCGCGAGCCCACGCGGCGCCCCGCCGAGCAGGATGGGCGAGTTCAAGGCGCCATGGATCGGCGCCTCGAAGCCGGGAATATGCTGACCGCTCACGCGATCAGCGCTCCGCCGCCGAAGCTGAAGAAGCTCAGGAAGAAGCTCGACGCGGCGAATGCGATCGAAAGCCCGAACACGATCTGGATCAGCCGCCGGAACCCCCCGGCGCTTTCGCCGAATGCGAGCGTCAGGCCCGTCGTGATGATGACGATGACGGCGACGATCTTGGCGACCGGCCCCTGCACCGAGTCGAGGATCTGCTGGAGCGGCTGCTCCCATGGCATGCCGGTGCCGGTGGCGCTGGCGCTTGTCGCAAGCGTGAACGCGAGACCAAGCAAGGCTCCCGTAACGAAGGAGCGGCGGCGGGAAGGAACACGTACTGCAAGCATGGGTCAGTCTCCTTGGGTTGCGGGGTCCAGTTGGGCTTGGGGAGTGATGTCGATGACGGCGTAGCCGCCGTCGGGATCGACGCCGGCGACGCGCGCGATCGTCTCGACGCGGCGCCCGAGGCCGCGGCCGGCTATGAACACGATCATGTCGATGGCATCCGCGATCAGCCGGCGCGGCACGGTGTCCACACTTTCCTGGACGAGCTGCTCGAGCCGGTAGAGCGCCGAGACGGCGCTGTTGGCGTGGACGGTGGCGATCCCGCCGGGATGGCCCGTGTTCCAGGCCTTGAGCATGTCGAGCGCCTCGGGGCCGCGCACCTCGCCGACGATGATGCGGTCGGGCCGCAGGCGCAGCGTCGAGCGGACGAGATCCGCCATGCTGACGCCGGCGCTCCTTCGTTACGGGAGCCTTGCTTGGTCTCGCGTTCACGCTTGCGACAAGC
>CAXUMU010000001.1:44386-59471 GCA_964252145.1 uncultured Sphingomonadaceae bacterium
CGCCACCGTATCGGGCAGCGGGCATTGCAGCTCGCGCGTGTCCTCGATCAGGATCACGCGCTCGTCGAGATGCGCCATCTCGGCGAGCAACGCGTTGGCCAGCGTGGTCTTGCCCGACGAGGTGCCCCCGACAACGAGGATGTTCTTCCGCTCGACCACTGCAAGCGACAGCAGCCGCGCGGCCTCGGCCGACATGATGCCGCCCGTGACGTAGTCGAACAGCGTGTGGACGCGCGCCGCAGGCTTGCGGATCGAGAAGCACGGCGCGGTCGAGACTGGCGGCAATATGCCCTCGAACCGCTCGCCGGCGCCGTCGCCATGGGGCGGCAGCTCGGCGGAGACGATCGGCCGATCGCCATGGACCTCGCCGCGCGCGTGCGCCGCGACGAGCCGGATGATGCGCTCGACCTGGATGGGATCGATCCGCACGTGGGTATCGGCGCGGCCCTCGCCGAGGATATCGACCCAGAGCGCGCCGTCCGGATTGACCATGATCTCGACGACGCGCTCGTCGCCGAGCGCGGCGGCGATCGCCGGCCCCATCGCGGTACGCAGCATGGCGCGGCGACGCTCGGCGGAGATCGCGCCCGTCATCGGCCCTGCTCCGGGTCGAGCGCGATCGCGCGACGGCCGCCCGCGACCTGCCGGCTGACTTGGGCGACGAACGCTTCGAACCGCTTCGCCGCCATTGCGCGCCCGGCGGCATCGTTCTCAGCGAGCGGCACGTGGATCGCGAGCTCGTAGCGGACGAACAGCGCCAACGTCTCGAGCAGGACCGTGCCGTCGCGCTCGATCCGACTGCGCGCGGCTGTCATCCGATCGAGGCGGATGCCGAACCGGTCGTCGAGCTCGGATGTGCCGCGGCGGTTGAGCCACGCGGTGACCGCATCGGCGAGGATCGCCGACTTCGACGCGCCGGGCTTGGCGGCAAGCGCTTCCAACCGATCGCTGACCGGCTTCGGCAGGAAGAGTTGGTGACGGATCTTCTCGGAGCTCATGTCACAGCTCCAGCTGCAGGTCGTCGGCGTGGCCGATACCCGCGTCGATCGCGTAGACGGTGCGTGCGGTGCCGATCGCGCGCGCCTGATCCATCGCGCGCTTGTCACCCGCAGGATCGGGCTCGTCGTCGCCGAGCCCGAGCGGATCGACGGATACCGGCTCCGGCTGGATCGGCGGCGCGATCTCATGGACGGGGTGCCGCGCCTGCTCCAGACCGCCGGCGGCGCCCTCGTCCTCCGCCGGAGTGTCGGCCGTGCCGAGCCGGGCATCGGTGCCGCGCGTCAGGCCCTGCCAGTCATCCGCGCGAGAGGCGGGACGATCGGGATAGGCGCCGGTCACCAGTGCAGGCGGCGGCAGCACGCGCGCCGTGAATGCCGGCTCCTCGAAGTAGCGTAGCTTGCTCGCACGGATCGGCGGCGTGCCCGCGAGCAGCAGCAGCTCGTCGGATGGCGGCAGCTGCATGACCTCGCCGGGCGTCAGCAGCGCACGCGCGGTCTCCTGGCGGCTGACCATGACGTGGGCGAGCCAAGGTGCCAGCCGATGGCCGGCATAGTTGCGCATCGCGCGCTGCTCAGTCGCCGTGCCAAGCGCATCGGAGAGGCGCTTGGCGGTCCGCTCGTCGTTGGTCGCGAACGCAACGCGGACGTGGCAATTGTCGAGGATGGCGTTGTGATCGCCGTAAGCCTTTTCGATCTGGTTCAGCGATTGGGCGATCAGAAACGCGCGCACGCCATAGCCTGCCAAGAAGGCGAGGCTGGTCTCGAAGAAGTCGAGGCGCCCGAGCGCGGGGAACTCGTCGAGCATCATCAGCAGCTTGTGGCGGCCGGGCTGCCCCTCGGCATGGAGATGCTCGGTGAGGCGGCGACCGATCTGGTTGAGCACGAGCCGGATCAGCGGCTTCGTACGGCTGATGTCCGACGGCGGCACAACGAGGTAGAGCGACAGCGGCGACTTGCCCTCGACGAGATCGGCGATCCGCCAGTCGCAGCCCGATGTGACCTCCGCGACGGTCGGATCACGGTAGAGCCCGAGGAACGACATCGCGGTCGACAGCACGCCGGAGCGCTCGTTGTCGGACTTGTTGAGCACCTCGCGTGCGGCCGACGCGACGACGGGGTGCACCCTCGGCGCGTCGGGCGTGCCGAGATGGTTGGTGGTCATCATCTGGCGGAGCGTTGCCGTGAACGGCCGCTGCGGGTCGGAGAGGAAGGAGGCAACGCGCGCGAGCGTCTTCTCCTGCTCGGCATAGAGGATGTGGAGGGTCGCGCCGACCAGCAGCGAGTGGCTGGTCTTCTCCCAATGGTTGCGCCGTTCCAGCGCACCCTCGGGATCGACCAGGATGTCGGCGATGTTCTGGACGTCGCGGACCTCGTCGGTGCCGCGGCGGACCTCTAGCAGCGGATTGTAGCGCGCCGAGCGCGCATCGGTGGGGTTGAACAGCAGGCAGTGCGAGAAGCGTTGCCGCCAGCCGGCGGTCAGCTGCCAGTTCTCGCCCTTGATGTCGTGGATGACGGCTGAGCCCGACCAGCCAAGTAGCGTCGGCACGACCAGGCCGACGCCCTTTCCGCTGCGGGTCGGCGCGAACGCCATGACATGCTCGGGGCCGTCGTGGCGCAGATAACGCGCGCCGAACTTGCCGAGGAAGACGCCGGCTTCGCCGAACAGGCCGGCGGCACGGATGTCATGGTCGGCAGCCCAGCGAGCTGAACCATAGGTCGTGACATTGCGAAGCTGGCGCGCGCGCCACAGCGAGCCGAAGATCGCAGCCGCACACCCGGCGAAGCCACTTGCACCGGCGATGATGCCGGCGTGGGAGAAGATGCGCGGCGCATAGGCATCGAAATGGTACCACCAGCCGAACAGCGCCCAGGGGCGATAGATCGGGCGACCGAACACCAGCAGCCATGGCGGCCCGAGCTCCGACTGGTAGGCGAGCGCCGCCGCCGCCCACTGCGTCGCGAACCAGATGCCCGCGAGCACAAGTCCGAACACGACGAGGATCTGGCCGAGAAGCAGCTTGGTCGGGGTCATGCGGGCCTCCGCCCGCACCAGAATCAGCCTGTGCGGGCTCTGCCGCTAAGTCGCCGATGGTTCGCGATTGTATCAGAGACTCTCTGCGGCCGTGAGCGGCCAATGAGGGACATTCGGTTCGTCATACGCCGGCGACCGGGTGGGGAACGGCGTTGCCCCACCGCGAAGCAAGCCGCCACATCGCAACATCGGCAGATGACGCTACGCCGGCGTCACCACATCGAGACCTCCCACTGGCCCTCCACACGCGCGAAGCTGACAGAGCGGTTCTGCGGCGCCGAACCCTTCTCCAGGACCATATGCGCCATGCAGGTCACGCCCGCGGTCATGGAGGCGGGTGCGCAGTCGCCGAGCACGACCGTCGCTTCAGGAAATGTCATGACGCCTACCTTCAGCCGCCGTACCGCGGCGGTCGCCTCAACCTCAGTCGGCTTGACGAGCCCGGTTGATGCGGATGCGACGGGAACGGAATGAAACGAGTATCCCGCTCCAAACCCAACCGCCAGAGAAACGGCTACGATTGCTGCTAACGTGACTTTTGTCATACCGCCCCGCATTTATAGGTCGTAATAAGGGAGCATACTATAATTGCTAGTCTTTGAGAAGAGTTTCTTACGTGCATCTTTATGACGTGTACAATCAGGCCGTTGCGGTCTAATCGAATTTCTCATGTCGATGCGTCGACGAGTCGGTAGCTTGACTAATCGATCATCGCGACTGCATTTGGTATGTCGGTGGGCACGGCTGTAATTGTTCAGCCCGAACATCCAGGCTGCTCTTCTGAATTCACACGTCAGCCGTCGGCGTCCCAGTCGGTTGTCGCGCGCTCCGACGAACGATCTGACTGGGGTACGCGGTTCGGCACGCGAGCTCGGCTGTGGGCTCGAGTGGTCGAGGCCGCTCATCCATGCCTAATTCGGGGAAGGTGACCCAGAAGCAGCTGTCGAGCCGTTCGTGCCGCCCCACTGCCGCCGTTCATTCATGTTGATGAAGGGGCAGCTTACGATAAGCCAGATCAACCGGCAGCTGTTCGGGCCGATGGATCGTGCGAGCGGCTTCAGCTCACAGCCACTTGCTCCGCGCGCTTCCGGTAGTTGGACAGGATCGCCTGCCACCCGTCACGCTGCCTATCGATCGAGTTCTCAGTCTCAGCATCAAAGATAGTCTCAACCAGGGTTCCAGTGCCCGCCGACTGAAAAGTCGTCCGACTCTGGCGTCCGTCGCCGAGCTCAAGCGTAAGAGCGCGAGGCGGGTCGACCTCGGTGTAGATACCCTCGAAGTCAAAGCCGAAGCTCCCGTCCTTCGCCTCCATTCGCGCTTTGTGCACGCCGCCGATCCGAAGATCGGTACTCGCCTTCGGGCAGTGCCAGTCATCGCTGGCGAAGTTCCAATGCGTGATCTCACTCGGATCCGTGTAGACCTGCCAAGCACGTTCGATCGGCAGCGGTATTGTCGTGGCAACCGTAATCTTCTCGAAGAGCATGCGTTGCTCCCAGGCTAAATCAACTGCGTAACACGCCAACCGAACTGCAGCTAGCTGGTGCCCATATGTCGGACCCTCCCGACCAACATTGAGGTAGCGAGGAGCCAGTTCCGGCCGTTCGCGGCTCACTTCCGGCTTCCCAGCTTCGGCCACTCGTTCACGTCAGCGACCGCGCCGATCGGGACCGGCAGGTGCCTTCCTGCACGCTGCAGGCTTTCTCAAAGGGATCGAGAAACGGGATTTAGGTTACCAATAGGCCGCCATCAGTTCGGACGCCCATTCTGGCTGGCGAACCTCGCCGCGAGGCAGGAACTCTCGCATGACCGGCTTGATGTCGATCACGGGCGTTCCGTCGATCGCGTCCAGACCCTCGACGTTCAGCCGCGAACCTTCCACGCTCGCCATGCGGCAGACAGTCACGCCGAGCCGATTGGGGCGGTTCTTGCCACGTTGCGCGAAGATGTCGGTGAGCGGCCAATCTTCGCAGCCTCTTGGGTGACGCGCACCTTGCTTGATATTCTCATCGGGCGCCCGATCGAACAGGAAGATAATTTCAGCGTGGCTGAACGCATCCAACCCCACCAGCGCGTTGGCTCCGACCTGCGTTGCGTCCAATTCCATCGTCGCTCGGCTGCTTCCCCAATCGTCGTCGATTGGATCGGCCCTGCCGCCCCGCACATAGCCTATGGGTTCTATCGTGGATGCCATGGCCACCTCCGATTGGTGCCGTCATTGCCACGATCGGTCCGCGCGGGGGAGTGCGGACCACTTCCACAATGGAAACCTCCAACGGGGAACCGCGTTGCCGTCGGCGCTGGCGGCCGTCAACGGGCAGCTGCTTTCCCGAAACTGTTCTCGATTTCATCTTTGTGGAGATGGCTAACTGAGACGGGGAGACGAGAAAGCCGCAGTCGACCTGAGCAACGGGTTAGGGTACCCGCAGGCGCGCTGGTCGTCCGGCATGTCCACGTGCAGATCGGCCGTGCAGCGGCGGTCGAGACCCAATTTCCCCCATCTGATGCTGCTGGCTCGATGCCGGGAAGTGGACGTCGGTTCACGGTCTCTTCTTTGCCGCGCCGACTCGGCGGAGCGATGCGAACGCCTTTCCATACGCCTTCAACGGCGGTGTTGACTCAATCACCATTTCTGTGTTGTTGACTTCGACAACATCTATGGAGCCTATATGCAGTCCGCCATGGACGTCGACGTCGCCGCCATGCGGGCCTTCAACCGGCTCTATACCCGCCGCCTCGGCCTGCTGGGCTCGCATCTGGACGGCAGCCTGTTCAGCCTCAGCGAAGCGCGGGTGCTCTACGAGCTGGCAAACCGCGATCGGCCGACGGCGGCGCAGGTCGGTCGGGTACTGGGCGTTGACCGCGCTCAGATCAGCCGCACACTGAAGCGCTTCGCGATGCGCGGGCTAGTAGAGGCGCAGGATGACCCAGCGCATGGACGTCAGCAGCTCCTCTCGCTTACCGCTGCCGGCGTCTCGGCGTTTGCCGACCTAGAGGCAAACACGCGCCGGTCGATCGGCGCGATGCTGACGGCGCTGCCACCGATCCGAAGGCATCGGCTGCTCGCCGGCGCGCGAGCGATGGGTGACGCTCTGGTACAGGAGATTTCGGCTGACGTGCGCTTAAGGGACCTCAAGCCAGGCGACTTGGGTCAGGTCATCGCACGACAGGCCATCCTCTATGCGGAAGAGTACGGCTGGCAACAGGACTACGAAGGCTTGGTCGCGCGGATCCTGGGCGAGTTCCAGCAGGAATATGACGCTACCCGCGACGCTGCGTGGATCGCTGAGATGGACGGCAGCATGGTTGGCTCTATCTTCCTCGTGCATGGCGATCAGCCGACTATCGCCAAGCTTCGCCTCCTGTATGTCGAGTCTTACGCCCGAGGCGCCGGAGTCGGTGGATTGCTCATCACCGCCTGCATCGACCGGGCGCGGGCGTTCGGCTATGAGAGATTAGATCTCTGGACTAATAGTGTGCTTACCGCTGCGCGCAGCCTATACGTACGAGCCGGATTTAAACTGGTCGAAGAGGCGCCGCATCGTCTGTTTGGGCGAGATCTCATCGGACAGACTTGGTCGTTGACGCTCTGACCCAGAGTCAGACATTCAGGTGAACCGAT
The DNA here is from genome assembly GCA_964252145.1 of uncultured Sphingomonadaceae bacterium. Taxonomy (GTDB): domain Bacteria; phylum Pseudomonadota; class Alphaproteobacteria; order Sphingomonadales; family Sphingomonadaceae; genus JAQGLK01. The sequence continues at coordinate 51,036 of CAXUMU010000001.1, forward strand.
GATCTCCCGGAAGCGGACATCCGTTCATGACGAGCGTCGCCCGTCTTCATCACTGCCAAGAGGCTTTCGCATCGCTGGGCATTCGGTAGGGTAGTTCGGTGAAACGCACGCTCGACCAGCTCCTCACCACCATCGATGTCGATCCGCATGCGTTCTCGGTGTGTCGGATCCAGACTGGATGGCGGATGACCTTTCCTGCCTTCGATGCGGTGACCGTCCATTTTGTGCTGCGCGGGTCGGGGTATCTCCAGGTCGGCGCGTCCCCGCCGATCCCGTTTTCGCCTATGAGCGTGTTGATCATCCCGACCGCTGAGAAGCATTGGGTGGGCGACATCGCCGCCCAGGCCAACGTTCACGATGCGGCCGACCGGTGCGCGCTGGTCGGGGACGGATTGGTCGAGTTCACCGCCGGCAGCGGCGCCGACGATACGCTGATGTTATGCGGAGCCCTGTCGGCGCCCTACCAAGGCGGCCTCGGCTTCTTCGACCTGCTACGAGCGCCAGTGGGAGGCGACATGGTAGCGGGCGTCATTCCCACGGGCGTGTTCGACGCCATGGCGAACGAGGTCGCCTACGCCGGCTTCGGCACCCAGGCGATGTGCCAGGCCCTGATGAAGCAAGCGCTGGTCTCGCTGCTGCGCGATCGTCGGGCACGAGAGACGCCGCTGGCCGGAGGCGCAACGGTCCACCCGCGGCTCGCCAAGGCGATTGCCGCCATCATCGAAAGTCCAGTGGCGCCGCATACGGTGGATAACTTGGCTTCGCTCTCCGGCATGAGCCGAGCGTCATTCTCGGATCACTTCGCAAGAGCGTTCGGACAAGGCCCTATCGACTTCGTGCAAAAGGCGAGGCTGCGGATCGCGGAACGGTTGCTGCGAACGACTGATTTGCCGATCAAGGTTATCGCGCAGACGGCTGGATACGCCGGTCCGCGACCCTTCTCGCGAGCCTTCCAATCTACCTACGGACGCGGACCTGCGGACTATCGGGCGCGTCCAGATGGGGGGGGCTAAGGCTGTCATCCTAACCCACGTTGGTCCGAAAGTCTCTGGTCGTCCAGATCAGTGACCCCAATCGTCCAGATCACGAGCGCATCCGGACCTAATCGTCTCAAGCAACGCTTCTCGCCCAGGATCTCTGGTCTGGGCCGTCTTCTGCATGCGCCGTCTACGTCCGACGAGCAGCGACAGGCGTCCTCACTGGATTTTTACGTTCGCAGAAGGGCTAATCCATGTCTGATCATCCCCAGCACTCGCCAATCGCCTTCACGCCAAACATAGAAGTGCGAGCCGATGATGAAGCGGAGACCATCCGGGGTTTGAACGAGCAGCTCCGGCTGATCCAGGAGACGACCGCCAAGGATTATGGGACTGCTGTCCGCGGTGTCCACGCCAAGGGGCATGCGATCGTCAAGGGCAGGCTTGAGGTCCTCTCCGGCTTCGCGCCTGCGCTCGCCCAGGGCCTGTTCGCCGCACCGGACAGTTACGACGCGCTGTTGCGCTTCTCGACGCTGCCTGGCGACATCCTCGACGACAGCGTCAGCGTGCCGCGCGGGCTCGCCGTCAAGCTGTTCGGCGTTCAAGGTGACCGCCTGCCGGGATCGGAGAACGACACCACACAGGACTTCATCCTGGTTAACGGCCCGGCGTTCGCATCGCCGACGCCCAAGGCGTTCCTCGCCAACCTCAAGATGCTTGCCAAGACCACCGACGCCGGCGAGGGCCTCAAGAAGGGCCTATCCGCGGTGATGCAGACCGTTGATGCTGCGCTTGAGACGGTCGGCATCCAGAGCCCGACGATCCAAACGCTGGGCGGAGCGCCCAACACCCATCCGCTCGGCGAGGCCTACTACTCTCAGGTCCCGCTGCGGCACGGCGGCTACATCGCCAAGATCTCGGTCGCACCGGTGTCGCATAATCTTACCGAGCTCGCCGGCCGTAAGGTCGACACGTCAGGCCGTCCCGACGCCTTGCGCGAGGAGATGGGCCGGGTACTGATCGAGCAGGACAGCGTCTGGGAACTGCGCGTGCAGCTCTGCACCGACCTCGAAAAGATGCCGGTAGAGGACTCATCGGTAGTCTGGGACGAGAAGCAGAGCCCGTATGTCGCGGTCGCCCGCCTCACGGTGCCCGCACAGCTCGGCTGGGAGCGTGGTCTCAGCGAGCAGCAGGAGCAGGCGGTCTCGTTCAGCCCGTGGCACGGGCTCGCCGCCCACCAGCCGATCGGCGGCGTCAATCGCGCCCGCAAGCCCACCTACGAGATGTCGACGCAGTTCCGCGGTCAGCATAATGGCTGCCCGGTCCACGAGCTTCGCGCACTCGCCGACCTTCCGACCCAGGGCATGACGATCGGATAGGCCACCGGTGCCTCGGTCAGGCTCGAGACCAGCCCCAAGATAGCGAACCAGGAAACAGGACCTCCATCTCATGAAGACCAGGTTGCTCATCGCCGCTGCGCTGCTCGGGACATCCGGAGCTGCACTCGCGCAGTCGGGCATGTCGCCGAACGCCGCGCCGCCGGCCCCACCGCCCCATGTCGCCGCGCAGCCGCCCAAGGCCGCGGCGGACATGCAGGCCGTGCTTGATCAGCTGCCACGGCTCGGCGCGAAGCCTATCGAGACGCTGACGCCCGTGAAGGCGCGGATCCAGCCATCGGCCGCTGACGCTGCGCATGCGGTGATGCATGCGAAGGGCATGTCCTCGGCGCCGGACCCGGCCGTGACGACCCAGGACCTGCCCTACGGCAGTAACCCGATGCAGTATGCGCGCATCTACAAGCCGGCTGGGGCGACTGGTGCCCCTATGCCGGTCATCGTCTACTATCACGGCGGCGGCTGGGTAATCGCCGACGTGAACACCTACGATGCAGCGCCTCGGCTGCTGTCCAAGCAGCTCAATGCGATCGTGGTGTCGGTGGAGTATCGCCACGCCCCCGAGGCCAAGTTCCCAGCTCAGCACGATGACGCATTCGCGGCCTATCGCTGGGTCCTGCAGAATGCCCAGTCCTGGGGCGGTGACACGAGCAAGCTGGCGCTTGCCGGCGAGAGCGCGGGCGGCAACCTCGCCGTCGCCACCGCGATCTACGCCCGCGACAACAACCTGACCAAGCCCGTCCACGTCCTGTCGGTCTATCCGATCGCCAACAGCAGCACCACGCTGCCGTCGCGCATGGACTCAGCCAACGCCAAGCCACTCAACGCGGCGATGCTGAAGTGGTTCGGCTACTATTACACGAACAGCATGACGGACATGCAGGACCCCCGCCTGAATCTGGTCGGCGCCAACCTGCGGGGGCTGCCGCCGACGACGATCGTCAACGCCCAGATCGATCCGCTCCGCTCTGATGGCGAGACGCTGGCAGCGGCGATGAAGTCGGCCGGCGACAAGATCGAGCAGCGCACCTTCCCAGGCGTGACCCACGAGTTCTTTGGCATGGGGGCTGTGGTCCGCGGCGCCTACGACGCTAACCAATATGCGATCGCCCGGCTGAAGGCCGCTTTCGGTAGCCGCAACTGATTAGAGGAACGCGACAATGAAAACGTTGATCATGTCCGGGGCGCTTGCCGCGGCGACACTTGCCGCGCCTGCCGTCGCGCAGGTGATGACGCCCTCTGAATATGTGATGGCCGCAGGCAGTAGCGATCTCTACGAGATTACCTCCAGCCGGGTGGTTATGGAGACGACCCAGAACCCGCAGCTGCGCGAGTTCGCTCAGATGATGGTCACCGATCACACGAAGAGCACGGCCGACGTCAAGGCGGCGGCGGGCAAATCACGGGTGCGCGCTGCCCCACCACAGCTCAACCCGCTCCAGCAGGAGCTAGTGGCCGAGTTGCGGGCGGAGAATGGTGCCGCCCGTGATGCCGCGTATATCGCGCAGCAGAAGGCGTCGCACGGGCAGGCGCTGAACGTTCAAAAGGCCTATGCGATGGAAGGAACTGCGCCGGCGTTGAAGAACGCGGCGTCCACCATCGTGCCCGTCGTCGAGCACCACATCATGATCCTGATGAAGATGTGAGGTCGCAGCGACGCCCAACCCAGATCAATCCGGGCGCCGGGCGCTCGCCTATGTGAGTTGCCATGCCTCGTCTAATCACAGACACGCTCGAGATCGACTACAGGGATGCTGGCCCGCGTGACGGGCCGGCTGTCCTCCTCATCCACGGCTGGCCCGACGATGCGTCGACCTGGGACGCGGTCGCGCCGCAGCTCCACGCAGCGGGGCTGCGAACGATCGTGCCATCGCTGCGCGGCTTCGGCGACACGCGGCTGAAAGAGGGTGTTCCGCGCACCGGCGATAGCGCCATGCTGGCGATCGACGCAATCGCGCTGCTGGACGCGCTCGACATCGATCGGTTCATGGTCGCCGGTCACGATTGGGGCTCCAACACCGCTGAGGCGCTAGCGGTTGGCTGGCCCGAGCGCGTCGAGCGTATCGCGCTGCTTTCGAGCCTACCGCGTCTGGGCGGCGTGCCGACGCCACCGTTCGATCAGGCGCAGCGGCAATGGTATCACTGGTTCATGGCGACAGGCCGCAGCGAAACGGCAATCCGGGACGATCGGCGAGGTTTCGCGCGGAGGCATTGGGACAATTGGTCGCCGCCCGGCTGGTACGACGAGGCCACCTTCGAGCGCGTGGCCAACGCGTGGGATAACCCAGACTGGGTTGAGGTGACGCTGCACAGCTATCGCGCGCGCTGGGACGAGGCTGAGCCCGATGACCGCAGCCGTTGGCTGGAGGACAAGGTCAAGGCAACGAAGACATTGGCGCTGCCTGCCATGTATATCCAAGGCGCGGTCGACGGAATCAATCCGCAATCGGCCAGCGCGGACGTCCCGGCGAAGTTCACCGGTCCGTTCGCGTTCGTGACGCTATCCGGCGTCGGCCACTTCGCGCAGCGCGAGAACCCCGACGCTGTCGCCCGGCACCTGACCCACCTCTTCGCCGGCGATCCCGCCACCCTGACCGATGTGGTCGACCGGAGCCTTGCCATGACCAAAGCCAAGCCCTTCGTCACCGGACTTGCCGCGATCGGCGCACTTGCCGCTGTCGCCGTCGGCGCGCGTACGATCGCACAGACGCGCTCGCCGCTGACGCAGGTCGCTCTGTTCGATCATCAGGCAACCGGCGTTGCTGTGGTCGAGGACGGCCGACGGTTCGTGAACTTTCCGCGCTGGACCGACGATGCACCGATCTCCGTCGCGGAGGTCAGGCCGAACGGTGCGCTCAAGCCCTATCCCGACGCCAAATGGAACAGCTGGCGCAACGCGCGCGCCAATGAGCTTCCAGTCGGAGACTATTTCGTCTGCGTTCAATCGATCGTGCCCGACGGCCACGGCAATCTGTGGGTGCTCGATCCCGGCGCGCCCGGCAACGAGAAGGTTCTCGAAGGCGCGCCCAAACTCGTCCGGATCGACCTGAAGAGCAACAAGGTGACCAAGGTTATCGCAGTGCCGGCTGACGTGGCATTGCAGGGGACCTACCTCAACGACATTCGCTTCTCGCCCGACGGCAGGACCGGCTACATCACCGACAGCGGCACCCGCGGCGCGATCGTCGTTGTCAACCTTCAGAGCGGCAAAAGCTTTCGTACGCTTGACGGACATCCCGCAACGCAGATCGACAAGAGCGTCACGGTGGCACTCGACGGCAAGCCGCTCGTCCGACCCGATGGCCGCCAGCCCGCCTTTGCCGCCGACGGCATCGCCATCTCGAACGATGGCAAGACGCTCTACTGGCAGGCGCTGACCGGAAAGACGCTGTATTCCATCGACACCGCCAAGCTGCGTGAGGAGGTGAGCGAGCCAGAGCGGGCCAAGGCGGTCAAGACCGTCGCGAAGACGCATGTCGCCGACGGACTGTGGATGAGCAAGGCGGGCACGCTCTATCTCACCTCACCGACCGATTACTCGATCAAGCGACTGAGCGGCTCCACGGTCGAAATCGTGCTCACCGACAAGCGCCTGCGCTGGCCGGACACCTTCTCCGAAGGGCCGGACGGCCGAATCTATGTCACGGCGAGCCACATTCAGGATACGCAGTGGTTCACGCCCGGTGCGCCGCCGTCGATCAAGACCCAGCTCTTCTCATTCGACCCCAACCAGTAAGGCGATCCATGACTTATCTCCACTACGCGCCCGACATCGAGACGCTGGAAGCCGACGAGCAGCAGACTATAAACGGCATCATTCAGGGCATGACGCAGCAAAGCGAGGTGGTGGAGAACCGTGAGCACCACGCGGTGCGTGCCAGCCATGCCAAAAGCAGCGCATGTGTCGTCGGCAAGATGACGATCGCCGACGATCTTCCGCCGGAACTGGCGCAGGGGCTGTTCGCCACCCCAGGCACTTACGACGTGGCGATCCGCTTCGCGCAAGGACCGGGCGAGACGCTGGGCGATCGGGTATCGACCCATCGCGGCATGGCCATCAAGGTGTTCGGCGTCGACGGCGAGAAGCTGCCGGGCCATGATGCGCCGACGCAGGACTTCGTGCTCGCCACCGGCCGCACCTTCCCGTCCGGCACTGCCAGCGGCTTCCTAAGCGACGCGAAGAAGCTCGGCGCGGCCACGCCGATGCCCGAGGGCGTCAAGAGCGCGGTGTCGTCGATGGCGCGCAACTTCAACAAGGTGCTGGGCCTGTTCAACACCGCCTATGCCAAGGCGGACTTCTTCGGCCATCCGTTCAGCCACCCGATCGGCGACGACTATTTCAGTCAAGCGCCGATCCGCTACGGCGATTACGTCGCCAAGCTCGGCGCGGTTCCGTCGTCGCAGGCGCAGGACGCGCTCGGCGAGTGGCAGCTCGACCCGCATGAGGACGAGGACGGCTTTCGCCATGCCGCGATCGACTACTTCCGCGATCACGAGGCCGTGTTCGAGCTGCGTGCTCAGCTCTGGGCGAATGCGGAGACGCAGCCGATCGAGGACGCCTCAATCGAGTGGCCGTCGCAGGACAGCCAGTATCGCACCGTCGCCACGATCCGCATTCCCGCGCAGGAGGCATACGATCCAGCGCGAGTGCGCTATTTCGACGAGGTGATGACCTTCCGCCCGGCGCATAGCCTTGCGGCGCACCGGCCGCTCGGCTCGGTGATGCGGGCGCGGCTGCAGGTGTATCGCGCGCTGTCCGCCTTCCGCCACCGCGAGAACGGCGTCGCGGAGGAGAACACCGCCGATTTCTCGCAGATCCCGGCTTGAGAGGAACAGCCATGGCGACCTTACCCGACGCGCAATCCCGCGCCGCCCGGCCGATCGGCACCGTGCCGACGACGCTGACGATCAACGGCAGGACGCGGACGCTCGAGATCGAGCCCTGGACCTCGTTGCTCGACCTGCTCCGTGAAGGCGAGGACCTGATCGGGACGAAGAAGGGCTGCGACCACGGTCAGTGCGGGGCGTGCACGGTGCTGATCGACGGCCGCCGCATCAACGCGTGCCTGAAGCTGGCGGTGACGCTGGACGGGGCGGAGATCACCACGATCGAGGGGCTGGGTCAGCCGGGCGCGCTCCATCCGCTCCAGGCCGCGTTCATCGAGCATGACGCGTTCCAGTGCGGCTACTGCACGCCGGGCCAGATCTGTTCGGCGCAGGGGCTCATCAACGAGGGGCGGGCGCACACGCGCGAAGAGGTCCGCGAGCTGATGAGCGGCAACCTGTGCCGCTGCGGAGCCTATACGAACATCGCCGACGCAGTCTGCGAGGTGCTCGCCGAACAGAATAGCGACGCATTGTTGGAGGCGGCGGAATGAGCCCGTTCGACTATATCCGCGCGAGCAGTGTCGGCGAGGCGGTACAGGCGGGGCTGGGCGAGCAGGTCCGCTATCTCGCGGGCGGCACCAACCTGGTCGACCTGATGAAGGAGAATGTCGAGCGGCCGGTCACCGTGGTCGACATCAACCGCCTGCCGCTCGACCGGATCGAGGAGCTGGATGGCGGCGGGCTGCGGCTGGGGGCACTGGTGCCGAACGCCGACACCGCCTGGGACGAACGGGTCGAGCAGCGCTACCCGCTGCTGTCCTCCGCCATCCTCGCCGGCGCCAGCCCGCAGTTGCGCAACGCGGCGACCAACGGCGGCAACCTCAACCAGCGCACCCGCTGCTACTATTTCTACGATGTGGCGACGGCCTGCAATAAGCGCGTGCCGGGCTCCGGCTGCGGCGCGATCGGCGGGGTCAATCGCATTCACGCGATCCTGGGCGCGAGCGAGCAGTGCATCGCCACGCATCCGTCGGACATGTGCGTGGCGCTCGCCGCGCTAGACGCGGTGGTGCGGGTGTCTGGACCGGACGGCGAGCGCGAGATCACTTTTGCCGACTACCACCGGCTGCCGGGCGACGAGCCGTGGCGCGACAACAATCTCCGGCCGGGCGAGCTCGTGACGGGCATCGACCTGCCGGCCAAGGATTTCACCCAGAACTACACCTACCTCAAGCTGC
>CAXUMU010000002.1:0-28535 GCA_964252145.1 uncultured Sphingomonadaceae bacterium
CGGAGGCGCGCATCAACTAACTACACAACCGGACCAGTCATTGCGGGCAGTCCAATCGAATGCCAGCCGTAAAGCCTGCTATATTGTCCTGGGCCAGGGAGACGGCAGGGCTTTCGGTCGGGGAAGCGGCTCAGCGTCTGGGAATTAAGGATGCCCACGGCGTGGCGGGCGCTGACCGACTGCACACCTTCGAAGAGCAGGAAGGGGTCGTGAGCCGGCCAACGCTTCTCAAGATGGCCAAGGTCTACCGTCGGCCTCTGCTCACCTTCTACCTGAGCGAACCGCCGCGACGCGGCGATCGCGGCGAGGACTACCGCAACCTTCCCGACCAGCACAGCGATGCCGAGGCGCTGGTGGATGCGCTGGTGCGGGATATCCGCGCGCGCCAGGCGATGGTTCGTTCGATTGTCGAGGATGACGAGGATGCCCAGCGTTTGCCGTTCGTCGGATCGGCATCGGTCGGCGACGGGATCGGGCCGGTCCTCCAGTCTATCCGTCGCACACTCGGTCTCGAACTCGCTGAGTTTCGTGCTCAGGCCTCCGCCGAGGGCGCGTTCGCGTTGCTGCGCGACAAGGTCGAGGCTGCCGGCATCTTCGTGCTGCTGGCGGGCAACCTCGGCAGCCACCACACCGCGCTCGACGTGGACGTGTTCCGAGGTTTCGCGCTGTCGGACGATCTCGCCCTATTTATCGTCATCAACGATCAGGATGCGCGGTCAGCCTGGTCGTTCACACTGCTGCATGAGCTTGTCCACCTCTGGCTGGGCGCAACCGGCGTCAGCGGAAGCTTCGCCGAGGCGAGGAACGAGAAGTTCTGCAATGATGTGGCGAGCGCATTCCTGCTTCCGGCGAATGAGCTGGCACTGGTGGGGGTGGACCGCCGGACCGACGTCGCGGCCGCCACTCGCCTCATCAACGACTTCGCGGCCGTGCGACTGCTGAGCCGCTCGATGGTTGCCTATCGCCTCCTCACGGCCGACCTCATAAGCGAGCCGACTTGGCGGCAGCTTCGCCAGACGTTCCGGCGGCTGTGGCAAGAGAGCCGCGCGGCGCAGCGACAGCAGGCGCGCGACCGCGAGGGCGGCCCGAACTACTATGTCGTGCGGCGGCATCGCCTGGGGCCGGCGCTGTTGAGATTCGTCGCTCGCAGCATCAGTGGTGGCGTGTTGACGCCGACCAAGGCGAGCAAGGTGCTCGGCGTCAAGCCGCGTAGCGTCGAGCCATTGCTGAGCGGGGCAGCGCTGGCGGCCGGTCAGATCGGCTAGCTGATGCTGTATCTTATTGACGCCAACGTGCTGATCACGGCGCACAATCTCTATTACCCGATCAACGGAGTTCCCGAGTTCTGGCTTGGCTGAATTTCCGCGCCGCGGCCGGCGACATCAAGATGCCGCTTGAGACCTTCGAGGAGGTCAAAGACGGTGGCACCGACGAGGAGCGTGACCTGTTGTTCGGGTGGTCGCCGAGCGGAGGTGAGCACATCGAAGCCGCCCGGCGGTAGCGCCGCTGGAAGGAGGCGCTGCATCGGACGGTCGACGTCTACCAGTTGCTGATCGTCGACGAGATCGGATACTGCTGAGGGGACGCGATGCGCGCTTCATTCTCCTGAACGAGGTCGGCGGCCCGAGCGTCTTCATCCAGTCCGCCAGCTTCGTACTTCTCAACCAGACACGGATCAGGTTGCGCGAGATGTCGTGGCGCTTCGCCAGGCCGTGAAGCGTCTCACCGCCGAGAAACTCCTGCGCCACTCGGCGCTTGCACGCGACGCTGTGGGATCGGTGTGTCCGCATGGGCCTTCCTCCGAAAGCCCGGCCACCCGGTCAATCCTGCTTAGCTCCCCTGTCCGGCGCCAGGGGCCCACTCCAACTCGTCCTGTACCCATTGCGCCCGATCAATCGGATGCCAGCGTAATACACCGAGCGCTGCCGGGATCGGTCTCGCCTCGACGATCTCCGCCAATGCCGGCGCTGATTGTCGCTGAGCATCGGGGAGCACCCCGGCGCCTTGCGGCCGACCGGGCCCGCCGAACCCTCCGCGTTGAACCGCACCATCGCCACCGAACGCCGTCGCCATCGCGACCTCCCTCGGCTCGCGATCTTGGATGATGCCAGCGCGAGCTGGGGAACCCTGCCGTGAGTCCAACCCCTGCTGAGGCTCGGTATCAGGAAGGCGGAAGCGGCACGGGCTCGGGATTAGCGTCACCAGGCGTCGCGCGGGCCGGATGGGCCTGGATCGGTCGGCAGCAAGCCGGTTCTGGTCACGCCGGAATATTGGCGCGCTCTGCCAACGCGTGATCGAGAACGGTCGACGCGACCTTGCCGCCATGGCTCCGCTCGATATGTATCAGAAGGTCCGGGTCGCCCATCACTTCCTCGACCCGATCTCGCTTGAGGCACATGTCCCAGTAGGTGGCCGCGATCTCGCTTGGATCAAGGCCACCGGAACTCCCCGAGGCAATGGCGAGCGCGGAGCGTGCGATGATGTTCGCGACCGCGATCGTACCCACATAAATGCCCTGATCGCGCAGCGCTTCGTTCATCGTGAACGCGTAACTGCGCAAAGCCGCCTGCGCCGTACCGCCGACACCATGCGACGGCATCGGGATGATGGAAGACGCTCCGGTGGTGAAAAGCAAAGCGCCATCGCCGCGGTCGATCATTCCCGGCAACACCGCCCGAGCCGCCGTGACGGCGGGAAGGATCGAGGATCTCATTTGATACTCGAAGCTTTCGCGCGTGCCGTCCAGAATGTGAGGGGTGCCCCCGTCAGGCATTGGACTAAATTCGAGGATGTCGATGCCATCAAACCGTGCCTCTATCGAGTACAGCGCATGCTCCAGCGTATGTGGCTCCATTATATCGCCGCGAAAGCCAGCGGCAACCACGCCCTGATCCGCCAGCTTTCGAACATATTCATCGAGACTCTCCTGCGCTCTGGAGATCAGACCGACGCGATACCCCTTCTTGCCGAAGTAACCGGCAAGAGCGTAACCGAGACCCGGTCCAGCGCCAACAATAGCTATGGCCTTGTCACGCATCTCCCAGATCCCCATCCGTATGACTTGATGAGTATCGTCTTATTTAAGAGAACATAATATGTTGGCCGAGGCCGATACCGGGCATTTCTTGTCAGAATCCGACCAACTATTTTTAACCGGCGGGCAGAAATCGGTTGAAGAAGTGAGTCAGTGATCGCATAATCGACGATATCGGTCAAGCTCGGCTATATCGACGCTCGACATGGGTAGGGAGAGGCTGAGGGAATATGGGACCCGTGCCGACGTGATCGATGGCGGCCCGCGCGCCTGCGTGCGGGAGCGCCGCCGTTATCGGGAGCCGCCGCTACCGGGATCCTCGGCCGCCGACGTTGCCGTCGCGGCACGATCGGCAACGGAACGCCATGCATCGAGAGCGATCGACCTTGCTCAAAGGTGGACCGGGAATCGACCGTGAATCATGATCGTGCTTTGTTTCGATCGTCGATGATGGTCGCCGATGGGAACCCACCGTTTCGGGCGAGTGACAGACATGTTGCAAGACGTCGTAATTCTCTCGTGCGTGAGATCGGCTGTCGGAGCGTTCGGTGGCGCTCTCAAGGACATCGAGCCCGCGGAGCTCGGTCGGATAGTGGTCGCCGAGGCGATCTCGCGCGCACGCCTTGAGCCTGCCGACGTGCAGCATGTGGTCATGGGCCAGGTAATCCCTTCCAAGCCGGAGGATGCCTATCTTGCCCGGGTGGCGGCGATCCGCGCGGGGATTCCGGTCGCAACTCCGGCGCTCACGCTCAACCGCCTGTGCGGCTCGGGGGTGCAGGCGATCGTCTCGGTGGCGCAGATGCTCGCGCTGGGGGAGTGCGAGTTTGCGGTGGCCGGCGGCGCGGAAAGCATGAGCCGCGCGCCGCATCATGTGACGACCGCGCGCTTCGGCCAGAAGATGGGGGCTTTGTCGATGCTCGACGCGCTCGTCGGAACGCTCAGCGACCCCTTCAACGGCGATCATATGGGCATCACCGCCGAGAACGTCGCCGAGCGCAACCAGGTGACGCGCGAGCGGCAGGACGAATATGCCGTCGAAAGCCAGCGCCGCGCTGCCGCGGCGATCGCGGAAGGCCGTTTTCGCGAGCAGATCGTCCCCGTCGAGGTCAAGACGCGCACGGGCACCGCAATGTTCGATACCGACGAGCACGTCCGCGGCGACACGACCGTCGACGATCTCGTGAAGCTCAAGCCCGCGTTCCGCAAGGACGGCACGGTCACCGCCGGCAATTCGTCGGGCGTCAACGACGGCGCGGCGGCGCTTGTGCTCGCGACTGCCGAAGCCGCCGCGGCGCGCGATCTCAAGCCGCGCGCGCGCATCATGGGCTGGGGCCATGCCGGCGTGGAGCCCTCGCTGATGGGACTGGGACCGATCAGGGCGGTCCCGGTCGCGCTCGCTCGCGCTGGCGTTGCGCTCGATCAGGTTGACGTCATCGAGTCCAACGAAGCGTTCGCTGCGCAGGCGTGCGCGGTCGCCGACGAGCTCGGTTTCGATCCTTCCCGCACCAACGTCAACGGGTCGGGCATCTCGCTCGGCCATCCGGTGGGGGCGACCGGTGCAATCCTGACGGTGAAGGCGATGCACGAGCTGGAGCGATCGGGCGGTCGCATCGCGTTGATCACGATGTGCATCGGCGGCGGACAGGGCATCGCTCTCGTCATCGAGCGGGTTTGATCCTTATCCTCGATCGACGCATCGACGAGGAACGGTGTACCGTCGGCGGCCGCGCGGCGCGTTGCATCTGCATGGGAGAAGGCGATGAAGAAGAACCTGCTCGGCGGACGAACTGGGCTGAGCGTGTCGGAGCTTGCACTTGGTACCGGCAGGTTCGGCATGGGCCAGGACGGCAAGTTCGACCAAGAGGCAGCCCAAGCCGTTCTCGCCGACTTTCTGGAGGCCGGCGGTAATTTCATCGACACGTCGAGCGTTTATATCAGGGGTCGCGCGGAAGAGGTAATCGGCTCGATCGTATCCGGGCCTCTCCGCGACGACGTCGTCATAGCATCGAAGTTCGGCCGGACGGCGCGGACGGAGCCGGGCGCCGCCGCGATGGGCAGCCATCGCAAGGCGCTGCAGGCCGAGATCGAAGGAAGCCTGAGACGGCTCAAGACCGACCATGTCGATATCTATTTCGCGCACTATGATGACGGGGTTACCCCGGTGGAAGAGATCATGCGAGGGCTGGATGATCTGGTTCGCGCAGGCAAGATCCTCCATGCCGGCCTGTCGAACTTCTCGATGTGGCGCACCGCATCCGCGGCGATGATGGCCGATCTGCGCGGCTGGTCGCCGCTCGCCGTCCTCCAGCTCCATTATAACCTGCTGGAGCGCGCGATAGATCGCGAGTTTCTTCCGTTCACACGCGCGCAGCGAATAGGTCTGATGGCTTGGTCGCCGCTCGCCGGCGGCCTACTCGGCGGTAGAAAATCGTTCGATCAGGTCGCTCATCCGATGTCGAGCGAGGGCATGGTCGAGAAGGATGAGCAAGCTCACGCGATCGTGAACGAGGTCATCGCGATAGCGGAGGAGATCGACGTCGCGCCGACGAGCGTGGCGGTAGCCTGGGTTTCGGCGCAGGGCGTGGTGCCGGTGATCGGCCCGCGGGATCGCTCTCAGTTGACGTCGAACCTCGCCGCCGTCGAGTTGCGCTTGTCGCCGGAACAGTTGAAGCGGCTGAACATGGCGAGCGAGCGGAAGCGCGGCTATCCCTATGAGATGAACGACGCCACCTGGGCGGAGTCCGGCTTGATCGGGGCCGGAGCCGGCGGAATTTTGTAGTTGCGGTCGCGACAGACAGACTGTCGCGCCACCGGAGCAGGAGAGTTCGGTGACAGAGAACGAGGAAAAGCTGAACGAACTACTTGCAAAGGAAGCGATACGCGCGCTCGCGCTCCATTACTGCATCGCCGCGGATCGCAACGATATGGCGCTCATGCGCGAACTCTATCTGCCTGACGCGCGGGATAGCCGCGGCCGTCCCAACGGTCTCGCCAGCGAGCACATCGACGAAATTCCGGAATTGCGCAAGAACGTTCTCATGGTTGCGCACGACGTGACCAATCATCTGGTCTGGGTAGATGGCGCCAAGGCCGAAGGTGAGCTGCGTAATCTGTCGCACCATATCATGAAGACGGGCGACGGCTATATGTACATGGGCGTCGGCGGACGTTTCCTCGATCGCTATAGCTGCGACGCGAGCGGAACCTGGCGCTTCGCCGAACGGACCGTGGTGATAGATTTCGTCACCAGGTACCCGGTGGACGAACCGCTCCCCACGGTTCGCCATACCAACGGATTGGCCATTGGCAGCGCCGACGAGCACGATCCGATCTATGGATATTTCCGCGACTTCGAACGCGGCGTGCGAAAACGGTGATCCCGCGGCTCAGGCTTCGTTGAAGCGGGGCGGGCGCTTCTCGATCAGCGCCGCGACCCCCTCGCGGAAGTCGGGCGTCGAATGCGACATGACCTGCGCGTTGGCGGCCATTTCCAACGCATCGTCGAACGTCGCCGAAGTGCCTTGGCGCAACAGCGTCTTCGTGAGCCGGAGCGAATGCATCGGCATCGCGGCGATCTTCTCGGCGAGGGTCAACGCCTCATCCATCAATGCGTCATGGGCCACGACGCGGCTGACCAATCCCCAGGAGGCGGCGGTGTTCGCGTCGATCAGGTCGCCGGTGAAGAACAGTTCGGCCGCGCGGCTCATCCCGATCACGCGCGGCAACAGCCATGAGCCGCCATCTCCCGGAACGAGGCCAAGCTTCAGGAACGTGACGCTGAACCGTGCCCGATCGGAGGCGATGCGGATGTCGGCGAGGCATGCCACGTCACAACCGAGCCCGATCGCCGGGCCGTTGACCGCCGCGATCACCGGCATGTCGAGCCCGTAGAGCGCGCGCGCGATGCGGTGAATGCCGTGCCGGTAATGGTCGCGCACCTTGACGGCGTCGCCCGTGAACGGCCCGTCGGGATCGGCCAGTGCCTTCAGGTCGCCGCCGGCCGAGAAGCACTTGCCTTCGCCCGTCAGCACCACGCAACGGACCGCGCGATCCGCGTTCAGCGCGGAACAGGCAGCGAGCACCGCGTCGCCGTCGCCGGCCATGCCCAGCGCGTTCATCGCGTCGGGGCGATTGAACTTCAGGATCGCGACCGGACCGTGCCGTTCGACGAGGATAACAGACATCGTGGATCCTATAGTTGAGCACGAACGTCGTACCGCTCTGCGGCGGATGGGGATCTTATCGAAGGGAACCCAGCATGTCGCGCGGCTCCGGCAGCGGTCGATGCTGCGGTTCGTTTCGATCCGCCGGCCTCGTCACGCCCGGTTGGAATCGAAATATCCCTTGGGAATTGGCGAGACCTGGCTCGTCATCCCGCCGTCGATGACGAAGTCCGCGCCGGTCGAATAGGAGGAATCGTCCGAGGCCAGGAACAGCACCAGCTTCGCCACCTCCACCGGCTGCGCGACGCGACCCAGCGGTACCGGCGCCTCGTCGACGAAGTGCGGCGGCAGCATCGGTGTCGCGATTGGGCCCGGGATGATCACGTTGACGCGGATGCCGAGCGGGCCGAGCTCGAGCGCGGCCGCCCTGGTCATGCCGCGGACGGCGAATTTGGACGCGGTATAGGGTATGCTCGGGACGGCGTTCATTCCTGCCGCCGAAGAGACGTTGACGATCGAGCCGCCCCCGGCCCTGCGCATCGACGGCAGTACCGCTTTCATGCCGAGGAAGGTTCCGAGCTGGTTGACGTCGATGATCCGGCGATACTCAGCCTCGCTCAGCTGCGCCAGCAGCGTGGCGGAGGTGATGCCGGCATTGTTGACCAGCACCGTGACCGGTCCGAAAAGGGCTTCGGCCGTCCGTATGACATTTTCCCATCCGGCAAGATCGGTCACGTCGTGACGGACGAAGCGGACGCCCTCGCCAAGCTCGCGCGCCAGCGCCTCGCCCTCCGCCTCCAGCACGTCGGTAAAGACGACCTTGGCGCCTTCCGCGAGCAGCAGCCGGACGTGCGCCTCGCCCTGGCCGCGCGCGCCGCCCGTCACGACCGCAACCTTTCCGCTTACCCTGCCCGATGCCATGCCAGTCTCCACGCAGTCGCGGCGCTGTCCTGAGCGCTCAGCTGTTCTTGCGAAGCGCCGCGGTATGCTCCTCGAAGGCATCGCGGTTCTCCGCGACATGCGCGAAGTGGCTCGAAATGCCCCCGTCGACGACGATGATCGCGCCGTTGACGAAGCGGCCGTCATCCGATGCTAGCATCGCCACCACGGCGGCGATGTCCGCCGGCCTGCCGAGATAGGGAGTGAGATGGTGACGCTCGTACATCGCCATGTTCTCAGCCTGTCCCTCCGTGGTGCTCTCGGTAACGACCAGTCCCGGCAGGACCGCGTTGCAGCGTACGCCCTTTTTCCCGTACTGCGCCGCGACATAGCGGGTCAGGATGTTGATCGCGGCCTTAGAGCCGGCATAGGCCGGACGGAACAGGTCGCCGAGCAGCGACGAGCCCGAGCTGGTATTGATGATCGAGGAGTTGCCCGTCGCGCTCAGCGCAGGCAAGGCCTCGCGGATCATCAGCATGGTTCCGCGCGCGTTGACGTGGAAGACGCGGTCCCAGACCTTGGTATCCATCAGTTCGATCGGGCCATCGCCAAGCATGATCTCCATGCGCGTGTCGGCTGCGTTGTTGAACAGGATGTCGAGCTTGCCGAACTGCTTCACCGTGGCGTCGATCAGATGCTTGATGCTGTCGCCGTCGGCCAGATCGACGAAATGCGGTAGCGCGTCGCCTCCGGCACGGCGAATCTCGTCAGCGACACGCTCGGCGCCCGCACGGTTTATGTCGGCGAGCACCACCTGCGCGCCTTCGCGCGCCAGCCGCCGCGCCGTCTCCGCGCCGATCCCATGCCCGGCGCCGGTAATGATCGCCGTCCTGCCGCCCAATCGCTGCACCACGCTCTCCCCGCTAGATCAACACCATCAGTTCACCGCGACTCGATGCGCGTCACGCCTTGGCGGCGTGCGAAGCGTTCGAGACGGAAGCCGATGCGTTCCGCTTCACCCATCACGCGCCGTGTCGTATCGCCTGCGGCCGACCTGCGATCGCACACCGCCGATGCTCGCGCTTTTTGCCGGCGTTCGGCAGATGCTGCTTGGCGCCAAGGGCACAAAGCCAATCCGCATCGGCGGCAGGCGCAAACCCGATGCTAAGCAGTTCCGAAGCTCGGGATGGCGGACCTGCCATGGCAGAGGGAGACCCGGTCCGTGAACCGGATCACCGATACTCGTTCCACTCGATCGCCATCTCGTGCGGGAATGGCGCGAACGGTACGCGAGGCTGGTTGAATACCTCGATCGCCATTGCCGCCTCGGTCAGACCAAGCATCGTGTGATACAACAACTCTTCGGGAGCGGGCAGCGCGTCCACCGGAAATCCGTCGAGATAGTCGAACACCTCGTTGAGTCGTGGTGCCGCCGCGTCGTAATAGGCCTGAAGCTCGGCCATCGTGCTCGTCTGGCGGAGCATGTACCGCTCCTCCTGCGTCACCAGCTTGCCCCACGTATCCGCGTAGGGCTGCAGCGCCTCGAAACCCGACGGCAAAGCGTTGGCGGCTTCAATCATTCATATCCTCCAGAACCCACCGTTGATGACCGGCTCGCCACGCGATCCGGTCATCGCACGACGATATGGTCAGGCCACCGCCACGACGGGATTGACACGAGACGCGTGACCCGCCGGCTGTGCGTCGAGCGGGGCCTGGATCGAGGTTCGCGCAAGAATCTCCGCGACCCCGCGCGGTGCGACGCGCTTGGACGGATCATAGAATGGCGAGAGGATCGAGCGGAAATGACGCATCGCGCTGCTCCACGCTCGCTTGGTGATCGCCTTCTCGCGCGCCTTGGACGCCGCAAGCTCCTCAGGCGTCATGCCAGCCCGATCCGCTTCCAGCAATACCTTCCCGACCGCGTTGACGTACTTCATGATGTGCCGGCAGGCGTAGAGGAACCCGTAAATACGATAGGCATAGGCGAAGGGGCCACGGCCATAAAGCGACCGGTAGAGATCGTGCATTACTTCACGATGCTCGTGCTCCTCGGCGAGGTGCCACTTCCACAGAGCTTCAACGCGCGGATCGGAGCCCGCCCAATAATCGTCGAATTCCTCGAAGAACGACGTCGTCGGGATCGAACTCATCGCTTCGAACCCCTCGGAATACGCCACGTTGAAATGCAAGGACTTGTTCTTGAGGAAGCCGTTATAGTCCTTCTCGTACGCTTTTTCGATCGGCTCTATCTCCGGGTACTCGGAGCGCATCACCTTATTAAAGGCAATGTGCTGCTTACAATGCTGCATCTCCTGCAGAGTGAAGATTCTCATCTCCTCATGCAGTTTCGTGAACTTCGGCGGAAGCGCCTTCTTTGCCGCGGTCATCACCTTGACGAGATAGGGCTCGACATAGGCCGGGCACACCGATGCGGCATTGTATAGCTGGGCGAACTCCCTGTTCTCTGCCCAATGGGGCTTGAGCGTGGAGAAATCGACCTCGAGAAAACGAACCTGCATCTCACTCTCCTCCGGCCTCGCGGTGCCGAGACGACGAGGCAAATTGCCTCCTGGCACCCGCAGCAACGATCGAACCGTAAATCACAAGTTTCAACGATAAACTCGACCAAAAGTGCCCAAGCCGGATTTTGTCGACCAACGGCGGAGCGCCGAGTGCTCCGAACCGGCCCCGATCAGGACATCGTCTTTGCGGCTTCGCGAAGCTCCGGATCGTGAAGATGCATCAACTTCTTGTCTTTGTTCCAGGTCTCCACCCACGGCTCCAGACCGTGCCGGCCGCTCATGTCCATCTCGTCGTCGGAGAAGTTCGAGACGTACCCGCCGTTCTCGACCGAGACGATCTCCCACCAGTTGCCGTCCATGTCGACGAAGTACATGCCGTAGTCGCCATGGGTGAGCTTGGGCTTCATCAGCCTCTTGAGGCCCCACTCGTCCTTGACGGTCATCAAGCCTTCATAGGCCGCGTCAACCTCGGCGCGGGTGTCGACCTCGAAGCCGTTGTGGTTGAGCATGGTCATGTCGGGGGTGCCGGCATTCGGCATCTCGACGACGGCGTAGACATACTCTCCGCCCTTGCGGATCATCAACGAGATCGCGCTCGTCTGGACGACCTCGAGCCCCAGCACTTCCTCGTAGAAGCGGCGAGTGACGGTGATGTCCTTGCACACCAACGTCCCGTGATTGAGACGTCCGGTCTTGATGAGGGGCTCCTTGGTGGAGCGCTCGGTTATCGCGGGCATGTCCCACTCCTTGCTGGCTTTAATCCTCGCGGTATCGCGAACGCTAGGCGGCCGACGAGGCCAGCCTATCGCGCGCATCGTTCGTCGCCGATTCCGAAACGGCGGCGAGATGCGTGCACAAGATCTCCTGGTCGCCGAACTGCGCCCACTCCCGAACGCCGCCGCGGAGCACCTGCTGCTGCTGAACCAGCGCGAGATTGTCCTCCATCAGCGTGTCGCGGTTGAAGGCGAGCGAGAATTGCACCGCCATCCGGCTGCGCAGCGTCTCCGGCCGCTCGAAGTGGTAGACAGCTTCCCATTGGGTCCGGTCCGGCGCCACCGGCCAGAAGCGATGCAGCCACCAGCCGCCGCGCGACACATGGAAGATGAAGTGCGGGTAGAGCACATATTGGTCGTTGCCCCACACGTTCGACCGACCGCGGTTGATGTCTTCATGGCTCGCGAACCGCATCTGCGGGGCGCTCTGCGCGACCGATTCCACCACCGTCATCTGCGCCGCGTTGAGGAACGCGAAATTCTTGACCAGGCTGCTGCCGGTCAGCTCGAACTCCGGGTTCAGCGGCACCGACTGCATGCGGTGTGGCCCGAGGAACTCAATGCTGATCGCGTGAGCGAACGGATTGTCCTTGGACGACAACATGCTGCTGATCGTCCGCGCGTGGAGCGCGCGGACGTGATACGCCTCGCACTGCGCCTCGATCGCGAGCTTCCAATTGGCCTCGATCTCGCAGCCCACCCGTGCGGTATAGGGGTAGCTGCCGAACGGGATGTTCTTAATCCGCTCCGCCACCGGCCCGAGATACTCGATGAGCGTCTGCTTCGGCTGCGGATCGAGGTTGACGAAGACCATGCCTTCCCACACCTCGCAGGCGATCGGGGCGAGCCCGCTCTTCGCCTTGTCGACATGCGGGAAGCTGTCCTGGTCCGGAATGTTGAGCAGCGCACCCTGGGCGTCGTAGATCCAGGCATGATAGGGGCAGGCGAACTTGCCGCCGCGCCCCTTGTCGGCCCACGCCAGCTTCATGCCGCGATGCGAGCACATGTTATGGAAGGCGCGGACCTTCATGTCCTTGCCGCGCACGATGATCGCCGAAACAGAGCGGATCTTCACCTCGCGCACGATCCAGTCGCCCGCGTCCGGGATTTCGGCCGTCTCCGCCACGTTCAGCCACACGCGGCCGAACACCTCCCGCTCTCGCTCGAACCGCTCGCTTGACGTGTAGACGTCCAGCGGAACCCGACCGGTCGCCATCATATCGGCATCGGGCGACAATGTTCCCGTGCCGATATCGAACGGCGGCACCGAAGACGCTTCGCTATCCATTGCCATGCTCCTGACCCTATAGTTCAGCGCAAACGCCTATGCCGTCGCTTGTTCGCGCCCTCCACCATCGCCTCGCCGGGAGGGCCCACGCGCTTGGGAAGCTGCGCGGTGTCGAAATATTCGCGGCTTCGGAAAACCTTGCCGTCGCGAACCCGCGCCACAAGACAGAAGGGCGCCTCGATCCTGGTTCCGCCCATCGACCCGCGGAGCGTAGCCTCGATCACGAAGCCCTCCACCGTGGGGGTGATCCTGCCGTCCACATGCTCGTGATCCGTCAGCATGGAATATACCTCGGCGAGCGACCGCAGCAACTGCTCGCGCGACCGCGGAGCGGGATCGAAGTTGTAGGTCATCTCGAAATCGTCCGCCAGGATCGTGCCGAATGCCTCGATGTCGTGCGCCTTCGCCGTCCTGTCCCAGTGCTCGGCAAGCCGCAACGCTTCGTTCGGATCAATGGCCATTCTCATCCTCTTTCCTGCTCCGGCGCACCCGCTATATGGATCGTTTTTCCGCGCCTGAGAAGATGGAAAATCGATATTGCTGCCTGGCGGGGTCAGATGTAGGGCAGCGAAACGATAATGCCAGACGCTGATCGGACGGACTCGAAATCCGCGCGTCCGGTCGAACGAGGATGCGACGATGCGAGAGGTAATGACGGCGGATCACGAAGCGTTCCGCGATCAGTTCAGGCGCTTTCTGGAAACCGAGGTCGAGCCGCGCCACGACGGATGGGCCGAAGCGGGGTTCGTGCCGCCGGAGCTCTGGCGCAAGGCCGGCGAGCTCGGTTTCCTGTGCACGATGATGCCCGAGCGATATGGGGGCGCGGGTGCGGACTTCGGCTTCGCCTCGGTGGTGCTCGAAGAGATCGCCCGGCTGAACCTCACCGGGCTCGGCTTCACCATGCACTCGGACATCGTCGCGCCCTACATATTGGAATATGGTCGCGAGGAGAAGAAGGCCGAGTGGCTGCCGCGGATGGCAACCGGGGAACTGGTCGGCGCGCTCGCTATGACCGAGCCCGGCACCGGCAGCGACGTGAAGGCGCTGCGTACGATCGCGAGACGCGAAGGAGACGAGTACGTCATCGACGGCAGCAAGACGTTCATCACCAACGGACATAATTGCGGGCTCGTGATCGTGGCGTGCAAGACCGATCCCGCGGCGGGACGCAAGGGTGTCTCGCTCATCGTGGTCGAAAACGGCACCCCCGGCTTCTCGAAGGGAAGGATGCTCAAGAAGATCGGCCTGCCCGCGCAGGATACCTCGGAGCTGTTCTTCACCGGCGTCCGCGTGCCCGTCTCGAACTTGCTCGGGGAGGAGAATAAGGGCTTCTCCTATCTCATGCATGAGCTCGCGCAGGAGCGGCTCAGCATAGCGGTGCGTGCGGCCGCGTCGATCGAGGCGATGCTGGAGAAGACGATCGCCTATACCAAGGAGCGCAAGGCGTTCGGCCAGCCGGTGTTCGAGTTCCAGAACAGCAAGTTCAAGCTGGCGGACGCGAAGGCGCAGTCGGAGATGCTCCGCGTGTTCGTCGACGATTGCCTCGCCAAGCATCTGCGGCGTGAGCTGACGCCCGAGCGTGCGGCGATGGCCAAACTGCTCGGCGCCGAAATGCAGAACCGCCTGCTGGACGACTTCCTCCAGCTCCATGGCGGGTACGGGTATATGAGCGAATATGGCGTGGGCCAGGCGTGGATCGATGCGCGCGTCATGCGGATCTACGGCGGCAGCTCGGAAATCATGCGGGAGATCATCAGCCGTACCCTCTGACGATCGGGCTCGATCTTTCTCTGGCGCGGACGCGGTACTTAACGGCGGGAAGGACACAGGCGTGACTGAGGATCTGGCGACGGACACGATGCGCATTCGCGCGCTTTCGAAGTTCGTCGGAGCGGAAGTCGTCGGCGTCGACTGGTCGGCGGATGTCGCGCCGGCCGATGTCGCACGGCTGCGAGCGGCATGGCTCGATCACGGGCTGCTCCTGTTTCGCGACCAGCGTCTGACTCCGGAGCGGCTCAAGGCGTTCGGCCGCGCGTTCGGCCGGCTCGAGGAGGTGGGAACTTATGGCGGCATGGCCGACCATCCGGAGATCCTGCCGCTCATCAAGGAGCCAGGCGATCTGATGAACATCGGCGAGGGTTGGCACGTCGATTCAACCTATAAGCAGCATCCTCCCACCGGCGCCGTCCTGTATGCGATCGAAATCCCGCCGCATGGAGGCGATACCCTCTTCGCCAACATGTATGCGGCCTACGATACGCTATCTTCGGGCATGAAGCGGCTGATCGACGGGCTCTGCGCTGTTCATACGAACGGCTTTCTGAGCGACCCGGCAGCGCGGGAGCGGCTCGAGAGCGAAAACTCGATGAAACTGAAGATCGAAGCCCAGGGAAAATCGGCTGAGCATCCGGTGGTGCGCCGGCATCCCGAGACGAACCGCGCGCTTCTGTACGTGCACCAGCTGAAGGCGGCCGGCGGACGGCCGGTCGTCGCAAATTTCGTCGACATGTCCGAAGAAGAGAGCGCTCCCCTCCTGAACTATCTGACGGCGCATGCCGCGCGGGAGGAGTTTAGCTGCCGGATTCAGTGGGAACCGGGGATGCTCGTCCTTTACGACAACCGCTGCCTGCAACACAATGCGCCCAACGACTATCAAGGTTTTCGGCGCGAGATGTGGCGCCTGTCGCTGGCCGCGGAGCCATCGCCGGCGTCGAGTTGAAGCGTGCGTCCCGGTGCGCTCGCGGCTAGAGCGGCTTTCGATCCCGTTGCACCGGATCACCGCTCCAGATTTCGTTGTTTGTCGCGGTCTCCGGGCCGGCAGGTGATTCCACCTGCCTCGAAACCGCTCTAGGTCGCGGGTGGCATCGGCGACGCGTGGTGCAGGAGGATGCGCCAGACTCCCGCCTCGCTGCGTAGGACGAACGTGAATCGATAGCGGTGCCGGCTTCGGATCTGATCCTTCACCACCATGAACTCGACGAACCCCGCGGCGAGGATCGTCAGCGGATCGATGCGGAGCACGCTCTCATTGTCGAAGGAAGCGACCGAGCTGTCGGACCGCACCTGCTCGAAATACTCGCGCACACCGTCGCGGCCGATGAAAAGCCTGGGCAAAGATCCGAACAGCCGGGCGTCGTCGGCATAGACGTCGGCAACCGCATCGACGTCGCAGGTCGACATCGCCGCATTCCAGCGCTCCTGCACTTCGGCCAGAATCGCTGTCGCGTCCGCGATCGCCAACTCAGCTGGCCGGCTCGGCGGCCGACGCCTCCGAGACCATTGCGGTCAACGCGCTCTTCAGCGTCTTGCCGCCCGGCGAGCGCGGCAGCTCGTCGAGGAGAACAAGCCCCTCCGGCAGCTGCCATACGGCAAGCCCTTGCCCGGTCAGGAAGGCGACCGCGCCGGCAAGATTGATCGTCTCGCCCGGGCTGGGTATGACGAAAGCGCATGCACGCTCTCCCAGTACCGGATCCGGCATCGGCGCGACCGCCACATCCGCGACTGCCGGATGTTTGATCAGCAATTCTTCGATCGCGCGCGGCGAGACGTTGCGGCCGCCGCGCAGGATCATGTCCTTGATCCGACCGACGATCTGCAGGTAGCCGTCGGCATCGAACCGGCCGATGTCGCCGCTCTTGTAGAACTCGTCCTCGGTGAAGGCCGCCGCAGTCTGCGCGTCGTCGCCGAGATACCCCCAGGATTTGTCGGGTCCGCGCCAGACGATCTCGCCCGCCTGGCCCGGCGGCAATGTCCGGCCATCCTCGTCGCGGATCTCGCACTCGCAAGCCGGGACCGGGCGCCCGACGGTGGCGAGACGCTTCTCGCGCGGATCGTAGATCGTCGTCACGGTCGGGGTGCCACCGTCGGTCGCGCCGTAGATGCTCTGGATCGCGCAGTCCATCAGCTCCTCGATCTGGACGGCGGTGGCGTAGGGCAGGGGCGCCCCGGCATTGGCGAAGCAGCGGAAGCGCTCGAACGCGGCGGTGCCGCGCTCCTTCAGCACCGGCACCATCTTGGTGAGCTGCGTGGGGATCGCGACGCCGTAAGTGCAGCCGCGATCGGCGATCAGATCGACCGCCGCGGAAGGATCTCCCCACCGCGGCAGGATCACCGAGGTCGCGCCGTTCAGCAGCGGCATGAGGATCCCGTAGCAATAGCCGGTCGCGCCGGTGCCCGCAGGCGCGATGGCCGCCGCGATGTCCTCAGGGCCGAAGCCCACGGCGGCGCCCGCGGCACCGAGAAAGGCGAGAAGATTGTTGCTGCTGAAACGGCTGATCTTCGAGAGCGCGGTCGTGCCGCCCGAGAGCATGATGGCTGCGGGCAGATCGGGGTCGGGCCGGTACGCCGCCATCTCCGCGTCCTCGCGGGGCGCATGCTGCAGCAGTTCGGCGAAGTCGCGCGCGCCCGGCGCCGCGCCAACGAGCGTGAAATAGTCGCGCAGCGCGGGCAGGTTGCCGCGCATCTGGCTAATCATCGCATGATGATCGAAGCCGCGATAGCTGACCGGCGTCACCAGCAGCTTAACCCCGGCATGGACAAGGAGATGCTCCAGCTCGACCGTCCGCCAGCTGTCGTGCAGCGGCATGAACAGCAGGCCGGCCAGATTGCACGCAAGATGAAGCAGCGGGATCTCGCGGCCGTTCGGAAACTGCCCGGCGACGACATCCCCGGGCGACAGGCCGACCGCGATCAATCCCGACGCGAGCGACCGGACATCCCGCGCGAGGTCGGCATAGGTCGACGTCACCCCGTCGATCCGCAACGCCGCTTTGTCCGGATAGCGCGCGGCCGTGTCGAGAAAGCGCTCCGCGACGGTCACGTCAGGCCATTGGCCACCCGCCCGATAAGCCGTCGCGCGCGCGGACGATGTCAGTGGTAGATCAATCGCCATGCTCGCCCGATCCATAGCGCCAGCGCGAGAAGTCCGGCGGCCGCTTGTCCAAGAACGCACGCGCGCCTTCGGTCTGCTCGCCGCTCTCGAAGAAGGCGGGTATTTCGCGTCGGACCACGTCCGACACGTTCAGAGCCATGTAGGGCTCCATGTGATCGCGGAACGAAGACTTGACCGTGCGCAGCGCGCCCGGGCTTAACGCCAGCAGTTCCGCGCACCAGCGGCCCACCTCGGCGTCGAGTTCGTCGGCGGGGACGACGGCGTTCACGAGCCCCCAGGCGAGCGCCTGCCGGGCCGAATAGCGCCGGCACAGCATCCACATCTCTCGCGCGCGCTTGTGACCGAGGATGCTGGCGGCATGCGACACCACATAGCCGCCGGCAGGCGAGGCGACGCGCGGGCCGTTCTGGCCGAAGATCGAGCGGTCGGAGGCGATCGTGAAGTCGCAGAAATAAGCGAGATGATTGCCGCCGCCGATTGCGTAGCCGTCGACCCGCGCGATGACAGGCTTCGGACAGTCGACGAGATCCGCGCCGAGATGCCAGTCATGCCCCTCGAGCCCGCCGGAAATTTCCCAGTCCATGTCGCCGCCGGCGCTGAAAGCGCGCTCGCCCGCGCCGGTGAGCACGAGCACGCCGACGCTGCTGTCTGCGGCGGCGGCCGCGATCGCCGTTCTCAGTTCGTCGATCGTCTTGCCGGTGAACGCGTTCAGTCGGTGCGTGCGATTGATCGTGATCGTGGCGACACCGGCTGATGTCGCGAACAGGATATCGTCGAAGTGATGCGCGTCAGGCGGCATTCTCGGCCCGCTCTTGGCTGTTGATTAAACGACCATATCGATATTAATGGGCCGAGCAACCTGAAAATGGATTATGTGGAGGAACGTATGGCGTCAATCGAAGGCCTCCTGAACGACAAGGCTGTCATCGTTCTTGGAGCTAGCCGCGGCATCGGCGAAGAGATCGCGCGATCGATGGTTTCGGCGGGTGCTCGGGTCATGCTTTCGGCGCGCAACCTCGACGCGCTCGAGCGGCTGGCGAACGAACTCGATCCGACCGGCGAGCGGGTTGCCGCGGTGCGCCTGGACATGACCGACGCCGGATCGATCGAGTTAGGCGTCGCCGCCGCGGTAGACCGCTTCGGGCGGCTCGATGCGGCGATCAACAACGCCGGCATCCAAGTTCCGCGAACGCCGCTTATGGATGTTCCGGACGAGGTGTTCGATGAGGTGATCGCGGTCAACCTGCGCGGCACGTTCATCGCGATGAAGCATGAGGCGCGCGCGATGTTGTCGGCCGGCGGCGGGGCGATCGTCAACATCGCCTCGGCGGCGGGCATCGTCGGCATTCCGCTCGTCGGGCCCTATGTCGCCAGCAAGCACGGCGTCGTCGGGCTGACCCGCTCGGCCGCCGTCGAACTCGCCGCCCAAGGCGTGCGGGTCAATGCGCTCGTGCCCGGAGCGGTGATGACCGACATGCTGCGCGTCGGCCCAGCCTCCACGCCGGAGGCATTGGCCATGATGCTGAACAACATACCCATGCGCCGTCTCGGCACGGTGAGCGAGATCGCCAGCGCGGCGGTGTGGCTGGCGTCCGACCAGGCGTCCTACATCACCGGCGTGGCGCTGCCCGTGGACGGCGGACTGACCGTGCCGTAGCCGGCGCGTTCAATCCAGCAGTTCGAGGATCGTGGCAGTGCCGAGGCCGCCGGCGCAGCAGATCGACTGGAGGGCCAGCCCAGCGCCGCGGCGCTCCATCTCGTGCAGAAGCGTCGTCATGATGCGCGCGCCGCTGGCGCCAAGCGGATGGCCCAGGCCGATCGCGCCGCCATTGACGTTCAGTCGCTCATGGCCGACCCCTAGATCACGCATCCAGAGCAGCGGCACCGGGGCGAACGCCTCGTTTACCTCGAACAGTTCGATGTCCCCGACAGAGAGCCCCGTCCGCTCCAGGATCCGCCGAGTGGCGGCGACCGGGCCGGTAAGCATGAGCTCGGGATCCGAACCGACGGTCGCCATCGCCCGGATCCGCGCGCGGGGACGGACGCCGTGCGCAGCGGCTGCCGCTTCCGACATGAGCAGAAGTGCCGCGGCGCCGTCGCAGATCTGCGAGGAGTTGCCAGCGGTGATCCGCCCGTCCTCGCTGCGGAAGCTGGTCTTCAGCGCGCCCAGCCGTTCGCGCGTCGTATCCCGGCGTATCGTCTCGTCCTGATCCAGTATCTTCGCCTCGCCGGTCGCCTCGCGCTCGCGCCAGGCGCCGATATCCACCGGCACGATTTCCCGCTCGAATCGGCCCTCATCCCCCGCCGCGGCCGCGCGGCGGTGACTTTCGAACGCGAAATCATCGAGCTGCTGGCGGGTGAAACCATGTTTGTCGGCGATCCGCTCGGCCGCCTCGCCCTGGCTGGTCAGCGTGTAACGTTCGGTGACCGCCCAGCCGAACGGCTCCCCCTGTATCGTACGGTTCACGCCCATCGGCACGCGCGTCATGCTCTCGACGCCGCCTGCAACCGCGATGTCGATCGTTCCCGCGGCGATCTCCGCGGCCGCAAGATGGATCGCCGCTTCGGACGACCCGCATTTGCGGTCAATCGTCACGCCCGGCACCTTTGTCGGCCAGCCTGCGCCGAGCAGCGAGGTGCGGGCGACATTGGCGCATTGCTCGCCGACCTGGGTGACGCAGCCGAACACCACGTCGTCGACCAGTTCCGGCTGGATGTCCGCGCGCCGTATGACCTCCTGCAGCACAAGCGCGCCGAGATGGTCGCCGCGGACGTCTGCCAGGCTTCCCTTGTACCGGCCGACAGGCGTCCTCACAGCCTCGACGATGACCACGTCGCTCACCAGCAAGCCCCACGAGCGCGAAGTCGAAGCACAACCTTCGCCATCAACGCCATCTCAGTCCTCGAACAATCTTTCGCCGCGCAAAGAACAGCGGCGGGCGGCCGACGCGCAGGTTGCTCGCCCAAGTGAATGACGCGCGTCGACCGAACATCCGTTCAGTCAATCTCGCTCAACGGGATGGTGACCTGCAGCCCCAATTTCTGGACCTGGTCACTCGTCACACTGATGTGCATGTTGACCAGTGATACCGTCTGCTCGACGTTCCGGTTCACCGCCGCATCGCCGATCGCCCGATGCTCGCCCTCGGTATCGCGCGTGTGATGGTGGACCACCGCCACCAGGTGACGATAACGGTCGGCAAGGTCGAACAGCGTCTCGTAAAAGCCGACCAGCCAGCGTGATCCGCACGCGGCGACCAGCGCCAGGTGGAACTGGCGGTGGCGCAATTCCCATTCCGGATTGGGCAGTTCCGGAGTTTCTTTGAGGTATCTCGGCGCGCGCGTGAGCCGGTGCAAGGCGAGGATGACGCCTTCTTCCCAACTTTCGTCGCCACGCGTGAGCGACTCCCGGAGCAGGAGCTCATTCAGGAGCATGCGGGTACGGGTGAGTTCGACCAAGTCCTCGGCGCTCACCGGAAGCACGCCGAACCCGCGCTGGTCCTGCTGCATGACCAGGCCCTCCGAGGAGAGCCGGTTCAGCGCCTCGCGGATCGGGCTGCCGCCCAGCGAATATCTCTCGCGGAGGGCCTCGATCCGCAGCTTCTCGCCGGCCGGCAACAAGCCGCCGACGATGTCACGCCGGATCCGCTCGCAGACGGAGGAGGTCAACGTCCCTGGCGATGCTACTTTCGACGATTTCATTAAGGTCCCCGTAAAATCGATCCATCCGCACCGATCCAGTAATCCCTCTGCCAATCTTGATCAAGAGGGGGCGTGTTCGCGCACCTTGGCGACGGCTGCGGCCTGCACGATCGGATTGCGGAGGATGCCGATTTTCTCTATCTCGACTTCGCAGATATCGCCAGGCTTCATGAACAACGGCGGGTTGCGTAGAAGTCCGACGCCACCCGGCGTTCCCATGATGATCATATCGCCCGGCTCCAGCGTCAGGCATTCGGTCAGGCGGACGATGGTTTCGCGCACATCGTAGAGCAGGTCGTTGGTGTTGGCGTCCTGCATGACCTGGCCGTTAAGACGCGTCTGTATCCGGAGCCCCGCGGCGCCTTCCGGAAGCTCGTCGGCGGAGACGAATTCCGGCCCGACAGCGCCGGTTCCGTCGAAATTCTTTCCCAAGGTCCATTGCGAGACCCGCGTCTGGACATCGCGGATCGAGCCGTCGTTGAAGGCGGTATAGCCCGCCACGATCGAAAGGGCGTTCTCCTGCGTGAGGTAACGACCTTCCGCGCCGATAAACACCGCGAGTTCGCACTCGAAGTCGAGCTGGTCGGAACAGTTCGGACGGATCATCGGCGCGTCATGGCCGATGAGCGATGTCGCGGAACGAAGGAACACCACCAGATCCTCCGGCTTCTGAAGGTTCGATTCCGCGGCATGGTCGAGATAGTTGACGCCCAAGCAGATGATCTTGCCCGGCCGGGAAACGGGCGGAAGCAAGGTGAGGTCGTCCAGGCGAAGACCCGATCCGTTCCGTGCGGAAGCAGCCCTCTCGCCGAGCGCTTCAAGCGAATTGCCGTCGCGGAGCAGATCGGCCAGATCGTCGGGCGCCACGGACATGATCGCAGAAAGGGGAACGACCGTGCTCCCCTCCTTGACTCCCAGCGCCGCACCCTCACCCGATCGGTAACGAACCAACCTCATCAGACTCCCCCGCGTTCCTTGTCGATTTTTACGATAGATGGCGTATAACATCGACGTTAGACGCGCAAGTCGTCAAGGTGTTTTTGATCGCCGCAGCGGATATGGTGAGCTTCCGCCGGTCGATCGGGATCGCGCGCGAGACCGGAGCGCGCATCGATCGAGTGCGCGCAGCGGCACGTTGAGGCGGGAGGGACAACGCATGAATATCTATCGCGCGACCGACATCCACAGTCACGTCGTTCCGGCCAGCTTCCCGCGCTACGTGGGCGCGGCCGTTCCTTCCCACTGGCCGAGCATGACGGCGGGATGCGGCTGCGGTCCGCGCACCATGGCGGTCGACGGACATGTCTTCCGTACCTTCGAGGCAGAGGCCTGGGACGTCGCGCGCCGGATCGAGGTGATGTATGCCGCGGGACTGGATCGGCAGGTTCTCTCGCCGCTGCCGGAACTTCTCTCCTACTGGCTCGACCCGGCCGACGGCGAGCTGTTGTGCCGCTACGTCAACGACACGATCGGCGAGATGGTCTCCGCTGCGCCCGGTCATTTCCTGGGCATGGGCTGCGTGCCGTTGCAGGATCTGGACCGCGCGCTGGCCGAACTCGAGCGGCTGATGGGTTCGAGCCTGTTCTGCGGCGTCGAGATGGGTACCAACGTCGCCGGCATATCGATCGGCGACCCGCGGTTCGAGCCGGTGTTCGCGCGGGCCGAGGCGCTGGAAGCGGCTATTTTCATACATCCCGAGCGTCCGGTCGGCCGCGATCGTCTCGCCGGGCCGGCGGTCCTGGGAAACCTCGCCGCGCATCCGTGCGAGCTGGCGCTGGCGGTCACGTCGCTGATCACAGGAGGAATGCTGGATCGGCATCCGCGGCTCCGCTTGGCGGTGGCGCACGGCGGCGGCGCGTTCCCGATCGCCCTTCCGCGTCTCGAATATGGCTGGAGAACGGTGCCCGGGCTCGCCGAGCGGATCGGCGCCTCGCCCACCGCCCAGGCGCGCCGGCTGTTCTGGGACAACCTCGTCTACGACGCCGGCGTGATCGACTTCCTGATCGCGCGGTTCGGCGCGGGGCAGCTTTGCCTCGGCACGGACATGCCTGCGGCGATCCAGGAAGGCGTTCCCTTCGCGTGTATCGCGCATCTGGATCCCGCAACCCGCCAAGCGATCGGCAACGCGAATGCAGAGCGGTTCCTCCGGCCGGTTCAGGGCCATCCGGCGCAGGCGGGCATCGCCCGAAGCGGCGTTGACGCTTCGCGATAATGTCGATAATTCCCCGTAGTGATGAGATCGTCGATCATCGGTCGATCATCAACAAGCGTGGAGGCGAGATGTCAGCGTTCCGGACCGCCAAGCTCGGCTATGTCGAACTGAATGTCGCCAGCCTCGCGCGATCCATACCGTTCTACCGCGACATTGTGGGCCTTCAGTTCGTCGAGCATGGGCCGACGGGCGAAGCGCGCTTCCGCTGCGCGGACGGTCGGTATACGGTCGTTCTCCACGAAGGCGCCCACCCCGGTTTCTCGCGCTGCGGCTGGATGTTGGCGGAGGAGGAGCAATTCGAACGCCTTCACGCGACGCTCGACCGGCACGACGTGGCGTGGGAGCCGATTCCCGTCGAGGAGTGCGAGCGGCGGCTCCTGTCCCGCGGAACGCGGCTGATCATTCCGCATCTCGAGGCCGTCTGGGAATATTATCTACCTACCGCCGAGCTGGAACAGGGCAGCTTCGAGCCGACGGTGGCGCTGATCGAGCGGCTGGGGCATGTCGTGTTCCGCACGAGGAACTACGACAAGACCGTCCGCTTCTTCATCGACGTGCTGGGCTTTCGGATATCCGATGATGTCGGCGACCAGGTTACGCTGATGCGCCCGTTCGGCAGTCCCTATCATCATGGCGTCGGGCTGGCCCGTTCGGAGAAGAACGTCTTTCACCACCTCAACTTCATGGTGACCGAGATCGACGACATCGGCCGCGGCCTGCACCGCTTCAATGCGAACGATGCTCCGATCGTATACGGGCCGGGACGTCATCCGGCATCCAGCAGCGTATTCCTGTATTTTCTCGATCCCGACGGGATGACGCTGGAATATAGCTACGGCATGGAGCAGTTCGCGGACGAAGACTATCGAGACCATCGCGTGCTTCCGCTTGTCGACGAATCGAGCGACAGTTGGGGATCGCCGCGCGATGCCAGAATGTCGCAGCGCGGTGTCGTCGAATCCTATGCGCTGGCCAATGTCGCGGTGGAGACGGCTGACTAGCTGTTTGATCCCGGGCTTTGATGGTGCATTTCACGAGCGATTGGAAAGATGCGCTATGGGCCAGTTACTCCACAGGAGCGCCACGACGACTGAGGCGGTCCGTCGAGCGATACAGCATAGTCAAGAGAGTCTGAGGGTTCTCGCCCGGCGGCATGGCATCAACCAGAAGACCGTCGCCAATGGAAGAAACGGACCTCGGTCGCAAACCTGCCGACGGGGCCGAAGGAGGCGAAGTCCACCGTGCTGACGGTCGAGCAGGAGGCGATCATCGTCGCCTGCCGTCGTCACACGCTGCTGCCGCTGGGGACTGTCGGGATTTTCGTGTGTGGGCGGGCGGTTGAACATCAGCCGGCCATGGCCTCGGTGAAGCGCTCGCCGAAGATGACGGCGAACTGGCCTTGGCCATGGTCCACTCACGAGGGCCCGTCCTCCACTCTTTCTCGGAGCGGTTCAAGACCAGGTAGAGCAGCTTCATCGCCGCCTCGTCGGTCGGGAAGTGGCCGCGTGCGCGGACGGCGCGGCGCAGCTTCGCGTTCAGCGCCTCGATCGCGTTCGTCGTATACAAGATCCGGCGAACGTCGCCGGGGAAGGCGTAGAACGGCACGACCTCGGTCCAGGCACGGCGCCAGCTCTGGCCGATCGCAATCTTTTGCATGCCCATCAGGATCATGCCGGGATGAACGCTGTTGATGCGAATGCCTTCTCGCGCGGTCTCCATCGCAACCGACTTGCCGAACAGGCGGATGCCGGCCTTGGTCGCGGCATAGGCCGACACCGACGGCACCCCGACCAGCCCGGCGACCGAAGACATGTTGACGATCGAACCGCCTATTCCGCTCGCGCGCATCGCCGCGACGACGCGCCGGGTTCCAAGATAGACTGAAGTCGGATTGACTTGCAGCTGCAGCGTGAAGTCGGCGGGAGCCAGCTCTTCGATCGGGCGGAGGACAGCGATACCGGCATTGTTGACAAGGATGTCGAAGCCGCCCTCTGCGACAAATATATATCGCGTCAGTAACGCGCTCCCAATCCGCATCGCTCGTCACGTCAAGTCGTGACGAGCGGCACGCACCCCCGATCTCGCCGGCCCGTGCGCGCGCGCCATCCTCGTCGAGATCGGTGAGGTGGACGGTCGCCCCTTCCTCGACCAGGCGTCGCGCGATCGCCTCGCCGAGCCCGTCACGCGGTCCCGCGCCGGTGACGAGCGCCACCTTGCCTCGACGCGGCGCATTGATTTTGTTCTAGGCTATTCGGCGGCCACCGCTACGCCGACGCCGGTCTCCTCGTCGATCAGCCGCTGCACCAGCTCGCGCACCTTGACGCCGGCGACGTCGCTGCGGGCCATCAGTTCCCGCTGCACGGTGGATGCATGGTCGACCCGCGGCTCCATCGCTTCGGCGGCGGCAATGTCCTCGTCCACGATCCGGCTCGAGATTTGGCCGTTGATCGCGTGGAACTGCGCGTCGTCGATGCGGAAGTTGCGGGTGTTGGCCTGGAAGTAATAGGAACTTGTCTTCGTCGCCGGCGTAATCGCGTGGATGAAGCGGATCAGCCCAAGCGCGGGCGGGATTTCGGTCTTGCCGTCCACGCTGGTAAACTCGAACGACCAGGTGATCAGCAGACCCGGACTGTAGAACAGGGTCTCGCTGCGCCAGTCCGCCGTCTCGAACCTGTTCGGAGCGAGATAGGAGAACTCGCAGAAGCCGTCCCACGTGCCGCCCTTGATCTCGCGGATCGCGCTCATCCCGTTCTTGCCGAATGGCTGGGTACGGATCGGCCAGCGCACCAGGGCCGTCGAGTCGATCTGGGCATGGTGGAGGAAGGCGAAGTGGGTCAGATCCATAAGGTTGTCGACGATAAGCTGCGATCGGCCGGCGAACGGCTTGCAGATGTCGACGAACGCCGCATGGCCGGGGGACGGCTCGCCGCTCTTCTGGAAACCCAGGAAGTCGAGGTCGGGAAGCTCGGCCGGATCGGCGAGCGCCGCATCGCCCGGCCAGATCCACGTCCACGGGCCGTGGTCGACGACCGGATAGGTCCGCTGCGAGAAGCCGGCGCCCTTGTCCTGCTGCGCCGGGATGCGGATGCACTTGCCCGAACAGTCAAAGGTGAACCCATGGTAGCCGCAGATGATGGCATCGCCGTCGAGCTTGCCCAGCGCCAGCGGATAATAACGGTGCGGGCAGAGACCGTACATCGCCACCGGATCGCCAGCCTCGGTGCGGTAGAGCACGATCGGCTCGTCGCAGATGATCCGCTCCATCGGCGTGCGGCTGATCTCGTCCCGCAGCGCAGCGACATACCAGGTGTTGCGCACATAGATATTGTCATCGCGGAAAGGGTACATCATCCACTCCCGATACTACGCGAATATCGCCATTTAAATAGTATGGCGCCATTTTATCGATAACCTGCTGCGCTGTCAAACAGCGCATCACGCCGCTTCGGCCGCGACCGGATTGCGGAGCGTGCCGATGACGTCCGAATGGATCTCGATCACGTCGCCCGCCTTCAGGAACAACGGCGGCTTGCGCGCCAGTCCGACGCCGGACGGGGAGCCGGTCGTGATGACGTCACCGGGCATCAACGGGTAGAAGCGCGAGTAATAAGCGATGAAGTCGGCGATGCGGAAAACGAGGTCGTCGGTGACGGCGTCTTGCATCAGTTCGCCGTTGACGGTGAGCCGGAAGGCGACCTTGTCCGGATCGGATATCTCGTCCTTGGTGACGATCGCCGGCCCCAGCGGACAGAAGGTCGGGAACTGCTTGCCCAGCATGTTGCGGTCCCACGCCTGGCTCGCCTCGAGTCCGGCAAGCCCGTCGAGCGGCTTGGCCCAGTCGCGCGCCGACACATCGTTGGCGAGCGTATAGCCGGCGACATGATCCAGCGCCTCGGCGGCGGAGACATTGTGGCACGGTCGGCCGATCACCACGGAGAACTCCGCCTCCCAATCGACCATCTCCGCATGATGCTTCGGCAGCACGATCGGCGCGTCCGGGCCGATCACGCTGTTAACGTTCTTCAGGAACGCCGAGGGTTCGGTCGGCAGCGCCAAGCCGCCCATCTCGCGGAAATGCGCGCGGTAGTTGCTGCCCGCCGAAATGATGATCCGCGGTTCCACCGGGGCAAGGAGCCTCACGGCCCCAGCCGGCATCAGCGCGCCCGATGCCCGCAGCCGCTCCGCCCCGTCGCCCGACGCATCGTGCACCCGCTTGAGGATGTCGAGCGCGGGCCCCCCGGCCTTGAGGATGCCGCGAATTGAGCCGGGGAGCATCGCCGCCTCCGGCATGGTTCCGCCGATCGCGCGCAGATCGAGGATCTCGCCCTCAACTTGGAGGCCTGGAAGAGCTTCGTTGCCGCTCTCGAAGGTCACGAGGCGCATGAACGGTCCTTTCCTGTATGACGGGATCGCAGATGTTCGTTCGCGTGCGATAGCTGGGCAGCAGCACACGGGCGAGCCTACCATCGACATCCTGTCGACAAAAGGGTTAGGTGGGCTTCGATGTCGAGATTATTCACTCGTTCGCCGGGCACGTCCCGCTGCGGGTCGCCTTAGCGTGGCGCTCGCGCCGCAGGCAGATTGGGTCGTCAAGCGGGCGACGCTCGCCTGGACCGAGCGCGACGCGATCCTCTATGCGCTCGGGCTCGGACTGGGCGCCGAGCCGCTCGACCCTTCGGCGCTCGCCTATGTCTACGAGCGCGCGCTTCGCCCGTTGCCGACGCTGCTGACGGCGCTCGCCCGCACGATGATGCCGACCGTGGGCGAACTCGGCGGCGATCACGGGCAGACCGTACATGTCGTGCAGCAGGCGGTATTCCACCGTCCTATCGCGGCGCGCGGCACCGTCGCGATCACCGGCTCGGTCGCCGGGATCAGCGACCGCGGCGCCGGGCGCGGCGCGCTGCTGCATACCCGCGCCGAGCTTCGCGACGAGCGCGGCCCGCTCTTCCTCGACCTGCCCGAGCGCAAGATCCTCCTGAAGGCCGACGGCACCGTCGACCGGGTGACCCTGCCCGAGCGCCTCGACGCGCACCGGCTTATCGAGGGGTTCATGATCCTCGCGAAC
>CAXUMU010000002.1:28545-50029 GCA_964252145.1 uncultured Sphingomonadaceae bacterium
GTCCTGGCGCGGGGCGACGGCACCGCCGCCGGCGCCGAGCCGCCGCGGTCGCCGGTGCGGAAGATACCCGATCGCCCTTCAGACCGCACGGTCCTGATAGCCGTCGCTCCCGATCAGGCGGCGATCTACCGCCTTTCCGGCGATCTGAACCCGCTCCATATCGATCCCGACGCGGCGCGCGCGGCCGGCTTTCCGCGACCGATCCTGCACGGCCTGTGCACTTACGGACTGGCCTGCCGCGCGGTCGTCGAGCACTGCGCCGGCGGCGACCCGGATCGCGTGCGGGAGCATCGGGCGCGGTTCACGGCGCCGCTATATCCCGGCGAGACCCTGCGCGCGGAGCTTTGGCTGGAGCCCGACGCGGTCCTGTTCGAGGCTTGGGCGAACGAACGTGGAGTGAAGGTGCTGGGAGACGGACTGACCCGGCTCGGCGACGCGGCGGCCGCCTGACCATCGGCGCCTGATCAGAAGCCGGTGGCCGCCGATCGCGCTCGCCATTCGTCCAGCTCGCCGGTCAACCGGCCCAGCTTGGCGTCGATGCCCCTCAGCGCGTCGGCTCCGAGCACGAGATGCAGGGGCACGGTCTCGGCGTCGAGCGCGGCCAGGATCACCTCGATCGCCTTCGCCGGGTCGCCGGGTTCCTGCCCATGATGCTCGCGCATCAGCGTGCCGATCTCGCCGGCCAGCGTGCCTGCGTAAGCGTCCACCCGATGGCGCGCCACGCGCGACGAGCGACCGGCGAACTCCGTGCGAAACGAGCCGGGCTCGACGATCATGACTTTCACGCCGAACGGCGCCAGCTCCAGTGCGAGCGATTCCGAAAATCCCTCGAGCGCGAACTTGGAAGCGCAATAGGCACCCATTCCCTCCAGGCCGATCAGTCCGGCGACGGAGGTGATGTTGATGACGGCGCCGCCGCCGGCTCGCAGGACGGGCAGCGCAGCGCGCGTCACGCGCAGCGCGCCGAAGAAGTTGGTCTCCATGATGCCGCGGAATTCATCCTCGTCGACCGCCTCGATCGCGCCGACCAGGGCGAAGCCCGCATTGTTGACGATCACGTCGAGGCCGCCGAGCGTCGCGACCGCGCTTGCGACGCCCGCGTCTACCTGCGCGACGTCGGTGACGTCGAGCAGCAGGGGCGAGATGCCGTCGGCTTCGAGACCGGCGAACTGCTCACGCCGGCGGACCGTGCCGACCACGGTATCGCCGCGCCGAGCGACTTCCGTCGCCAACGTTCGTCCGAACCCGCTCGAGACGCCGGTGATCAGCCAGCGCCGCCGTGCAGCCGCTGCCGGAGGCCCGCTCAAGGATCGGTGGGGCCGGCGCTTGCGGCCGTCGTCCAGTCGAACGCGAGCGGGGTTTCCCGAAACGCGAACCGGTCGAGATGCTGCTGCAGCACATCCTTCATGGCGACGAGCTGCCCGCCGGACGACGCAGCGATCCGGCAGATGAGGCGATCGGCTTCCGCGAGCATCGTGATCACCGCGTCCGCTGGCCAGTCGGCGCCGCGCGCGTCCTTCGGGATGACCACCTTCCCATGCGTCGCATCGAACTCGACGGCGACATTCTGAGACCAATGCTTGCAGAGCTGCTGAAGATACCGGCTCGCATTCGGTGTCGGCACACGCGCCTCGCTGTCGAACATATCTACTTGGATCGCGCCATCAAGGCTCATCGGCTCTCTCCCGAAGGGCATGGCGTCGTCGGCGTCGCCGGTCATGCCGCAGCCAACTCCTTCAGCGGCGTCGCGACGTTCGCCAGATGCGCAGGATCGACCAGCGTGCGCGCCGCCACCAGCGCACGGCCCTGAACGTAATCGCGCGTCGCGTTGACGCAGTCGAGCGCGATCACCTGGCCGCTCCGCAGGTAGACGATCGAGAAGGACCGGGCACCCGGATCGCCGCGCACGATAAGATCGTCATACCCGGTGGAAAGCCCCACGGTCTGCAGCCGGAGATCATATTGATTGGACCAGAACCACGGCACCGCCTGATAAGGCTCGTCATGGCCCATCACCGCCTTGGCCACGGTGATCGCCTGGTCGTTCGCGTTCTGTACAGACTCGAGCCGGATCGGAAGATCCTCCGCAAAGGGGTTCGCGTGCAGCGCGCAATCGCCGATCGCGAAAATCCCGGGCAAGCTGGTGCGGCAGAGGTGATCGACCGCGACGCCGTTGCCGCCTTCCGCGCCGGCAGCGACGAGCGGCTCCACCGCCGGCACGATGCCGATGCCGACGATGACCATGTCCGCGGGCAGGATCGTGCCGTCGGCGAGCCGCACGCCGGTGGCGCGTCCGGCGGCCTCCTCGATGCAGTCGACCTTCACGCCGAGCCGCACGTCGACGCCGTGGGCGCGATGCTCGGCCTCGTAGAAGCGGGACAACGGCTCGCCGGCGACGCGGGCAAGCACGCGGTCAAGCGCCTCGAGGACGGTCACCTGTTTGCCCAGCTTAGCGAGCACCGCCGCCGCCTCGAGGCCGATATAGCCGCCGCCGATCACCACGACGCGTGTCGTCGCGCTCAACTCGCCGATCATCCGATCGACGTCCTCCCGCGTGCGTACGGCGTGCACGCCGGCCAGATCATGGCCCCTGCATGCCAGTCGACGCGGGCGGCCGCCGGTAGCCCAGATGAGCGTCTCATAGCCGATCGCCAATCCGTCGCCGATCGTGACCGAGCAGGCGGAGGGATCGACTGCCGTTACCCGGCGACCCAGCAGCATCGTCACCGCCCGTTCCGACCAGAAGGCGGCGGGGCGGATCAGCAGCCGCTCGAACGGCTTGTCGCCGGAGAGATATTCCTTCGACAGGGGAGGGCGTTCGTAGGGCAGTTCGGGCTCGTCGCCGACGATCGCGATCGTCCCGGCGAATTTCTGCTGCCTGAGCGCGACCGCGGCCTGCGCGCCGCCGTGCCCGGCGCCGACGATCAGGACATCGAATTCCCGTGTCTCGCGCATCGATCCGTCCATGTCTCGCTTCCGCCGGCACGCGCTTCAGCGCTGTGCGCGGAATGCCTTACGCAGTTCATTCGTGAAGATCTCGGGCTGCTCGAACGCGGCGAAATGGCCGCCCCGTTCGGCCACGTTCCAGTAGATGAGGTTGGGCCACTGCGCCTCCGCCCAACTCCGCGGGGGGACGTAGACTGACTCGCGCGGAAACACGGAGGCCGCCATCGGTAGCTCGATGCGGCCGAACGACAAGGTCATGTGCGCCATCTCCTTGTAGAGGCGGGCGGAGGAGGCGCCGGTGTCCGTGAACCAGTAGACGGCGATATTGTCGAGCACCTCGTCCAGGGTCAGTCCGCCCAGCGGTCCGGCCTGATCGTCCGTCCACTCGACGAACTTCTCGTAGATCCACGCCGCCTGACCCGCCGGCGAATCCGCCAGCGCATAGCCCAGCGTCTGCGGACGCGTCGCCTGAAGCCTGAGATAGCCGATACCGTCCTGCATGTAGCGGCCGAGCGCGGCGAAGGCGCGCTGTTCCTCGTCGGTCGGCTGGGCGGAAGGGGCCTCGGGAACGACCATCAGGAAATTGACGTGCGCCGCGACCATTCCTTCGGGCCGCTGCCGCGCCAGCACGTGCGTCATCATCCCGCCGATATCGCCACCCTGCGCAACCCAGCGCCGATAGCCGAGCCGCTGCATGAGCACGGCCCAAGCGCGCGCGATCCGCTCGAGGTTCCAGCCCGCCGCTTCGGGCTTGTCGGAGAAGCCGAAGCCCGGCAGCGACGGGATGACGAGGTGGAAGGCATCCTCGGCGCGGCCGCCGTGGCGGACCGGATCCGTGAGCGGGCCGATGACCTTGAGAAACTCGATCACGGAGCCCGGCCAGCCATGGGTCAGGATCAGCGGCAATGCGTCCGGATGCGGCGATCGGACGTGGATGAAGTGGATCCCCAGACCGTCGATGCGCGTGCGGAAATTGGGCACCGCGTTCAGCGCTTCCTCGCATCGCCGCCAGTCGTACCCGGTGCGCCAATATTCGACGAGCGCCTGCGCGCGCGCCAAGGGGACGCCGTCGGCGCCGTCGCCGGCGACCTCTCGGGACGGCCAGCGCGTCTGCGCGAGCCGCACGGCCAAATCGCTGATCGCCGACGCCGGCACGGACACGCGAAACGGAACGATCTCGTCGGTCGCCGAAGGCAACTGCAACTGCGCCAGCGCCGTGCCGGAATGGGTCTCCTGCTCTGCCCGGGCCGGTTCGTCAGCGATCGCCTCAACCTCGGCCATGCGGATCCTCGCCCTGCTCTGCTGGCCCGAGCGAGCCGCCGGCGACGGTCTAGATGCTTGAATGACAAGAATCAAGACGATCGGCCGCGTCGGATGGAATCGTCGACATTTCTCATTGCCTCGACGCTTGGAGATCATTACCATCCGGCGATGATGCATTCAAGGAGTGGCCGTGACTGACGCCGTCGACTCGATCGAAGCCGAGGCGCCGTCAAGCGCCAAGTTGCCGCCGCACGTTCCGTCCGATCTCGTGCGGCCGTTCCCGTACATCCTCGGCGCCACCACGACGCTTCAGCCCCACAGCTTCATCGCCGAAATCCACGAAGGGCCCGCGATCTTCTGGGCCGAGAACGCCTTCAACGGCATGCAGGGCGCCTGGATACCGCGGCGGACCGAGGATCTGCACAAGATCTATTTCGATCACGAGCATTTCACGATGCGCGGCTTCGCGCCGTTCGCCAGCATGATCGGCGACAGCTGGTATCTGGTTCCGGCGGAGGTCGATCCGCCGCATCACGGATTGCTGCGCGCCGCTGTCAATCCGCTGTTCACGCCCAAGCGGATGTCCAGGCTCGAGGAGCAGATCAGGATCTACGCGCGCGAGGCGATCCTCGCCTTTCGTGATCGCGGCGCGTGCGAGCTGATGGCCGACTTCGCGTTCGAGTTTCCGATCCGTGTGTTTCTCGAGCTGATGGGCTTGCCGCAAGCGGAGGTGGGGCAGTTCCTCGCTTGGGAACACAAGCTGATGCACGAGCCCGACTTCGGCGAGGTGGTCAAGGCCACGCGTGCGGTGGTCGACTATCTGCGCAGCCAGATCGATGATCGCCGCGCGAACCCGCGCGACGATTTCATTACCTTCGGCGTGCAGGCCGAGGCCAATGGCGTCCGCCTCGACGACGATCAGCTCATGGGCTTCTGCTTCAACCTGTTCATCGGCGGCCTCGATACGGTCTCGACCAACATCGGCCTCCAATTCCGCCATCTCGCGGAGCATCCCGATCACCAGCGCGCCCTGCGCGAGAACCCGGCGATTATACCCGATGCCATCGACGAGATGATGCGCGCCTATGCCGCGGTGGCGACGTCGCGCGAGTGCATCAAGCAGGTCGAGATCAACGGCGTCACGATGATGCCCGGCGACAAGGTCGCGATGGCCACCTACCTGGCGGGACGCGATCCCGAGGTCTTCGCGTCTCCCGAAAAGGTGATCCTGGACCGCAAGCCGCGCCATATCAGCTTTGGATACGGGCCGCATCTCTGCATCGGCATGCATCTCGCGCGGCGCGAGATGCGCATCGCGTTGGAGGAGTTCCTGTCCATCATCCCCGAGTTCGGCATTGCGCCAGGCGCCGAGATCACCTCCTATCTCGCGGCGATGATCTCTCCGGTCGCGTTGCCGCTCACATGGGCGGTTCGATGAGGAGCGCGCCGTGGCTCGCATAACCTGGGTGCTCGGCGACGGCACGGCGGAGACGCATGACGTCGCCTCCGGCCTGTCGCTGATGCGCGGAGCGATCGAGAACGGGGTGGAAGGGATCATCGCCGAGTGCGGCGGGGCCTGTGCCTGCGCGACCTGCCAGGTGCTTGTCGACCCGGCATGGGTCGATCGCGTGGGCGCTCCCGGGCCGCTCGAGCAATCGATGATCGAGGATTCGGATTTCGCGGACGAGAACGTGCGCTTGTCCTGCCAGATCGAGGTCGACGAACGTCTCGAAGGGCTTGTCGTCAGGGTGCCGAGCCATCAACACTGACGATCACTGGCGCCCGAGTGTCCGCACGATGATCGCGACCGAGTTTCCCGGCGCGACGGACCGCCATTTGTGAAGGATAGGGCATGTCGCTTTACGAACCCGCGAAGAACAGCGACTTCGACATCGGCGATGGCATCACCCAGCCCGACGCGGTGATCATGGAAACCGGACATGTGCCGGTGAGCGCATACACGTCGGAGCGGCGGTTCGAACTCGAGCGCGAGCTGTTCGGCGAGGTATGGCTCTGCGTCGGACGGGAAGAGCAGATCGCCGCGCGCGGCGACTGGTTCGTCTGGGACGTCCATTGTCGTTCGGTGTCCGCCATAATCGCGCGCGGCAAGGACATGAAGGTCCGCGCGTTCCACAATATCTGCTCGCATCGCGGAATGAAGCTCGCGTGGCAACGCAAAGGTCGTGGCGGTCGCTTCTCCTGTCCATACCATGCATGGACCTATGACACGC
The DNA here is from genome assembly GCA_964252145.1 of uncultured Sphingomonadaceae bacterium. Lineage (GTDB taxonomy): Bacteria > Pseudomonadota > Alphaproteobacteria > Sphingomonadales > Sphingomonadaceae > JAQGLK01. Next base: position 34,986 of record CAXUMU010000002.1, read on the forward strand.
AGGGCAACCTGCTCAACGTGCCCGATCAAGACTGTTTCAGTTACGTCGACAAGGAAGAGAGCGGTCTCCTGCCGATCAGTTGCGATGTCTGGGCGGGGTTCATCTTCATCAACCTGCGCGCCGAACCCAGGCAGACGCTGGCCGAGTTTCTCGGACCGCTCTACGAGCGTCTCAAAGGCGCTCCGTTCGATCTGTTCCCCCGCGCTTTGACCTTGTCCCAGGAGGTGGTGGGCAATTGGAAGCTCGGGATCGAGGCGGCGAGCGAAGGATATCACGTCCAGACGCTGCACACCCGGACGATCGGCGGCATGCTGGCCTCCAAGCAGAACCCGCACGTCAACTTCCTGGCGTGGGAGCCGCTAGGTCCGCACCGGACCGCGACCGTGCCCGGAAATCCCGAATATCGGCTCTCGCAGAAGCGCATCGTGCAGAAATTCGCCGCCAGCAATGGCGAGCAGATGCTCGTCGAGGGCGGTGTCGAAGGCAAGGCGAGCCGCGACTTTCTCAGCCATCCCGGGATCAACCGGATCGGCACGGATCTCTTCACCAACGACCAGTTCGGCGTCTTCCCGAACTTCTCGATCCACGTCACGGCGAACGGCTTCTGGACGACGGGCTACTGGCCGATCACCAGGGACCGATCGATGTGGTCGACCACGTTCTACTATAAGGCGCCGCGCTCGCTACGCGAGGAGTTCTCGCAGCATTTCGCCGGCGCGATCCAGCGCGACATCTTTGCCGAAGACAATAGCTGCTTCCAGCGGCAGCAGGCGATGCTCGATTCGGGCGCTAAGCCCGAAATCCTCCTGGGCGAATCGGAGATCCTCCTCCGCCACATGGCCGCCGTCTTCGCGGGCATCGAGCAAAAGCGGAACGGGCCGGAGACGCTCGCGATCGCCGCGGAATAGACGCCCGCCGAAACGCGCGTCATTTCCTCCAGATAACCCCGGTCGCGCCGCCGTCCACCGCGATGTCGGTGCCCGTTATGTAGGATGCGTCGTCCGAGGCGAGGAACATCGCGGTATTGACGATCTCCTGCATCGTCGCGGGACGGCCGAGCGGCGCCGGACCCCATAGCGCCTTCATCTGCGTCGACTGGATATCCGCGAACGGGCCGGGCGCCGCGGGATTATAGACGGTGCCCGGGCTGAGGCTGACCGAGCGGATCCCGTACGGCGCGCCGGCGCCGGCGAACATCCTCGCCATCGCCTGAAGCCCGGCATTGGCCACGCCGTGCGCGACGCTGGAGAAGGCGGTCGTCTCGAGATGTCCGGAGAGCGAGGCGGTGCTGACGACCACGCCTTTCCGCTGCGCAACGAAGTGCGGCCAGACTGCGCGCGTCGCGACATAGCTCAACGTCAGTTCGTTGCGGAGCGTGAAGTTCCAGTCGTCGACGGTGGCCTCGTCGAACGTCGCCAGGTTCACGCCCGCGGCGTTGTTGTAGAGCACGTCGATCCGCCGCCAGCGGTCGACGGCGGCGGCAACCCAGCGCGCGGCTTCTTCCGGCTCGGCGAGATCGATCGGTTCGAGCGAGATCATCTCGCCGCCGGCTTCGGTCACCAGCCGCGTGGTCTCCAGCGAAGCGGCCACGGCGATATCGCAGCCGACGACCCGCGCACCTTCACGCGCGAACGACAGCGCGGCGACGCGACCCTGCCCGCCGCCCGTGCCCGAGATCAGCACGACCTGGTCCTTGAAGCGCACGTCTCTCTCCCTAGCTCGCCGTGCCGCTCAGTGGCGGACCATGCCGCCGTCGATCACGATCATCTGCGCGGTGATGTACGAGGCGTCGTCGCTCGCGAGGAACGCGACCATCCCGGCAAGGTCCGCCGGCACGCCGGATCGCTTGATCGCCTGCATCGCCGCCACGTGCGCAAACATTTCGTCGGGTATCGGCGGATGTCCGGGGCGGCCCTCGATGGTCAGCGGCGTGCGGATGAGGCCCGGCGCGACGGCGTTCACCGTGATCCCGAACTCTCCCAGATCGCTCGCCAGAGCCCGGGTCAGCCCCCAGACGCCGCCCTTCGACGTGATGTAGTCGCTCAGCCCGGCTATGTTCACGAACAGGTTCGAGGCGGCGATGTTGATGATCCGACCCCACGCCCGCTCGCGCATCCCGGGCGCGAACCCCTTGGCGAACAGGAACGGCGCCTCCAGATTGACCGCCAGAGTGCGCCTGAAGGCGTCGTAATCGAGGCTGTCGAACGGCCGCGGCGAAGCGATCGCGGCATTGTTGACCAGCACGTCGCAACCGCCCTGGTCGGCGATGATCGTTGCGACCGCACTCTCGACCGCGGCACGGTCGGCCAAGTCGCACTGGATGGCGACGGCGTCGTTGCCGGCGTCCGTGATCCGCCCGACGGTCTCGTCCGCCAGCAGACGATCGATGACGACGACGCGGTGCCCGGCCCCGGCCAATCGTTCGGCGAACGCCTGGCCAAGGCCGCCCGCGCCGCCGGTCACCACCGCGATCCGGGATTTACTGCCCTGCTCCATATCCTGCCTCTCCTCAGCCCGTCGATCGGGCGGTGCTTGTCTCATCGGGCTCGCTCATCCCGAGATGGCGTCGGCCAAGCTCTCGCCCGTGCGCAGTCTCTGTTCGAGCAGCGGAGCGGGCGCCCAACGCGGCCCGCTGCGGCGGCCGAGCTTCTCCGCCATCGCCGCGACGCGGTCTAGTCCGACCTGTTCGCCCCAGTACATCGGGCCGCCGCGAAACGCGGGGAAGCCGTACCCGTTGACAAATACCACGTCGATGTCGCCAGCGCGTGACGCGATGCCGTCGCACAGCACCTTGGCACCCTCGTTGACCAGCGGCAGGAACAACCGGTCGCGGATCTCGTCGTCGCCGATTTCGCGCCGGACGATGCCGATCGCGGCCGATTCCGCCTCGATCAGCGCCAGCGCGTCTGGATCGGGAAAGCGATCGCGGCCTTCGTAGCGGTAGAAGCCCGTGCCGGTCTTCGCGCCGAGTCGCCCGGCCGCGACGAGCCGATCGAGGATCGCCGGCACGCGCTCCTCGCGCGGGAGCGAGGCGAGCCGGCCGCGGCGGACGCTGAGGCCGACGTCGATGCCGGCCATGTCTCGCATCGCCAGCGGACCGATTGCCATCCCGAAATCCGTCGCGACCCGGTCGACCTGCTCCGGCGTGGCGCCTTCCTCGAGCAGGAACTCCGCCTCGCTCGTGTAGAACTGCAGCATCCTGTTGCCGATGAAGCCGTCGCAATTGCCGGCGAGCACCGGGATCTTGCCGATCGCGGCGCCCAGCGTCATCGCCGTCCGGATCGTGTCGCTGTCGGTCGCAACGCCGCGCACGACCTCCAGCAACTTCATCACGTTCGCCGGCGAGAAGAAGTGCATGCCGATCACCTGGCCCGGCCGGGTCGTCGCCGCCGCGATGGCATCGATGTCGAGCGAGGACGTGTTCGTCGCCAGGATGGCGTGCGGGGGCGTGGCAGTGTCCAGCGCGGCAAAGATCTTCCGCTTGAGCGACATGTCCTCGAACACCGCCTCAACCACGAGGTCGGCCGCGGCCAGATCGGCGTAGTCGGTCGTTGCGCCGATTCGGGCGGTCGCCGCGTCCGCGACATCCCGCGCGATCGAGCCTCGCGCGACGGACGTGGCATAGTTGCGCGCGATGGCGTCGCGGCCTCGCTCCAGGGCGGCCGGATCGGCGTCGAGCAGCGTCACCGCGATGCGAGCGTTCGCGAACGCCATCGCGATCCCGCTCCCCATCGTGCCGGCGCCGATCACAGCGACGCGCCCGATCGGTCGAGTATCGCCGGCAGGAACGTCGGGAACGCGCCGCGCCGCGCGCTCGGCGAAGAACAGGTGCATGAGCGCGGCCGGCTGGTCGCCGCGCACCAGTTCCTCGAACTTGGCCGTCTCGACCGCCAGCCCTTCTTCGGGGGAGAGCGTGCAGGCGGCTTCGACGCAGTCGACGATCGCGGCCGGCGCCAGCGCTCCGCGCGCCTTTCGCGTCGCGGCCGCGCGCGCCTTCGCGAAGCCGCCGTCGAGATCGTCCGTCGGCGCGTCCCGCCGGATCGCGGGAACGAACGTCCGGCCGGTCGCGAGCGCGTCGCGCGCGAAGGCGATGGCGCCCGCGCGCGCGTCGTCGCCGAGCGCATCGACGACGCCGAGCTCCTTTGCTTCGGAAGCGGTGATGTGTCGTCCGGTCGTGATCAGGTCGATCGCCGCTCTCGCGCCGGCGAGGCGGGTCAGGCGCTGCGTGCCGCCGCCGCCCGGCAAGATGCCGAGCGTGACTTCGGGCAGGCCCAGCCTGGCGCCGGGGACCGCGACACGCGCGTCGCAGGCGAGCGCGAACTCGAGGCCGCCGCCCAGCGCGAAGCCGTGGATCGCCGCCACGGTCAGCTTGCCGCTTTCCGCGAGCATCCGCTGCAAGGTCGGCGCGCGCGGCTCCTGGCGAAACTTTCCGGATGCGAACTGGGCGATGTCGGCGCCCGCGGCGAAACCCTTGCCGGCGCCGACCAGCACGATCGCGTCCACGCCATCGTCGCGCGTCGCGCGCGCGATCTCAGCCGCTATCATGACGCGATGTTCCAGACCGAGCGCGTTTACCGGCGGATTGCACAGCGTGACGATCGCGATCCGCCCGTCGGTAGCGTAGCCAAGCTCAGCCACAGAAATGTCCATCGTCCAACCAGCCTCTCCGCCGCAGCATCAACCTTGTCGTATATATTCCGGCGTGAGAAGCTATTTTATCGATACATTGTTGATTCTCGTCGTTGGCGATCTAGTCTCCACGGGTGGTCCGCTGCTGTCGATCGAAGGTCGGTCGTTAAGGCGCGACCGCTTCGGCCGCGGCTGCGGCAGCAGTGCACGAAGATGAGCATGGATCATGACCTGGCCTATCGTTTTGAGCGGGAATGTGTCGCGCTCAGCAACGCCTTCGCCTACCATATCGACCATCGCAACTATCGCGAACTTGCCGATCTCTTCGCGCCCGACGGCGTGTGGGTGCGGCTCGGCGTGCGCTTCGAAGGGCAGGCCGCCATCCTCGACGCGATGGCGCAGCGTCCGGACAACCAGTTCACCCGCCATGTCACGACCGGCCATCACTTCACGCGCATCGATGAATCGAGTGCCGCCGCCTTCGCCTACAACATTTCCTATTATTCGTAGGACGCCGAGGTTCTTCCCGCGGACTATGTGCCCGCGCAGGCCATGCTGCTGGACGTCGCCGACGTCTACCGCAAGACGACGGAGGGATGGCGTTTCGCGGAACGAGCCATCTCGGCGGTGATGATCCCTGCGGACGCGCGCGCGAAGCTCGCGCAGCATGTCCCGGCCGTTCCGATCACGCCGATGTCGATGTAGTCAGCCGAGGCGGCGCAGGGGATCCTTGCCGTCCCAGTGGCGCGCGGCATCGCGCATCATCGCCGCACCCTGGAGGAGGGCAGGCGACGCCTGGAAGATCTCGACCAGCGGGCTCGACGATCCGGCGTCCACATAGATCGCTTCGGCCCCGTCCATTACCATCTCCTGCACGACGAAGATGCCTGCGGACGCGCAGACGTCGCGCGCCTCGCGCATGCTGTCGGCCAGAATGCAGACATGATGAAGCCCGTCGCGGTCGCCGTCGATCCACGGCCGGTAGATCGACGGGCTATCGCAGTGCTGCTCCACCAGCTCGATCTGGATGTCGCCCCAGTAGCCGATGTAGGCGGAGAGATCGATGTTGCTTGGCGCGCCGCGATAGGTGGCGGAGCGGTAGCCGACGTGCGGCAGCAGGAAGAAGGGGCCGACGCCCATCACCTTGGTCCAATGCTCCAGCGCGGCCGGCACGTCGCGCGGTACGAACGCGAGCTGCATGATCGGTCCCAGAGCTGCGAATCGTTCGTTCACTGATCTCACTCCGTTCGTGAAAACCAACCGCCGGCCGCATCCGAAGCGGGCATGCCGCCATGGGCTTCAAAGCCGCGACGAGCCGCGGACCGAAGGCGGGCCGCACGCCGAATCGTCTCTCGCGCCGGGCCGCCTTCGCGCCGGACCATCTAGCGCGGCGCCATCCGGATCGCGCCGTCGAGGCGGATCACTTCCCCCGTTGAGCATCGGGTTGGCGATGATGCTCTCGACCAGCTGGGCATATTCTTCCGGGCGGCCGAGGCGGCCGGGATGCGGCACTTGCGTGCCCAGGCTGTCCTGCGCGGCTTGCGGCAGTCCTTCAGCATGGGCGTCAGAAAGATGCCGGGTGCGATCGTCATCACGCGGATGCGGTGCTGAGCGAGATCGCGCGCGATCGGCAGCGTCATGCCCACCACGCCACGTTAAGATCGAAGATCGCCACCTTCTCGCCGTTCCGCACGAGCATCTCGGCGGTGGCCGCGCCGAGGCCGGACGCGCCGCCCGTCACGATCGCGGCAACTCCGTTCAAGTCCATGTTCGCCCCCAGCGCGACCCGATCGCCCGCACGCCCCGAGCGAACGGGCGTCGGCGATCGGCGAACCGCGTTCCCCGATCACCCGGGACAGCCATAGTGTACGCGGCGAACAAGTGACAGAAATTTCGACGATACGCAATTGCGATTCAGGATTATCGACGTTAGAACGCCCGGCGCGCTCGTCAGGCCTCCGCTACCGGGCGCAGCAAGGAGAGCAGATGGACAATGTCAGCCAAGCGCACAAGCTGTTCGACCATATCGAAAACGGCGACTTCGAAGCATTCGGCGCGATGTTCCGCGACGATGCGATCATGTGGCACAATTTCGACATGGCGGAGCGGCCCGTCGCCGAGACCGCGCCGCTGATCGCGAAGGCAAGGAGCGGGCTTAAGACTTGGCGGTATGAGGATCGCCGGCCGATCGCGGTCGACGACGGCGTCATATGGCAGCATGTGCTGCGCACCAGCAATGCGGCAGGGCAGTCGTTCATGGCCCCGGCGATGCTGCACCTCTATTATGACGAGGACGGCCTCATCACGCGCTTCGAAGAATATTTCGACATGCGCCAGCAAGCGGCGATGAACCCTGCGATGGGACTGGCATAACTCTGTGGCGCTTGCGACGGTAGCGATCGGATCGGACGCGGATGCGGGCCGGACGGCCGATCGGATTTTCGATTCTGTCCGCGATCTCGCACCGGCGATCGCCGCGCGCGCCCAAGCGACGGAAACGGCCGGGCGGGTTCCCGCCGAGATCATCGCCCTCCTCGCAGAAGCGGGCGTTTTCCGCCTGACCCGACCGAAGCGCTATGGCGGGCTGGCGCTTGGGCCGAGCAGTTTCATCCGTCTGGGAAGCGCGCTCGGCGCCGCCTGCGGCTCCACCGCCTGGTGCGCGTGCGTCTCGCTGGGCGGCGCATGGCTGGCGTCGATGTGGTCGATCGAGGTCCAGGATGCGATCTGGGCGGACGATCCGGAAGCGCTCATCTGCGGCACGGGCGCGCCCACCGCCCCCGCAGCGGCAGCGGAGGGCGGGTATCTGATTTCGGGCGCATGGCCGTGGGCGAGCAACTGCGACAATTCGCGGTGGGCCTATCTTTCCTGCCTTATGCCCGAGGCCGAGGGGGGCGTCGGCTGGTTCATGGTCCCGATCGACACGCTGTCGATCGACCATGACAGCTGGGACGTGGCCGGGATGCGCGGAACCGGCAGCAAGACGCTGCGCCGCGCCGACCCGCTGTTCGTGCCGGCGGCCTATGTCGTGCGCCTTGCCGATCTGGCCGCAGGCAGGGCGCCGGGCCGCAGGATCCCCGGCAACATTTCCGCCGACTACCTGTTTCCCACCTTCGGCGGCACGGCGCTCGTCTCACCGCTCGTCGGGATGGCGCGCGGCGCGCTCGAGGCGTTCGTCGAGAATGCCCAGTCGAAGACGCGTCTGATCAGGCCCGGGCGATCGGCGCCGGTCTCGCACGATGCGGAGGTTCAGGCCGCGATCGGTGCTGCGGCCGCCGAGATCGATGCGGCGATGCTGCTGTCGCTGAGCGACGTTGAGGACGCGGAAGCCCGTGTGCAGCGCGGCGAGGCGCTCGATGCGAAGACCCGCCTGCGCGTCCGCCGCAACAACGCCTTCGTCGCGCGCGCGGCGACGAACGCGATCAACCGCCTGTTCGAACTGTCCGGAGCGTCGTCGATGGCGCTGGGAGAGGCGATGCAGCGGCACTGGCGCGACGCCAACTTCGCAGCCCGGCATGTGAGCCTCAACGTCAGTCAAATCTATCGCATGTACGGGCAGGGTCAGCTCGGGCTCTTGCCTGAGGGCATGTATTAGTTCGGCGGCCGGCGCACCCAGGCGTGGCGTCCGGAAGCCGGATGCCCCGGCGACGCATCGGCATGATTGCTGGGCACCCGCAAGCTTGCGACGTCGGTTTTTTCTCGTTTCGCGCGCTGTCGTCGCGTCGATTGCATTACAGCTGGATTTATCGACATAACTTGATTTATCGACGTTTAGCCCTCATCCAGCAGATAGCAGTGATTTCGCGCGATGGCGCGGTGCGCCGGCGTGCAGCAACAATGCGGCGAAGCCGCCATTTTCGGGGAGGATATATATGGGGACGATCACGAGAACTAAGCTGGTCTCGATCGGTGCGCTGGTCGCCGGCATCTGCGCGGCCGGCCCGGCGGCGGCGCAATCGCCGCCGCCCGCGGATGCAACGGCGACGGGGGTCGCGCCTCAGCCCGCGGCGTCAGCGTCCGCCGAGCCGTCCGCTCCCGCGGGCAACGATCAGCTGACGTCGAAAGCGGACAATCTCGACGACATTGTCGTCACCGCCCGACGCCGCCAGGAAAGCCTGCAGACCGTTCCGACGTCGATCACGGCGTTGTCCTCCGAAGCGCTCGGCCAGAAGCAGGTCCGCAACATCAGCGACCTGACGGTAACCGTGCCCGGCATCAACTTCACCGGCTTCTCGACGCCGTACAACACGTCGGTCACGATCCGCGGCCTCAGCCGGGCCGCCACGGCGACCGCTACGCCGGCCGTCGTGACGTACGTCAACGACGTTCCGCTGCAGAATTTCGGTTCGGCGCTGCCGACCTACGATCTCGCCTCGATCCAGGTGCTCAAGGGGCCGCAGGGTACCTATTTCGGCCGCAACACCACCGGCGGCGCGATCCTCGTCACCACCCAGCAGCCGACCTACGATCTCGGCGGCTACGCCAGCATTCTCGGCGGCAGCTATAATTGGCTGGAGGGCGAGGGCGCGATCAATCTGCCGATCGTGGACCAGAAGGTGGCGTTGCGCGCGGCGTTCAAGATCAGCGACCGCGACGGATATACGAAAAACCTGAGCAACAACGGGGACGACTTCGACAACCTGCATGACCGTGCATATCGGGTGTCGCTGTTGATCGAACCGGTCGAAGGTCTCCGCAGCACGACGATCTACGACTATTCCAAGGGCGAGGATGTCACGGCGAGCATCCTGAACAATGCGCTGCCGGTGGGCGTCGCCCGCAATCCGGCGCTTGCTCCGCTGTTCGATTGCGGCACGTCACCTTCGTGCGACGTCGATCTCGCACTCGCGCGCCAGAAGCAGATCGGCGTTCGCGCAACCTATACGAGCGTCGTTCCCCAGACGCAGATCGTCGTCAAAGGCATCAACAATACTACGACGGCCGATCTTGGCTTTGTCACCATCAAGAACATCTTTGGCTACCGGAAGGTGATCTTCAGCGGCGGTTTCAACGCCGACGGCACGGAGATGAAGATCATCGATTCCTACCAGATCAGCAGCGATCGGCAGCTTACCGACGAAGCGCAGCTCTCGGGCACGCTGTTCGGCGACCGGCTGAGCTGGCTCGTGGGCGGATTCTACCTGAAGACCAAGCCGACCGGCATCGACGTCAGCTTCCGGCAGGTGGCTACCGCGGCGACCACGCCGCTTGCGGGAACGCCTTACGTCTACCAATATTTCAGCGATAGCAGCAAGGCGGTCTACGGCCAGCTCATCTACGACCTGTCGGATCTGATCCACGGGTTGAAGCTCAACGCCGGCTACCGCGAGACCAAGGATGGCCAGTCGGGCTGCACACCGGTTCCGACCACGGTGTTCGGACGGCCGGCGGTCAGCTACGGGCAGTGCAGGAGCAGCGCAACCTCGGTGCAGCCGAGCGTTTCCAAGCGTGCGCCGAGCTATACGTTCGGCGCGGATTTCCAGGCGAGCAGGGATGCGTTCTTCTACGTGACGACGCGGCGTGGCAATCGCGGTCCGGGCTTCAACTCCACGGTGCTGAGAGGCGCGCTGGCTGCATATCAGGGCTATGCTCCCGAGAAGGTCCAGGACGTCGAGATCGGCACCAAGCTGAACTTCCGGTTCGGCGGCATGACCGGGCGGCTCGATCTGGCCGCCTATCGCAGCACGCAGTCGAACATCCAGTCGACCATCCAGGGTCTTCCCGCCAACTTCCTGGCATCGGGCAACCCGGCCGGGCTCAGCATCATCGCCAACTTCGGCAAGGTCAGGGTGAAAGGCATCGACTTCGATGCCTTGCTGCGCCCGGTCGAAAGGCTCAGCCTGCAGGTGAACGGCTCCTACACCGACGCCAAATATATCGATTATGCGCTCCCGTCGGCATTCTCGACGATCGTCTCGCCGACGCCGGCGGTGCTCTACCAGCCGAAGTTCAGCGGGACCGCCAGCGCCGATTATGACATGCCGCTTGCCGGCACCGCGGGCCGCGTGACGTTCGACGTCACGGCCTATCATAGCTCGCGGATCAATTACGGAGCCTATTTCGCGCCGTCTTATGAGACGGTGAGCGCAAGGATCGATTGGCGTGAGGCGCTGGGTTACCCTGTCGACATCGGCGTGTTCGTGCGCAACCTGACGGACAAGAAGTACATCTCCGGCCCGAGCCTGCCCGTCACCTCGCTCACGGTGACGTCCGCGGTCTACGGCGCGCCGAGGATGGCGGGCGTTCAGGCAACGTATCATTTCGGCACTCGTTAAGCTCGCCTGCCGGCAGCAGTTCATGCTCGGCTTTACGATCCTAAGGCGCGGAGAAGTATGATGAAGTACAGGCTGTTTGGGCGAAGCAACGGGTTGCGCGTATCGGAGATGGCGCTCGGCGGCGGAGCGACGGGCTCGGCATTTCCGAACGGCATCGGGGCGGAGCGCTCGCGCGAGGTATTCGACGTGTTCGCCGAGGCCGGCGGCAACTTCATCGACACGAGCTCAGCCTACCAGGCTGGGGAATCGGAGCAGCTAATCGGCGAGTTCGTGGGCAAGGATCGCGACAACTTCGTCATCGGAACGAAGTATTCGGTGGGTGTGACCCGCACCGAGCACTACGCGGTGAGGGGAAATGGCCGAAAGGCGATGATGGTCTCGATCGAGGGGAGCCTGCGCCGATTGAACACGGACTATGTGGACATTCTCTGGTTACACGGCCACGACGCGATGACTCCCATGGACGAGATCCTTCGCGGCCTTGACGACCTCGTTCGGTCGGGAAAGGTCATGCATGTAGGCTTCTCGAACTTTCCCGCCTGGAGGCTGTCGCGCGGCGCGCTGCTGGCCGAGTTGAAGAACTACGCGCCGATCGCCGGAATACAGATCGAGTATAGCGCCGCCGAGCGCGAGCCGGAGCGCGACCTGATACCGATGGCGGAAGCGCTGGGAATAGGCATCACGCTCTGGTCGCCGCTCTCGGGGGGGTTCTTGGCTGGCCTGCCGAAGCCCGGATTGCCGCACTGGACGCAGAACGGCCGGCCGACCGAACAGGATTTCGCCGTTCAGGCGGCGGTGCGGAAGGTCGCCGAGGAACTCGGGGTCAAGCCGGCGCAGGTCGGAATCGCCTGGTTGTACCGCCGCTTCGCTTCTTCCGCCGTGTCGGCAATCCCGATCATGGGCGCCCGCGACGGCGCCGAGATGAAGGAATTGCTGGACTGCATCGATCTCGACCTCACCCAGGAGCAGTTCGACGCGATCGACCAGAGCGGGCCGGCGGATCTCGGACAGTTGCACGCGCATAACCGACTGTCGCAGTTCCTGCTGGATGCCGGCGACCATCATCCGCCGATTATCCCGCCCGCCTGAGCGGATCCGGCTGCCACGCTATTTTCGACCGAAAGACGGCTTCGTTCAGGCGGAGGCGGATGCCCCAAGTCGGTTCATATCCAGCGACTACGGCAGGGGTGGACCTCAAACGTCGACAAAAGATCGGCTACAACGCAGATATCGATGTTATGCTATAATGCAGCAGATCCTCTTGTTTCCGCCGGGAACGCGCCCTAAAGACTGCGGCAGAGAGAATGCCGACGAACGCATCGAATCCAAAGATCGAGAGGGGATCGAATGATCAGGCTTGGATCGCATCTGTTGGCTGCGGCGGCGACCGTCGCGCTTGCATCTGCCGCTCATGCTCAGGATGCCAGCGGCGGCCAGACGTCCGGCCCCACATCCGGTCTTGCTTCGGCGACCGCGCCGGTACAGGCCGGACCGGGAGCGGCATCCGAGAACGGGATCAGCGACATCGTCGTCACGGCGCGGCGTCGTGCTGAGAATATCCAGTCAGTGCCGGTCTCAATCACCGCGATCACAGCCGACACGCTGCGCAGCAAGTCGATTCAGACCCCCTATGACCTCGTGTCGTCGACCCCCGGCATCACCGCCCAGGGTGGCGGCACGAGCCGCAACGACGTCATCTACTATGTCCGCGGCCAAGGCGCGACGTTCGGCAACGCGCCCGCGGTCGTCACCTATTTCGCCGAGGTGCCGCAGCAGGCCTATAGCCAGGGCGGCGGCTCCAACATCACCTTCTACGATCTCGAATCGGTCCAGGTTCTGAAGGGGCCGCAAGGCACGCTATTCGGGCGCAGCACGACCGGTGGCGCGGTGCTGCTTACGCCGCGCAAGCCGGGAAACGAGCTCGACGGGTTTGCCGAGCTCAGCATCGGCAACTACTCGGCGCGCGAGCTGACCGCCGCCGTCAACCTGCCGATCGTTGACGACCGGCTCTCGATCCGCATCGCGGGCAATTACTCCTTCCGCGACGGATTCACCAAGAGCATCACGACCGGCGAGGACCTCGACGACCGCAATCGTTCCTCCTATCGCATCAGCCTGTTCGCCAAGCCGGTCGACTGGCTGACCGACACGCTGATCTTTCAGGATAACTACATCAAGGAGAATGCGACTTCGGCGGTCGCCGATCATTACTATCCGAAGAACTCGCTGCTCGACACGAGCCCGACCGGGCTCGGGCGGGCCGCGGTGCTCGGACTCTGCGGATTCCTGACCTCGGTCGGGCAGGCCTGCGACGTCGCCAGCAGGTTGGCGCGGATCGACAAGGTCCGCGCCGGGCTGGACGTCGAATATGCCCGTGTCCAGGCCGGCGCCAAGGACGCGCGGCGCAAGGTGGCGACGTCGGCTGACGATTTCGTCCGCTCGCATGTCGAACAGTTCATCAACACGATCAACATAGACTTCGGCTATCTCGGCTTTCTCGGCGACACCTCGCTCAAGAACATCGCGTCGGCGACCCGCAACCTGCACGACGAGCAGATCCATGAGATCCAGGACTCGCCGAACAATAGCGGCGTGATCCCCAACGATCTCGGGTACAACAACGGAAAGTACGTCACGAACGGTTCGGGTCGTTCCAAGTGGGGCGACATCTGGTCGGAGGAGGTGCAGCTCTCGGGCCGTGTTCACGATCGGCACAACTGGATCGTCGGGTTCTTCCACGAATCCACCAGTCGCAACCGGTTCAACAATTATCCCGCGGTCTTCGTTCTTCTCGACGGAGCGCTCAACGTTCCCGAGGGGTTGCCGACGATTTCCAGCAACTTCAACCGCAAATATCGTCTCGGCCAGACCGGCTTCTTCACCCAGGCCACGCTCGATCTGGGCGACTTCGGGCTGGACGGCGTCAATCTGACCGGCGGCTACCGGCGGAGCATCGTCAAGAACAGTCTGATCGACGTGCCAGCCGCCCTGACCAACGATGGCATATTCGCGATCCCGGGCGCTCCCGAGACTCCCGCCCACCTCAAACAGACCGCCAACAGCTACACGTTCGCGGTCGACTGGAAGGTCGCGCCGCGGGTGCTGCTCTATGCCACCACCCGGCGCGGCTTCAAGCAGGGCGGCATCAACACGCAGTCGGTGGTGCCGGCGCTAACCGGAAATGCCGATGCGCGCCCGTACTATGACCCCGAGACGGTCACCGACTATGAGGTTGGCGCGAAGACCGACTGGCACCTCGCCGGCATTGCCGGACGGACCGACGTCGCGCTGTTTCACTCGAAATTCTCGAGCCTGCAGCGCGCCAGCTCCTTCCTGAACAACAACGCCCTGCTCAACCAGATCGTCAATATTGCGGCTTCCCGAGTCAACGGTGTCGAGTTGGAGAACACCTTGCGGCTGACGGATGCGCTGGAGGTGGATGCTGCATATTCGTATCTGGACAGCAAGTTCACCAAATATCCAGGTTTCCTGATCCGGCCAGTCGACGGCGCGGTTTTGCCTCTGATCGATCAGAAGGTCGTTGCGACGCCAAGGAATAAGTTCAGCCTGACCGGCCGTTACACGATCGCACTGCCCGGGAAAGGTGACGAAGTGGTCGCGGTAGCGAACTACAATTATCAGAGCCGGACCTACATTGCCGACGATGGCATCTACGATCCGTATCCACAGAAACAGAAGGGCTATAGCCTGATCGATCTGCGACTGGACTGGAACAACGTCATGGGCAAGCCGGTCGACCTGTCGCTGTTCGTACGCAACCTGACGGACAAGCTCTACAAGATCAGCTCGGGCGCTGCGCTCAGCGCTTTCCTGGGCACGGCGACCGCGGTCTATGGCGAGCCCCGGATGTTCGGCGCCCAGGCCCGCGTCCGCTTCGGCGCGTCGGACAATCGCTGACACGGGGCCGGCTGCCGATCCGATCGCCGGCCGGCCGGCGCCGTCGGTCAGGTCAGGTCCGCCGCGCACGCGCGCAGCCACGCCGCCACCGCCTTCACCCGCGCCAGCCGTGCCGTACTGATGCCGCGACGGCAGCGCGACCGCCTCCTCGAAGTTCGCGGCGCGCACGATCTGGAGACCGGCCCGAAAATCTCCTCCTGATAGCTCCGCATCCCGGCGTTGACA
>CAXUMU010000002.1:50039-54751 GCA_964252145.1 uncultured Sphingomonadaceae bacterium
AACACCCAGTTCACGCTCGCGGACATGGAGCCGGCGCTGCAGGCGGCGCGGACGCTGCTCTATGCGGCCGCGGTGAAGGTGACCGACGGCGCGCCTGACAAGACCACCGCGCGCGAGCTGCTGCGGCAATGACGGGCCGCAGCCCGAACGCCGGTCCGGAACGACGGTCGTGACCGGCGACGTGTTGCTCTGGGATGAGGGGCGGGATCGGCCGCATCCGCCTCAACCGGCCCGAGACGATCCACGCGCTGAACCACGGCATGTGCATCGCCATGACCGAGGCGTTGTTGGCCTGGCGCGGCGATCCGGCGATGCGGCTGGTCATGATCGACCATGCTGCCGGGCGAGGCTTCTGCGCGGGCGGCGATATCCGCGCGCTGTGGGAGAGCGGGCGCGGCGGCGGCGCGGCGCTTCTTCTTCGACGAATATCGCCTGAACCACCTTCTGTTCACCGACGCCAAGCCGGTGGTTTCGCCCAGGCCTACGGCGAGGATTTGTTCGCCGGCTGGAGCCGGGTGACCGCCACCCGCAAGCCGTGGATCGCGGCGGTGGCGGGCTTCGCGCTGGGCGGCGGCTGCGAAGTGGCGGTGATGGCCGACTTCATCCTCGCCGCCGGTAACGCGAAGTTCGGCCAGCCCGAGATCAAGCTGGGCGTGGCGCCGGGCATGGGCGGATCGCAGCGGCTGACGCGTGCCGTCGGCAAGGCCAAGGCGATAGAGATGTGCCTGACCGGCCGTATGATGGACGCGGCCGAGGCCGAACGCTCGGGCCTCGTCAGCCGCGTCGTTCCGCTCGCCGAACTCGAGGCGGACGCGCTGAAGACGCGGCCTCAATCGCGGCAATGCCGCCGCTCGCGGCGGCGATCGCCAACGACGAGAACGGCGATCGTAAATAATCGAGGCTGCGCCTGCCATCTGATGATCGCCCTCGCCGGCGCACAACGTCGACTTTTATCTTGCTAACGGCAAAAGTCGATCGATATCGAGTTGGAGACGGGCAGGCGATCGGCGCGGGAGCTGCAGCGTGGGCGATAGCGAGCCGGGCGTCAGGCGACGGCGGAGGTGGTCGCCGCGGCCCACGGCATACCGCAGGCGGTGTGGGATGCTTCGGCGCTGATTGCCGATCCGGAGATCGACATCGTCGACATCACGGTCAGGCCGCCGATCCGCGTGCCGCTCGCGCTCGAGGCCGCGGCTGCGGGCAAGAGTTTCGTGCAGACCATCCCGTTCGCGCTGGATCTCGCCCAACGGCGCGAGCTGCGTGATCGCGTCGCCGCTGGCGGGCAGGTCGCCGTGCTCGAGAGCCTGCACCGCCACGATCCGGCTTTCCGGATGTTCAAGTCGATGCTCGACCAGGGTGTGGTGGGACGGCTGCATACCGTGCGCGGTCAAGTCCGGACCGACATCCTGTTCTCGCCGCCGCCGGGCTGGCCCTATCAGTGGATCCTCTACCCCGAGAACCGCTCCAGCGCGCTGCGCAATTTCGGCGCTCACCTGCTGCACACGATGGTGTGGCTGTTCGGCGGCATCGATACGGTGGCGGCGCGGATCGCGACCGCCTTGCCGCGGATCGATTTCACCGACGGCAGCACCGAGGTCAACGGCGTGGCTGACACCGCGGCGATGCTGCTGACCTTCACGAGCGGAGTCGGCGGCATGATCGACAGCACTTGGTGCACGCCGGGCGGGGAAGGGTTCCTGATCGATGCGGAGGGAGATGCCGGCCAGCTCCGCATAGCGTCCGACTCGCTCGGTCCGCTCAACGTCCGGGTCGAATTCGCGGCGGTGGGCGATCCCGCGCTGCGCACCATCCCGCTCGAAGCCAGGTTCCTGACCATCGCCGACGCGCCCGAGATCCGCCCGGATCCGGCGGGTTGGCACGGCTTCGCGATGGCCGCGATGTGCCACCGGCTGGCGAAGGCGGTACGCGGCGACGAAGATGCCGACGCCGGGCCGACCTTCGACGAGGCGTACCACGTCATGAAGGTCGTCGAGGCGGGCTATCTCGCGGATCGGGGGAAGCGGTGGGTGGCGGTGGACGATGTCGAGCCGCAGGCTTGACCGCCGCTGCGCGGGCATGACGCGCGCCACGGTGGCGCGGTGAGCACGTCGGAAACGGATCTCCATGCCCTGGAGAAGCTGCGGCGGCTAAAGGCGGAATATTGCCTGCGCGTCGACGGCAAGCAGTGGAAAGCTTTCGCGGATCTTTTTACCGACGATGCGACGCTGATCCTGGACACCGCCGTGTCGGTCGGCGGATCGCCGCCGGAACGCTTGCCGGAGATGCGCGGCCGAGGCGCGATATTGGCGTTCGTACGCGATTCGCTGCGCGACGCGCTGACCATTCACCAGTGCATCATGCCGTTGATCGACTTGACCTCGCCCACCACCGCGCGCGGCATATGGACGATGGAGGACATCGTCGAAATGCCCGGCTTCCGCCTCCACGGCCATGGCCGCTATGTGGAGACCTATGCCGCTGCCGACGGTATCTGGCGGATCGCTTCGCTGCACCTCGTGCGGACGAAGCTCGACATCGCGGAGGCGTTGGCCGGGCCGCCGTGATCCCGTCCGCCGGCCGCCGCCGTTCCGTACCCCCCGCTGTGCGGGTCTCAGTCGAGCTTGAACAGATCGATGGCGTTTCCGCCGAGAATGCGCCGCGCGCCATCCTCGCCGGCAGCTTCCACTATCTTGCGCATCATAGTGCGGCCGCGGCCGAAGACGCCTTCCTCGTGCGGATAGTCTACCGACCACATCACGCGGTCGACGCCGATGCGGTCGAGCTGGGCCAGTCCCAGATCGTCGTCCATGAAGCTCGCGTAGAAATTCGTCCGCCAGTAATGCTCGGGCGGGTGCTGCAGCTTCCAGTCGAGCAGGCGTTTATGTGCGGCGACCACCGCTTCGGCGTCCTGCAGCGCGGCGGGAAGCCAGTTGATCCCGCTCTCGGCGAAGGCGATCTTCAGCGCTGGATGACGGTCCAAGATGCCGCCGAACACGAAGTCGCCGACGACATCGCGAAAAGGCGCGAAGTTGAAGAGGTAAAGCGAGCCGTCCCCGCCGCGTCCCGCGCGCGGCGGCCGTTCCCCGATGTGGAAGCAGATCGGCAGGCCGGCTTCTTCGGCCGCCTCCCAGAACGGCTCCATCTTGTCGTCGGCATAGATTATGTCGGAGCCGTCAGGATATTGGCCGGGGAGCGCCGGCATCATGAAGGTCTTGAGCCCGAGCGACTTGATCTCGCCGATGGACTCCCGCGCCTTCGCGGGATCCCAGCTGTTGACAAGCCCGACCCCGTAGAAGGATCGCGGCATTCGCTGCTGCAGCTCCGCGAGATATTCGTTGTAAGCGCGAAACGCCCACTCCCGGATCTCGAAATCGTGATAGCATAGCAGCAGCACGACGATCTGCGGAAAGACGATCTCCTTGTCGATGCCTTCGAGGCGCAGCTGCTCCACTCGTGCCGTTATGTCGTGGATCCCGGGAACCTCCTCGTTGGTAAGCGCGATCGGGAAGAACTTGTCCGGCAGGAAGGATTGACCGTTCAGCCCGATATGGTTTATATTGCCCTGACGCCAGATCCGCGGCGCACGATCTTTCAGGCGATCCGGGAAGCGCCGGTAGAAGATATCTTCCGTCACCGAGAAGTGGTTGTCCGCCGACACCACGATCGTGCCTGCCGGCAGAGTGAAGCCGTCCGCCGCCTCGGGCCTGCGATCCCGCGGCGGAAGCCATTCCGAGACAAGCTTGTAGTCGGACGGAGATTTCACTGTTGACACCGTCGTCCTCCGATCGATCGAAGCTGCGGCCAAGCGGCAGTCTCAATATAGTCCGGCTCAATATAGTCCGGGCACCTTGAGCAGCGCATCGATGTCGCCGGCATATTGCTCGGTCTCGGCCTCGCCGACGTGGATCGCCCAGTGCAGGTCGGCGACGTCGGACGACCGGACCTTGGGGACGCCGGGCGGAAAGCCGGGAGGCTCCTGCGCCAGATCTTCGACGACTAGCGCGGCGATCGACACGATCCCGGTCCGGATACCGTCCTCGCGCAGGTCGCCGGCGAGCAGCCGGGCATAGTTGAGGAGGCCGCCGGCGGCGACGCCGAAGCTCGCCGTCATTGCCGCCGGATGCTGGGCCGAGGCCGCGGTCGTGAACAGGATGCTGCCGGCACCGCGGTCGAGCATGGCGGGGAGGACCGCCCGCACCGCGGCGATCGGACCGAGGACCTGGAGATCGAGATGCAACTGCTCGTTGGCGACGTCGATATCGCGCGGCATCCGCATCGACTGCGGGCTCGGCGTCGGGCTGTACTCGAGGACGTCGATCGGACCGAAGCGGCTCACCACCGCCCCGAGCGCCGCCTCGAGCGCGGGCCGGTCGAGCACGTCCGCCGCGATCGCCGCGGCATCGATGCCGGACTTCTGCAGCCGTCCGACGAGTTCCTCGGATCGCTGCGCGTTGCGCGACAGCAGTGCCACACTATAGCCCTCGCGTCCGAACCGCTCGGCGACCGCATAGCCGACCCCGGGCCCCGCTCCCAGGATCGCGATTGTCTTTGACATGCCGTTTCCTTCCACTTGTCTGTACTGAGTCAATGCAGTGATGCAGTGTCTTCTCGCGGGGCGTGGGGACGCTGTCGGAACGTCTTCTGATGTCTAACGAGAGCGTCGCGCCGAACGTCGCCGGCATGCCGGTGTAGCGTATGGTGGTTGCTAAACC
>CAXUMU010000003.1:0-45383 GCA_964252145.1 uncultured Sphingomonadaceae bacterium
GCTTTAGGCAAGCTCCCTCTCCCCGGCGGGGAGAGGGAGCTTGCCTAAAGCTCGCCCCACATGTCCTGGGCGATCTCCACGATCATCTCCAGCTTGGCCTTCTGCTGGTCCTCGGTGATGTCGTTGCCCTCGTAGGTGGACGAGAAGCCGCACTGCGCGCTGAGGCACAATTGCTCCATCGGCGCGAACTTGGCGGCGGCCTCGATCCGGCGCTTGATCTCGTCCTTGGATTCCAGCTCGCCGCGCTTGGAGGTGACGAGGCCCAGCACGACGCGCTTGTGGCCCTTGGGCAGCAGCCGCAGCGGCTCGAACCCGCCCGAGCGATCGTCGTCGAACTCCAGGAAATAGCCGTCGACGTCGAGCTCGTTGAACAGCGCGTCGGCGACATAGTCGTAGCTGCCCGACGCGGCCCAGCTGGAGCGGAAATTGCCGCGGCACAGATGCGTCGTCAGCGTCATGCCGGCGGGCTTGTTCTTCACCGCCTCGTTGATGATGCGGATGTAGATCTCGTGCTGGGTGTCGGCATCGCCGCCCTGCGACGCGATCAGGCTGCGCTGCGCCGGATCGTTCAGATAGGCGAGGCTGGTGTCGTCCAGCTGCAGATAGGTGCAGCCGAGTGCGTCGAGCTTCGCGATCTCCTGCGCATAGACGCTCGACAGGTCGGCGTAGAACTCCTGCAGGTCGGGATAGACCGCCTCGTCCACCGCCTTGCGGCCGCCGCGATAGTGCACCATCGACGGGCTGGGGATGGTCAGCTTAGGCACGCCCCTGCCGATATTGTCCTTCACGAACAGGAAGTCGCGCTCGAAGATCGTCGACGGCATGCTGAGCTTGTCGACCACCTTCAGCGCATGCAGCACGACGTCGACGTCGCCGCCCTCGTTCTGGAACTGGATGTGGATGTCGCCCGACTGCTCCTCGATCCCGCCGATCTGATAGATATAATCCATGTGCCACGATCCGCGGCGGACCTCGCCGTCGGTCACGCCCAGCAGGCCGACATCCTGCTGCAGCTTGATCACCTCGAGCACCGCCTTGTCCTCGATCGCGCGGAAGGCGTCGGCGGCGATCTCGCGGCGCTTCAACTGCTCGCGCGCCTCGAGCAGGTAGCGGGGGCGGAGCAGGCTGCCGACATGGTCGGCGCGAAACGGCGGACGGGTGCTGGTCATGCGCGTATCCCGATAAGGTGGAATGAAGGCGGAATGGACGCCGCGGGACCCCGCCGGCAGGATATAATGAAGTCCTTATATGCGCCACTTGGGGCTGTCCAGCGACAGTTGACGGAGCAACCGCCGCGAAAAAGGGGCCGGCGCGCGGCCGGCCCCTTCGTTCGAACCGATCGGGTCAGTAGGTGCCGGAGAAGCTTCGGCCGAGCGCGTGCGGGCCATCGCCGCGCTCGCCGCCGGTGTCGCGCGACCGCTCGTCGCGCTCGCGCTCCTCGCGCCAGGCATGCTGCGCCTCGTCGGCGGTCTTGCTGATCTCGACCTTGTCGCCGACCGCCTGGATCCACGAGACCGGGATCGAATGATGGTGGCCGCCGGCGTCCTGGTCGGACTTGGTCAGGATGATCCGCTCGCCCTTCACCTTGTCCACCGTGCCGACATGCTTGCCGTCGGAGCCGACCACCTCCTGATGCTCGCGCACCTGGCCCAGCGCGCCCCGCTGGCGCTCGCGATTCTGGCGCCAGCTGCCGAACTCGCTCTCGAAGCGCGACTGGTTCTCGCGGCGATAGTCGGCATAGTCGCGGTCGAACGAGTCCATCTGGCGGTCGCGCCACGAGCGGTAGTGCGGATCGTGGAGATGCTCGCTCTGCTGGTCGCGGTTGCGGAAGCTCCAGCCGTTGCCGGCATCGGGCGGCACGCCCAGGCCAAAGTTGCCGGTGTCGTGCCGGGTCTGGCTGTCCCGGCGCGCCGGGCCGTCGTCGCGACGGGCGTAGCGCTCGCGGTCCTCGCCGCTGCGATCATAGTTGCGGCCGAACTCGCGCTGGCCGCGGCCGTCGTCGCGCGCGTCATAGCGTTCGTCCAGCCGGCGGCGGCGCTCCGCCTCCTCGTCGCCGAACCACGAGCGGACCTCGTCGCCGGCCCGGTCCAGCATGCCGCGGTCGGCATAGTCATAGCCCTGCGGCGCGCGGCCGTAATCGCCGCGGCCGCGATAGGCATCGCGATCCCGTGCGTCATCCCGGCCGTAGCCGCGGGGACGATCGTTGCGTTCGTAACCCATCTGATCCTCCTTATGTCCTCGACCGGACGCGTGCGGCCGGTCCGGACATAAAATGACGGAGGGTAGGGCTTCGTTCCCGGCCAGGGCCGAAGCGTGCGCGGTCGGCGGCGGGGAGCCGGCGGGCCGAAAATTCAGGGGCGTTGCATCGCGGCGTGGCGCCCGCTAAAGCGCCGGCCACCGGGGTGCGGGGCTGTAGCTCAGATGGGAGAGCGCTGCAATCGCACTGCAGAGGTCAGGGGTTCGATTCCCCTCAGCTCCACCAACACTCCGGTACTGGGTCCTTGCTATCTAACTGCGTTTCTGCAGGGCGCAGCTCCCACGTGCGTTCCCAGGGCATCGATCGGTTGCCGGCGAGCGGCAGCGGTCTGAGGCGACCATCTAGGGCTGGGACCTATAAACCGGATTCACATCGCGACCGGCGGCGACCGGATGTGATCAGCCTTCTGCGTTGAAGCGGAGGTGCGGATGGCGGCGAGTTCTGGTTGAGCGACGAGTCCCAGTCCTGACAGCCGCCAGAATTACCGGCCTAAACTCCGAGAGCTTTGCGTCACTCCGTCGCCACGACGGTTCGATCCGCGCGGGCGCATTGCTCAATCGCGGGGCCCTGGGAAACGGAAAGCGGTCAGTTGGGATCGGCATCGTGCCAAGGCGCGGCGGATGCATGCAGCACGCCGCGTCCGGTCTCTCGAAACCGTCGATCAATCGGCGCCGTGTCGCATGGTCTTTAGCTGGTGCCAAATCGTCCACGCTTGTTGACGGGACGCCCACGGCAGCGCTTGTTGATCCAAGTCAAACCCCGGTTGTGATGGGGGAACGTCGGCGCGGAGCGTGCCTCCGTAATGTTCCCGCTGTTCGAGGAGGCGTAGGTGTTGACCCTGCCTGGCCAGACGAAGACGCCGAAGGCGTGGAACGGCTCGCTCTCTGGTCCGCCGGTGCTCGACCGGCCGGTGTCGACGCTCGTTCCGGCGCTGGTCCGGCATTGGCAGGGGATCGATCCGGAGATCGACCAGTCGGCCCTCGATCATCATTATGTCTCGATCCATCTCGGCGGCGCCAAGCGGCTGCGCAGAACCGGCGAAGGTACGCCGCAGTCGCGCGACACCTGCAGCGGCGCGCACAGCGTCGTGCCCGCGGGTGCGGCTTTCCGGTGGAACACGGAAGGTCCGGTCGACTTCGCGCATTTCTACTTCGACACCGGCGCGTTCGATCGCGTGATCGAGGAGGCGTTCGAGCGCGATCCGGCGCGCTTCGATCTGCAGGAGGCGCTTGGCGTCGAGGACCCCCTGATCGGCAATCTCGCCTCCGCCGTGCTCGAAGAGCTCCGCGCGGCCGACGTGCAGCGCGTCTATCTCGACGATCTGATGCATCTGCTCGTGGTGAGGATCCTCCGTCTGCACGCGGGCGCGGCCGTGCCGACGGCCAGCGTAGCCCAGTTGTTGGCGCCGTTCCGGTTGCGGCGGGCGGTCGACTTCATCGAGGAAAATCTGGGGCACCCGATCGGTGTGGCCGAGATCGCGATGGCGGCCGGGATCAGCGCCTATCATTTCAGCCGCGCGTTCCGGCAAGCGACCGGCAAGCCGCCCTACGCCTTCCTGCTCGACCGCCGTCTGGAACGCGCCAAGCAGTTGCTGGGCACGGCCGATGCGCCGCTGACGGCGGTCTCGCGCGAATGCGGCTTCACCAGCCTCAGCCAGTTCTCGCGGACGTTCCGCCGCGGCGTGGGCGTCACGCCGAGCGGGTATCGCAACCGCCGCTGACCCTCAGCCGGGGAAGGCGATCGTCGACATCAGCGCGATCTGCGAACGACGCGAGTCCAACCGGGTATGCTGGACGACGACCGGCACGTCCGACCGCAGCACCGAGGCATAGTCGGTATCGCGCGGGACCGGCCCGGGATCGCTCAACGCGTTGAAGCGCAGGTGCAGCGTCCGCTCGGACGCGACCGTGAGCCGATACGGGCCGACCGGCGCGCGATCGACGAAATACAGCATGATCTCGACATGCGCGTCCGCCTCGCCGGCATCCAGGATGCACGCCGCCTCGCGGCTGAGCAGCGGGCGGCCCGCGCCCGGCAGGCTCTCGCTGGGGATGAAGCCCTCCGGGATCGCCCAGCAGGTTCGGCCGATCGCCTCGCTCACGGCTTCTCTCCGCCCGTGAGTGCGGCGAATACCTGCCGGGCTGCGCCCGCGATGACCGAGCCCTCGCTCGCCTCTCCCTTGACCAGCGCGGAGGTGAACGCGCGCGCCTGATCGAGCGTGATGTGCGGCGGCAGCGGCGGCACCTCCGGATCGGTCTTGATCTCGAGCACGACCGGCCGGCGGGCGGCGAGCGCCCGATCCCAGGCGGGGCCGACCTGATCCGGTCGATCGACGTAGATGCCTTCCAGGCCGATCATCTCGGCGAACCGGGAATATGGTACGTCCGGCAACGTCTGCGTCGCCTCGAACTTGGGGTTGCCCTCCATCACCCGCTGCTCCCAGGTGACCTGATTGAGATCCTCGTTGTTGAGCACCATCACGATCAGCCGCGGGTCGGACCATTGCCGCCAATATTTCGCGATGGTGATCAGCTCGGCCATGTTGTTCATCTGCATCGCGCCGTCCCCGACGAGCGCGATCACCGGCCGCGTCGGATAGGCGAACTTGGCAGCGATCGCATACGGCACCGCCGCGCCCATCGAGGCGAGGCCGCCGGAGAGCGAACCCATCATGCCGCGCCGCATCTTCAGATCGCGCGCATACCAATTGGCGCAGGAGCCGGAATCACAGGTGAGGATCACGTCGTCGGGCAACCGCGACGACAGCTCCCAGAACGGCAGCTGCGGATTGACCGGCGTCGCATCGACATGCGCGCGCGCGTCCAGCGTCTTCCACCAGTCCGCCGTCGAGCCGGCGATCTCCTGCCGCCAGCCATCGTCCTGCTTCTGGTCTAGCAGCGGCAGCAGCGCGTCCAGCGTCGCGCCGACATCTCCCGTGAGGTTGACCTCCATCGGGTAGCGGATCGACAGCATGCCGGGATCGAGATCGACCTGCACCCCGCGTGCATCCCCCTCCCTGGGCAGGAACTCGGCATAGGGGAAGCCCGAGCCCAGCATCAGCAGCGTGTCGCACCCCATCATCAGATCGTAGCTGGGCTTCGTGCCGAGCAGTCCAATCGATCCGGTAACCCACGGCAGGTCGTCCGGCAGCACCTGCTTGCCGAGCAGCGCCTTGGCGGCGCCGGCCTGCAGGCGGTCTGCCACCGCGATCACCTGGTCCGTCGCCGCCTTCGCCCCCGCACCGACCAGGATCGCGACCTTCTTGCCGGCGTTCAGCGCATCGGCGGCGCGGCGCAGGTCGGTATCGGTCGGGACGACCTTCGGCGCGGTCCAGCCGATGCCGGAGAACACCGCGCCGTGGCGGCGCGGTGGGTGCTCCATCTTCGCGTCCTGCAACTCGATCGGCAGGATCAAGGCCGTCACCCGGCGGTGGCCCAGCGCGATGCGCACGGCGCGGTCGATCAGGTGGCGCACCTGCGCGGGCACCATCGCCGTCTGCACGAACGCGCTCGCGACGTCCTTGAACATCGCCTGCAGGTCGAACTCCTGCTGGTAATGCGCGCCAATCGCGGTGCGCGCCTGCTGCCCGGCGATGGCGAGCACCGGCATGTGATCGAGCGCGGCATCGTACAGGCCGGTGAGGAGGTGCGATGCGCCGGGGCCCGAGGTCGCCAGGCAGACGCCCAGCTCGCCGGTGAACTTGGCATGCGCCGAGGCCATGAACGCCGCCATCTCCTCGTGCCGCACCTGCACGAACGCGATGTCGCCGTCCCGTCGCTGGAGCGCCCCGAGCAGGCCGTTGATGCCGTCGCCCGGATAGCCGAACACGCGGCGCACGCCCCACTGGTGCAGCCGCTCCCAGAAGAAGTCTCCGACCGTCTCGCTCATGTCATGCTCCGTGGATCGCCCGCGGGCCTCCGCCCGTCGTCCGGGAAGGACGGCAGCAGAAACGATGGACGGGTGGCGAGATGTTCCGCGCAAAGCTGATCGAGGCGGCTGATGCCCAGCAGACCCATCGCGTCGCAGGTCTCCTTGCGCAGGATCGACAGCGCCCGCTCGACGCCCTGCGCGCCGCCGGCACGCAGTCCGTAGAGCGGCGCACGGCCGGCCAGGACCGCATCGGCGCCGAGCGCGACCGCCTTCAGGATATCGGTGCCGCGGCGGATCCCGCCGGACAGCAGGAGCGGGAACCCGTCCCCGACGATGTCGCGCACGCGTGACAGCACGTCGAGCGGGGCGACCGCCCAATCCATCTGCCGGCCGCCGTGGCTGGACAGCACGACGCCGTCCACGCCGTGATCCAGCGCGATCCGCACGTCGGCGGGGTGGAGCAGCCCCTTGAGCAGGAACGGCCGCTTCCACCGCGCGCGGATCGCCCTCACCGTGTCCCATGAGAGCGAGCGGGGCATCTGCCCGCGGATCCACGTGGCGCTGGCGAAGAAGCTGCGCTGATCGGACGGGACGAACTCGACGACGTTGACGAAGGCGGGCATGCCGCGATCCAGCGTGCGCGCGATCCAGCCCGGATGGAGCGCCGCATCGGCGATCGTCGCCGGCGACGGCTTGCCCGCGGCCATCGTGCGGTCTTCCCACGCACGGTTGCCGAAAATCTGCGAATTGCTGGTGAGGATCAGCGCCTCGCACCCGGCCTGCTCCGCGCGATCGACCAGCGACCGCCACACCCGCTCCTCGCCGAACACGTAGAGCTGAAACCAGTGCCGCAGATTGGCGATCGCGGCGACATCCTCGATCCGGTCGTTGGACATCGTGCTCTGCACGAACGGCACGCCGGCGGCGGCAGCGCCGATGGCGAGCGCGATGTCGGCGCCCCGGCAGAATACGCCGTTCAGTCCGGTCGGGGCGATGCCGAGCGGCAAGGGTGCGGGGGTGCCGAGGAGGTCGGCTTCGCTCCGCCGGTCGCTCACGTCGACGAGGGTGCGCGGCACGAAGCGCCAGTCGGCAAAGATCGTCCGCTCGCGATCGAGAGTCGCCTCGTCCTCGGCGCCGCCTTCGAGATATTCCAGCGCGAACCGCGGCAGCCGGCGGTGCGTCCGCGCACGCAGCTCGGCGATCGTGCGCGCCCGGTCGAGATCGCTGCCGACATAGTAGCGCCGCTTCGGGCTGCCGGCGAGCTGTGCGGCGGCCATCACCGGCGTCGCACCACCGCACAGCGCAGATCCTGATCAGACTGTGAGTAATAGAGCAGCACCTTGCCGTCCCGCTCCACGGCGGAAGCTGCGAAGGCGATGTCGGTCGCGCCGTCGCTGATCGGCCCCTCGCATGCGATCAGGGGTTCCTCGCATCGTGCGACGATCTTGGTCAGGCGCCGGTCGAATGTCGCCCAGCCGATCCGCCACTGCGCGCCCTGCGTCGCGCCGTTGTAGAACATCGTCGGCCGGGCGGTCCCTTCGCCGACGATCGGCCCCGCGCTCAGATGCCAGCAGTCCCAGCGGTCGGCGCGCGGCCGGATCGGCGATGGGGCGACGTCGGTCCACGGCCCGTCGAGATCGTCCGCCTCGGCTTGACCGATCAGCGAGGCCCCATCGTGCGCATATTCGAAATACATCCGCCAGCGGCCCGGCGCCGTCGCGGCGACGGTCGCCTCCTTCGGATTGGTGAACGCCGGCGTGGAATCGATCGCGAGGCCGGCCTTGGCGAGCTTCGCAACCTCCGGCCCGCGCGCGAGCAGCAGCCGACCGGTCTTCTGCTTCTCGTTGTAGCCGGTGTACCAGACGCGTAGCGTGCTCCCGTCGACACGCACGGTCGGGTCCTCGCACCCATCGAGATCGACGAGGTCGGGACCGGGAAAGATCGTCGGCGCCACGTCCATCTCGAAATGGCGGCCGTCCTCGGAGACGCCGTGCCAGATCTCGGCCATCTTGAGCCGCGGCTCGTCGTCGCGGCGCGGCACCGCGCGCACCAGCAGGCGGAACCGCTCGCCGTCGTGCCACACGAACGGGCTGAGCACGTACATGTTGGCCAGCCGGTTGGTGCGATGCATCGTCAGCGGCTCGGCCGAGACGAGTTCCCACCCCGGCATCAGGCGCCCTGGCCCAGGTTCATTTGGAGCCCCCCGTCCAGCGTGAAGGTGGCGCCGGTCGCATAGTCCGCCGCTTTCGATGCGAGATACAGCGCGAGCTCGGCCACCTCCTCCGGTTCGGCGGCGCGCTTCATCGGGATGCTCGCGGTCTGCTCCTCGCGCACTTTCGGATCATCGATCGCCTCCTGGTTCATCGGGGTCAGCACCATCCCGGGCGCGAGGTTGTTCGCGGTGATGCCGTGCTCGGCGAGTTCCAGCGCGAGGCAGCGGGTGAGATTCCTGAGGCCACCCTTCGACGCGCAATAGTCGGCGGCGCCGGCGCGCGGGATGTCCTCGTGCACGGAGGAGACGTTGATGATCTTGCCGCGCGCCTTGGCCGCGCGGCACCCGCGCACGAAGGCGCGCGCGAACAGGAACGGGCCGACCAGGTTGGTGTGGAGCACCTTCTCGAACTGCTCCAGCTCCATGTCGGCGACGGGCACGCCCGAGGCGTCGACACCGGCCGCGTTGACGAGGATCGTCGGCGTGCCGAACGCCTGCTGCGCCTGCTCGAACACGCTGTCGACCTGCTCTTCCTCGCGGACATCGGCGGCGATCGCGATCGCCCGGCCGCCGGCGGCTTCGATGTCGACGACGACCGCGCGCGCCTCGTCCGCATGATGATGATGCACGATCGCGATGGCGGCGCCCTCCTTCGCAAAGAGCTGCGCCGTCGCCTTGCCGATCCCGGAGCTGCCGCCGGTGATCACGGCGATCATGTTTTCCAGTCTTTTCATCGAGATCTCCTGCTTACGCGGGCTGCGCGGCGAATGGGCGATTGATGCGCTGCCCCAAGTAGCATCCGAACGGCCATAGACGGTGCCGGGTCCACCCTTACTTGCCTGCGACTTGTCGATTCCTGCGGTTGCTTGATTGATCCTGCGCAAATCCAACAAGCTCCATCATTCGGACCTACTTGGGCGGCTCATTTGGACGCACTCTCCGTTACTGTTGGGAACGCAGCGCTATGGAGACGCACCTTAAGATCGCGCACATAGAAAACCGGCCTGACCGAATTCACGACTGACAAGGAGATTGCCCGACGTTGCTACGAAGTTCGTCCGCTGATTCACTTCCGACAACCATCGCGCCGGATGGCGCCCACGGAGACCTGCCATGAAAGCCACTCAGATCCTGATCACCGCCGCCACCGTGTTCGCAATGAGCACCCCGGCGCTCGCCCAGATGTCGAACGATGCGATGATGAAGAAGGACGGCATGATGTCGTCCGACTCCAAGATGAAGATGTCGATGAAAGACAAGAAGATGATGACGAAGTGCAACAGCATGTCGCACGACATGATGATGAAGAACAAGAGCTGCATGAAGATGATGAAGATGCACCCCGACATGATGAAGGGCGGCTGACCTTCCGTTCGATCGGCGGGGCGCGGTGCGGTCGGTCCGCGGCGTCCCGCCGGTCTCCCTAGCCGGCGGCGAATCCCCTCGTGTCGCCTGCCGTGCGCCGCGCCGTCCGAGCGGCGGGCCGGCAAGGACCGGGACGACCCTCCCGGTCCTTGTTGGCGCCGGCAGCGTAAAACCGCGGCATCCGGATCCCTCCCAATCCCCAAGGACTCATGGCAGACCAGATCCTCGATCGCCTTCTCGTGACCCTCGACGTCGCCGTCGAGGCGTTCGCGATCTGCGAGGTCAAGCGCGGCTTCCGCCTCGCATTCGATCCGCTCGACGCGATCGTGGTGCATTACGTGCTCCAGGGAGAGCTGAACCTGATCACGTCCGGTGCCGATCCGGTCATCTGCGGGCCGGGCAGCGTCATCGTGGTTCCGCCGGGACTGTCGCAGAGCCTCGCGGGAGACGGGGCCAGCACGACCGAAGTCGCCGCCGCCGAGCATTGCTCGATGGAGCGCGACGGCATGCTGCTGTTCGATGCGGCGGACGGCGGCGCGGGCGACCTGCGCGTCGTCTGCGGCACGATCATGGCGAGCATCTCGGGATCGTTCGGGCTGGTCGACAAGGTCAAGCAGCCGCTCGCCGGCGACCTCAGCGACCTCGTGATCGTGCGGGACGCGTTCGCGGTCATGCTGCAGGAGATCAGCGCCCCCGAGCTCGGCTCGCGCGCGATGACCGGCGCGCTGATGAAGGCGTGCCTCGTCGCGCTGTTTCGCCGGTCGTTCCTGCGCGACGGGTCGGCCGCGATCATCCTCAATGCGTTTCAGGATCCGCGGCTCGGCCGGGCAGTGGCGGCGGTGATCGACCGGCCGGCGGGGCACCATACCGTCGCCGCGCTGGGCGAGGTCGCCGGCATGAGCCGATCGACCTTCGCGCGCGAGTTCACCGCCTCGTTCGCCATGAGCCCGATGGAGTTCGTCGCCAAGACCCGGCTGCACCACGCCGCGGAACTGCTGCGATCGACCAACCTGCCGATCAAGGTGATCGCGGCGAGCATCGGCTTCCAGAGCCGCAGCCACTTCAGCCGCGCCTTCCGCGACGCGTACGACAGCGATCCCAGCAAGTTCCGCAAGACCATCACCAAGCCCGAGCTCGACGCACCGCGCAGCCTGCGCGGTTCGCGGGAGCGGTTCGCGCTGGACGAGGAGCCGACCGATGGCTGACGAGCAGCACGACGCGCCGCCACGCGGCGGTGACCTCATCTACCGCCAGCGCCGCCCCACCCGCATCTGGCACTGGATCAACGCGCTTGCCGTGTTCGTGATGCTGATGAGCGGGCTGATGATCTTCAACGCCCATCCCGAGCTCTACTGGGGCAAGTATGGCGCCGACCATGAGCGGCCGTGGCTCGCGATCGGCAGCGACGGCGACGCCGGCTTCCTGCGCGTGGGGCCGGTGAAGCTGCCGACCACCGGCGTATTGGGCATCTCGGGCGGAGAGCAGCGCGCCTTCCCCGCGCTCGTCACGATCCCGTCGAGCTACGACCTCGCCGCGGCGCGCAACTGGCACTTCGCGTTCGCCTGGGCGCTGGTCGTGCCCGGCCTGCTCTACTGGCTGTGGAGCCTCGTTGCCCGCCACGTGCAACGCGACCTGGCGCCGACGCTGGAGGAACTGGCGCCCCGCCACATCTGGCAAGACGTGAAGGACCATGCCCGGCTGCGCTTCCCCACGGGCAAGGAGGCTCGCCGCTATAATATCCTCCAGAAGCTCAGCTACGTCGGCGTCCTGTTCGGGCTGCTGCCGGTGATGGTGCTGACCGGACTGACGATGTCGCCCGGCATCGATGCGGCGTGGCCGTGGCTGCTGGCGCTGTTCGGCGGGCGGCAGTCGGCGCGGTCGATCCATTTCATCTGCGCGATGCTGCTCGTCGGCTTCATCCTCGTCCATGTCGCGATGGTCGTGCTGGCGGGACCGCTCAGCGAGCTGCGCTCGATCGTGACCGGTTGGTACCGGCTGCCGAAGGAGCGCGCGGCATGAGCCTCCATCTTTCCCGCCGCCGGCTGATCGGCGCGCTCGGCGCGGGCGCCGGCACGCTCGTTCTCTCGGGCTGCGACCGCATCAACGGCTCTCCGGCGGTGCAGCGCGTGCTGGGCGTAGGACAGGGCCTGACGATGCGTGTGCAGCGGATCGTGACCGACCGCACCGCGCTCGCGCCCGAGTTCGGCGCGGCCGACATGTCGCCGCTGTTCCGCACCAACGGCAACACGATGCCGGAGAATGAGGCGTATCAGGCGCACGTCGCCAACCGCTTCGCCGACTGGAAGCTCGTCGTCGATGGCCAGGTTCGCCGGCCGCTCGAGCTGTCGCTCCACCAGATCCGGAGCATGCCCGCGCGTACCCAGATCACCCGCCACGATTGCGTCGAAGGCTGGAGCGCGATCGGCAAGTGGACCGGCGTGCCGCTGAAGCTGCTGCTCGACGCCGCGGGCGTGAAACCGAGCGTACGCTACGTCGTGTTCCACTGCGCCGACGATTTCGCCGGCACGCCCTATTATGAGAGCATCGATCTCGTCGATGCCTATCATCCCAGACGATCCTCGCCTGGGGGATGAACGACGCGCTGCTTGGCGTCGGCCACGGCGCGCCGCTGCGGCTCCGGGTGGAGCGCCAGCTCGGCTACAAGCAGGCCAAGTATGTCATGCGCGTCGAGGCGGTCGAGCAACTCGCCGGCATCGGCGACGGCAAGGGCGGCTACTGGGAAGATTCGGCGGATTACCAATGGTATGCCGGCATTTGATGGAGAATGACATGCGTCCGCTTTCGATCACCCTGGGCGCGCTCGCCCTCGTCGCGACCCCTGCGCTTGCGGGCGATCCGGCCCATCCGACCGTGATCGAGCTGTTCCAGAGCCAGGGCTGCTCGGACTGCCCGCCCGCCAACGCCAACCTGAACGCGATCGCCGACCGGTCCGACATCTTGGCGCTCAGCTTCGGCGTCACCTATTGGGACCGGCTCGGCTGGAAGGACATCTTCGCCAAGCCGGCCTTCACCGCACGGCAGTGGGATTATGCGCATGGTGCCGGGCGAGACAACGTGTTCACGCCGCAGATGATCGTCAACGGCCGCGGCGTGCTGGTCGGCAGCAACCGCGCGCAGGTAGACGCCGCGATCCAGAAGTTCGACCGGGGCAGTGGCGGCCCGTCGATCGCCAGCAGGGGCGGCAAGGTCATCATCGGCAAGGGTTCGCCGCGCCGGTCCGCGACGGTCTGGCTCGCGCATTATGATCCGCGCGTACGCAACGTGCCGATCCGCGCCGGCGAGAATGGCGGGCGCACGCTGCCGCACCGGGATGTCGTCACCACGCTCCAGCCGCTCGGCACCTGGACCGGCGCCGCGCTGACGCTCGATCTGCCGGCGCCGGGCGATCCCGCGCTGCGCGCCGCGGTTCTGGTGCAGGAAGGAACGGCAGGTCCGATCATTGCCGCGGCGCGCCTGTGATTCGCCAGCCACCGCAGGTCGGAGCAACCGAGTGACCGTAAACAGCGCGCCATCCACCGCAACGGATATGGATCGACCCGCCGAGCGATGTGCCGCCTCCGCAGTGCCGATGGCCGGTTCGATCCGAGGTCCCATCCGCTATCGAGCGGACGCGCGCTGGCATGGCTGAAGACGAAGCCAGCTTCCTGCGCCGCCGCGCCCAAGAAGAGGACGTGCTCGCCCGCAGCGCAGTCGTTCCCGAGGCGGCAAAGGCGCATCTGAGGTTCGCGGCCGCCTACCGCGCGCGCCTCGCAGCCTTGGAACAAGCCGATCCGGCGAACCGCGAGAGGTTGGCCAGCTATGCAGTTCCACCGCCGCGGGGCGCAAACGCTCCAGAGTAAGCGGGAAGGGATGCACCACCAGGCGCGCGGCCTGTAGCGGCGCGATCGGGCCGCTCGCGGCGTTCCTGCTCCCGATGCTTCGCCGGTGATCTGGGTCGCGGGGCTCCTAGACGAGCAGTTGCACTAACGCCACGCTTCCAGCGGTGGAGCGAATCCGTCATCGCATCGTTTAGTGCCATCGGGGGATCAGGAGGACGACCGATGCCGCTGCTCGCGATCCCCTTTGCCGCCGCACTCAGCTTTGTAACGCTGCCATATGACATCCCGGCCGATTGGGGCGCCTCGCCTCCTGGCGTCTTCTCTCAGGAGCAGCTTGCCGATGTCGAGCTGGCGTCCGTCTCCGGATCGGGCATCCCGTTCGTCGGCGTTGACCAGAAGGACGCCGCCGCCGCGGCGCGTTCCATCACGATCTCGGAAATGAGCCCGGAGGGATCCGTCATCCTGCGCGAAACCTTCGACAACTGGACCGTCGACGTAGCGAGCCGCTTCATCGCGGAAGCGGTGGCAAGCAGGATGCAGTAGAGCGAAGCGTCCGCCGATCTCCGCGGAAACGGCTCCCACTACCGTGGTCGGGGGCGCGAACGATAGGGGGCCTGACTGTCTCGGCCGTTGTCGACCCCGCAACGGTCGGGACGATGCTATGCCGATTATAGAAAGTTAACAGGCGTTCTGGAACTATCGATTAATGATTCCACAGTGAGATCAAACTTGGTGTTCGACTAAGCTATTACCACGATAAACCCGAGAAAAGTTCCTCTGCAGTGATAATCTAAAAGGTCGATCATTTCGCCGTGACCTGACAGGTTCGTGATGTACAACTTCAAGCGAGGTCGCGCAGGAGTCATTTAAACACGATCTCCGGTCGGCTAAACCTGCGCTTCCGGCTGAGGTTTGACCGCATCGTGCGGCGGCTGATCGGGCGCGCGATGGCGCGTCACCGTGCGAGCGCGAAAACAGCTTTCCTACCGGCGCGCTGTGCGCGTATTTCTCCCGGAAGCTGCCGCATGCCGGGAAAGACGGCTCCGGGCAGCGCCATTTACCGACGTCGATAGCACGCACCCCCGCATCCCGGATGCGCCGGGGCTCGCCTCGTCGCGCCGGTCCGCCACCGGGAGACATGCCATGCCCGACAGCCGCCGGCTGGAGGATCTCGATCCGCGCGTCGCAGCGATGTGCCGCCGGCACCTTGCCGCGTGCAGCGCCGCAGGAATTCCGTTCACGGTGACCTTCACCTACCGCTCGCCGGCCACGCAGGATGCGCTCTACGCGCAGGGGCGCACCAAGCCGGGCAAGATCGTCACCAATGCACGCGCCGGCTCCAGCTTCCACAATTACCGCCTGGCCTATGATGCGACGCCCGATTGCCTGCTGGCGCTGCCCGATTGGGGCGATACGCCGACGCACCGGCGCGAGACCGATCGGGTATGGGCGCTCTACGGCACTCTTGCGCGGGCCGAGGGCCTGCGCTGGGGCGGCGACTTCCACAGCATCCGCGATCGGCCGCACTGCGAATGGTCGGGCACGCTCACGCTGGCCGAGCTGCGTGCGGGCAAGCGGCCATGAGCGCACCCGCGACCGACGAGGTTGCCGCGGAGCGCGCCGCCACCTCCTCGCCGATCGGCGTATCTTCGCGGCAGGTGTTCTTCGTCGCATGCGTGCTGCTGGCGATCTACGCGGTCTATGGCGGCTTCCTGATGATCCGCGGCGGCGACGGCGGCGAGCGCGCGGCGTTCGGCCAGTCGGCGATCAACCTGGCGATGCTGGCCGCCGGCTTCTACCTCGGCTCATCGGCGTCAAGCCGCAACAAGGATCACCGGCCGTGAGCGCCGCCTTGTTCGCGCTCGGGCTGCTCCGCCGCTTCTGGCCTTACGCGCTCTGCGGCGCCGCGCTGATCGGCGCGGTGCTGTGGATCGACCACCGCGGCTACCGGCGCGGTGTCGCCTACATCGAGGCACGCGACGCGAAGGCGGTGGCCCGGATCGAGGCGGCGCGTGCGCGGCTGGTCGCCGCGTTCGATCGCGTCGCCGGCGCGCATGCCGCCACGGCGCAGATGCAGCAAAGCGAAGTGAGGGAGATCTATCATGAAGCGACGCGGATCATCGATCGTTCGGTCTACCATGCTGTGTGCATCGACGCTGACGGCGCAGGCCTGCTCGACCGTGCCCGCGCCAGCGCCAATCGCGGCCTTACCGGCGAGCCTGCTGGCGGAGCCGCCGGACCTGCCGCCTTACCCGCGGAACGCTGACGGAACGATCAGCGGCGGCCAATGCCTGGTGGGTGCGCTGGATCTCTATGCCGCCGCCGGCGCGATCCGGCTGCAGCTGCTCGCGGTGATCGCGGCGGAGCGGATGCGTTCGCCGCCGCGGTGAATCAGCCTGCCCTGATCCAGTGCCGCGCCATCAGCAGCAGCGCCGAGGCTGCCACGGGCGCGGCCAGCATCACCGCCAACGCGTAGCGCAGCGACTCCTCGCCGAAGTGCGGTGTCAGCGTATCGCTGGCGATGCCGATGATCAGCGGCCCGATGGCGAAGGCGAGCAGGTTCTGGACGATCAGCATGATCGTCGAGGTGACGCCGCGCTCGCTCGCCGGGACGAGCGATACCGCGAGCGCGACTCACGGGCCGAGCCCGCTGGACAGCAGGAAGTTCATGATCGCGATCGCCACCACCACGATCGAGAGCGACGGCGCGAACAGGAACGTCGCATAGGCCGGTATCGCCGGCGGCAGCGCGACGATCGGCACGATCAGCCCGGCCGCGCGATTGCCGCTGCGCCGAATGAGCCGGGCGGCAAGCAGGCCGGGCAGGATGCCCCCCGAATTGCCGCCCAGCACCGCCGGCGGCCCGACCAGTGCGCCCACCTCGGCCAGCTGCACCCCGTGCGACCGCAGCAGGAAGGCGGGCGACCAGACCGGCAGCGACGCGAGCACCATGTTCGACGCGCCATAGCCGAGCGCCAGCCAGCGCAGCCGGGATCGCCAGCGCGGCCCGGATCGCGGCGAACAGCCCGATGGTCTTCGCGGGCACCGGCCCCGTCACGGCGCTGCGCGGCGTGGGCCGCATCGTGAGCGCGATCACCACCACCAGCACCAGGCCGGCGGCGCCGAACACCTCGAACATGGTGCGCCAGCCGAACGCGGCGGCCAGCACGCCGGCCAGTACCGAGCCGACCAAGATGCCGATGCCCGAGCTCGCCTGGAAGATCGAGACCGTGCGCGTCAGCTTCGGCCCGAGATAAAGATCGGCAAGCAGCGACATCGCGACCGGAAACACCGTCGCCTCGCCGACCCCGATCAGCATCCGGGTGACCGCCAGCGAATAGAAGCCCTGCACGAACGTGGTCGACGCCGTCGCGATCGACCACAAGGCGACGCCGAGCACGAGGATCAGGCGGCGGTTGCCGCGATCGACCCAGCGCGCGATGGCGAGGCCGGCCAGCAGGAAGAACAGCGAGAAGGCGAAGCCCGAAATGATGCTGATCTGCGTATCGCTGAGCAGCAGTTCCTTGCGGATCGGTTCGACGACGATGCCGAGCAGCGCGCGATCGGCGTAATTGAAGATGTTGGCCAGCAGGAGCAGCGTCAGCGCATAGGCGGCGACCAGGCCGCCGCGCCGCGGCACCGCCTCGGTTTGCGTCGAGTCCACGTCACTCTCTCCCGTTGGCCCGGGCCAGGCCGCCGCGCTGCCGCTCATCGTCACGCCGCCGCTACCGCCGGGTAGATCGTGCCGGTGCAGGGGCCGAAGCCGATCGGCACATAGCCCTCGGCATGCGCGGTCGCGCCGATCGTCACGGTGTCGCCATCCTCCAGCCAGAGGCGCTTGGCGCCGTCGGCGAACAGCACGGGATTGGTCCCGCGCTGGTTCCGTTCGGCCAGGCACGCCTTGGCCTCCTCGGCAGGCCCCGAGACGGTGCCGCTGGCGAGCAGGTCGCCCGCCTCGATCGGCGCGCCGCTCGAGGCCTGGTGCGCGACCATCTGCGCCAGCGTCCAGAACATCGTCTCGAAGCCCGTCTCGCAGATGCGCGACCGTTCGCCGCCCGCGGTGGCGAGATCGGCGTGCATCGCGATGCGGATCGCGCCGCGGGCGCGGTCGTCCGGATCCAGCAGGTGCGGCGGCACCGCCGCCTCGCCCTCGTCGCGCCCCCGCGCCGGCATGCGGAACGGTGCGAGCGCCTCCATCGTCACGATCCACGGCGAGACCGTGGTGAGGAAGCTCTTGCCCAGATGCGGGCCGAGCATCGATTCGAAGAACTGGATGCCGCGCGCCGACCAGTCGTTGACCAGGCTGCAGCCGAACAGCATCGCCTCGGCCTCGGCGACGGTGATCGGTGCGCTCAGCGCGTTGCCGCCGCGCAGCCACGCGCCGAATTCGAGTTCGTAATCCAGCCGCCGCTCCGGCCCGTACTGGATCTCGCCGCTCGCGGGCGGGAACTCGAATTGTCCGGTCGGCCGCACGACCGGCGTGCCGCTCACCGCGACCGAGCTGGCGCGGCCGTTATAGCCGACCGGCAGCCGGTCGGCGCACGCCGCGATCGGCCGCCCGGAGGTGGCCGCCATCCGCCGGACATGCTCGATCGAGCAGCAGAAATCGGCGAAGGCGGGGGGCTTCATCGGCAGCAGCAGCTCGGCCTCCGCCATCGGCACCAGCGCCGCCTGGGCGGCCGCGCGATCCGCACCATCCTGCTTGTAGAGGTCGCTCAGCGCGGCGCGCAGCGCGGACAGCGCCGCGGAGGGCTGCGCGATCAGCGGCAGCAAAGTGGGGCCGGCCGCCGCGCGCGCGGCATCGCCCAGCCGGTCGGCGAGCTTCGCCAGATCGATGATCTGGTCGCCCAACGCGACGCCGCCGCGCGGTGCCGCCCCCTCGGTCCGGAACAGGCCGAACGGCAGGTTCTGGATCGGGAAATCGCATCCCGCGACGTTGGCGCTCTCAACCCAGCTGCGTCGCGCCGGATCGTGCGTCGCGTTCAGTTCAGGCGACATGGCCGTGCTCCCTATCATGCTGCGCGAGGATCACGCGGTCGCCGGCGGCCGTCCACACCGCCGCCCATTCGTCGGGATCGAGCGACGACAGCTGCGCCATCGCGGCCTGCGCATCGGGCAGGCGGATGCCGCGGCCGGGATAGCCGTTCGCCCCGATCCGCTTGACCACCTCTTCGCGCAGTTCCTCCAGCGTGCGAGGCGGGGCGATGCGCGGATCCCGAAGGCTCATCTGTTGATTCCGTCCGTGTTGGCGGCGGCGGCGATGTCGATCGCCGCCGGCCGAGTTCAGTAGGGTTGGGCCAGCGCCTGCGTGGCGGCGCCCAGCATGCTGGTCTGCTGGACCCGGTCGGCGCCGGTCATCTCCATCTCGCCCTGCTTGACCGAGGTCTCGACCACCAGCTTCGCGCGGTCGAAGCGGCGATCCATGAAGCCGCGCAGCGCCGCGGCCACATCGTTGGTCTTCGCCAGCTCCTCGGCGAGCGCCAGCCCGTCCTCCACCGCCAGGCCCGCGCCCGATGCCATGTGCGGCGTCGTCGCATGCGCGGCATCGCCGATCAGGACGACGCGGCCTTGTACCAGGGATCGGGCAGCAGCAGCCATTCCAGCGGACGGTAGACGATCTGCGATCCCTCGCCCAGCGCCGCGCGCACCGCCGGCACGTTGCCGCCGAACGGCGCCATCAGTTCGCTCAGATGCGCGACATGCGTTTCCGGCGCGAACCACGGATTGCCGGGAACATGCTCGAGCAGGAAGACGTACATCTGCTCCTGCGAGATCGGCGACATGCCCAACTTCAGCGGGCCGCCGAAATAGATCTCGGCGCGGTCGATCTGCGGCGGGCGGTCCGCCACGATCCGCCAGCAGCCCTGGCCGGTGAATTGCGGCTTGGGCGCATCGGGAAAGATCATGTCGCGCATGGTCGAAAAGATGCCGTCGGCGCCGACGACCAGATCGTAGCGCGGTGTCGCGCCGTCGCTCAGCGTCACGTCGACTCCGTCGTCGTCCTGCTGAAGCGAGGCGACGGTCACGCCCAGCCGCACGTCGATGTCGCTGCGGCGCACCTGCTTCGAAAGGATGTCGTGCAGCACCGGGCGCATGGTGGTGCTCTCCAAGCATGCGCTGCCGGTAATGGCGGGGCGGCCCGGCGCATCGGTGATCCTGATCGCGAGCATCGCCGGCCTGCGCGGCAACGCCCGGATCGAGGGCTATGCGCTGGCCAAGGCCGGGGTGGTTCAACTCGCGCGCAACCTGGCGGTGCAATGGGGGCCCAGGGGCGTGCGCACCAATGCGATCGCGCCGGGCCTGATCGCGACGAGCTTCGCCGACGGGCTGATGGGCGACCAGGCGTTCATGGCGCGACGGATGCAGATGACGCCGCTGCGCCGGGTCGGCCGGCCGGAGGAGATCGCCGGCGCCGCGGTGTTCCTCGCCGCGCCCGCCGGCGGGTTCGTCAACGGCCAGGTGATCGTCGTCGACGGCGGTACCGTGATAACCGATGGGAGCTGACATGCCGACCTTATCCCCCGTTCGCCGGATCGTTACCGGCCATGATGCCGCCGGAAAAGCGGTCGTGATCTCCGACCGGACGTTCGAAGGCGTGCCGAACCCGACCGGCACGGCGGCGCTCACGCTGCTGTGGACCTCGACCGGCTTGCCGGTCGACAACGACGATGCGACCGACGGGCCAGCGCGGCTATCGCCGCATCGCCACCGAAGAGGGCTTCCTCTCGCCCGGCGTGCTCGCGCAGAATGCCAGGACGCGGCTTCCGGGCGTGCCGCTCATCTCCGCCGAGGGCCTGGGCGCGGGCGTCGCGCGCATCGTCGTGGGCCACATGGGCGAGGCGCTGCCGTTCTGGCTGCCGCGGATCGACAACCGCTACGAGGATGTCGCCACACGCGTCTTCAGGCTTTGAGCGCGCGGGAGGAGGGTCATGCGCATGAAAGTCGGAGCGACCGTCCCTCCGGTGCCCGCGGCGCGCACGGCGGCGAAGGTTGCAAAGACAATCCGCCAACCGCATAGCGGTGCAATGATCAAGTCGGCGGCGCCCGCGGATGGCATTCCCAAGCGGCGGGGGAAGGGGCGGCCGGTTTCGGGCGAGAACGACGTCGGTCGCGAACGGCTGCTGATTGCCACGGAAAAGCTGTTGCGCACCCTGCCGCCGGCGC
Organism: uncultured Sphingomonadaceae bacterium; assembly: GCA_964252145.1. Taxonomy (GTDB): domain Bacteria; phylum Pseudomonadota; class Alphaproteobacteria; order Sphingomonadales; family Sphingomonadaceae; genus JAQGLK01. The sequence continues at coordinate 20,708 of CAXUMU010000003.1, forward strand.
GCGTCACGGTTTCGCGCGTCGCGCGCGAGGCCAATGCGGATCCGGCGCTGGTGCGCTATTATTTCGGCAACCGCGCGGCCCTGCTGGTCGCGGTGGTCGATCGCATCACCGCGCATCCGCTGCGGCGCGAGCGCAGCAGGGGCGAGCCGACGGCGGCGCTGGCGGAACATATCGCGCAGACCGTGCAGCTGGTGCGCCGCGCGCCGTTCATGCACCGGCTGATCATCGACGAATTGGCGGATGCGGGGACCGCGGAATCGCGCGCCCGCGTCCGCGACATCAATCTTGATCTGGTCGGATATTATCGCGAGATGCTCAGCGCCGACGGCGGCAAGGAATTGGTCGAGACCGATCCCTTGTTCCTGTGCCTCACCGTGCTCGGCGCCAGCGACTTCTTCTCGTCGGCGGAGCCGCTGATCCGCGATCTGGTGCCCGAGGGCACGGACATGGCCGAACTGACCGCCGCCTTCCAGGAATTCCTGAAGAAACTGGTGTTCGACGGACTGCGCAAACGCTGAGGTTCGCCGGCACCGGTGTTCCGGAGCAGGGGCATGACACGCGCTTGTTCCTCAACGCCGTTTGTGTCGAGCGAAGTCGAGACAGGTTCGAGGCGCGTGTGGGTGTCTCGACTTCGCTCGACCCGAACGGCCTGGGTGAACCTGTAAGCATCGTTCTTCAGGTCGAGATATCCAGCGGCGGCTCAACATCCGCCAGCACGCGGACGTGCTCGGCCATCATCGGGAAGCTGAAGCCGCCCGAAATCTTGATCCGGAAGGTGAACAGCAGGAACGGGTGCGCGCCGTCGGCGAACATGCCGGCGAAGTCGCGGTCGAGCAGCTGGCGATGCTCCCGCTCGGTCAGCCGCGGTCGGCGAGGAAGACCTCCGGCGCGGCCATGTAGGCCGCGGCCTTCGCGTCGTCGCGCGCGACCTCCCACAGGGCCTTGTTAAGGGCATAGCGGCTCATGCCGTGCCTCCGTTCAGCCGGTCTTCGGTCCATTCGAGCAGGATCATCAGCGGCTGCGATTTCGACGGCACGTAATCCTGCCACGAGAAGGCCGCGCCGCTCGCGACGCCGTAGGCGAAGATGAAGCCCAGGAAGCCCGGCGTGTTGTTGCCCTGAGCGTACATCTCGTCCCACGAGGAATGCGCAACCAGGCCGGCGACGTCGTTGCGCAGCATCAGATCGTTGATCGTGCGGTCCCACTCGCTCTCGGGCCGTTCGGTGTGGCGCAGCATATAGGGTCCGCCCACGCCGTTGGTCATGTGCCCGGTCGCGATCACCGCCACGCGTACTTGCTCGGGCCATTCCTCGATGATCCGGCGGACGATGCCGCCCAGCTTCAGGTAACGCCGCGCGGGCGGCACCGGCGGCGCCAGGAAGTTCAGGAAGATCGGCACGACCGGCAGATCGGCCTGCGGCCGCATGAAGTTCAGCGGGACCGAGAAGGCGTGATCGACGGTGAACTCGTCCGAATAGGCGAAATCCACCTCATATTCGAAGCCCTGCGTCAGGATGGAGCGCGCGAGCCGGCCTTCGATCGGCGCGTCATACGTGTCGAGCCGCCAGTCGCGCTGCTCGAAGCCCGGCGGCCCCGCGATCCGCTCCGCCTTGCCGACCAGGAACGGCGGCATGTTGTTGAAGAAGAACTGGCAGAGGTGATCGCTGCCGGCCATCACGATCACATCCGGCCGCGACGCTTCCAACCCCGCGCGCATCCGGGCGATCCCGTCCAGCAGGCGGCGCGCCTCGGGCGATACGTGCGGATTGGGGCCGCGCCCGAGTCCCGGCAGGACCGGATCGTGCGGGACGACCGAGAGGTGAACGAGCCGAGCCATCTTGGGCTTTCCAGCTAAGGCGGACCACGACGCAAGAATCCGGTGCGACGACTGCGCACGAGGTCGCGGTGCCGCGGTCGAATCGTTGGTTGAGATAGCTGCTATCGCAAACTACGGTTTGTCCCGCCGCCCGCCCGATCGCATGCTCGATCGATGGAACAGGGAACGCCAGCGCCGGCCTCGATCGACCGGGCGACCGGCTCGACGCTGGCTGCTTCCGCCGCGCTGCGCTATTCGCGCACGGCGATCGTGCTGCACTGGGCGGCGGCCGCCTGCGTGCTCGCGACCATCCCGATCGGCTGGTACGGCGCGACGTTCGAGACCGACCTCGCCCAGTCCGCCACCAACCTCCACAAGTCGATCGGGATCGTGATCCTGGCGCTCACGCTGCTGCGCGTCGCGTGGCGGCTGGGGCATGCGCCGCCGCCGCTGCCGCAAGCCTATGCACCGGCGCTGCGCCGGATCGCCAAGGTGACGCACATCCTGTTCTACGTCCTGCTGCTCATCCTGCCGTTCAGCGGCTGGTGGATGAGTTCGGCGGTGCCGGACCGGCATCCGTTCGGCTTCGGGCCGGTCGCGGTCCCGTTCCTGCCGGTGCCGCGCGGCTGGGCGTCGGCCGGCCCGGCGCATTTCGTGCACACCAATCTCGCCTGGGCGATGGCCGGGCTGGTCGTGCTCCACGTGCTCGCGGCGCTGAAGCATCACTTCGTCGACCGGGACGGCATCCTGGCGCGGATGCTCCCGCGCGCCCGCTGATTTCGCGCAATTCCAACCAACGACGAGGTAGAGATGTCAGACAAGCCACCCGCGGGCCGCGGTCCGCTGCCGCAGAAATTCCCGCACGAGCCGGAGCGTATCCGCAAGGCGGCCGAGCTGATCGTGGCGATGCGGCGCAAAGAGATCGAGCTCCAGGGCGAGGAAGGCTTCCCCGAGGATGCCCGGCCGCGCAACCGCGACGAGGCGCAGCAGATCAGCGACCTCGTGATCGAGCTGCTCGGCCGGCCGGTGCTGGGCTGGAAATATTATATCGGCGCGATGATCCAGCAGGCGCCGCTTCGCACGCCGATCTACGACATCTGGGAGAGCCCGGCGGTGCTGTCGAGGAGGTGTCGCAGCATCGCTGGATCGAGCCCGAGCTCGCCTGCCGCACGCTGCGCGACTTTCCGGCGCGCGAGCAGGTCTATTCGTATCAGGAGATCATCGACGGCATGGAGATCGTGCCGGCGTTCGAGATCCGAAGACATCCGATCGCACGCTGTCGATCATGGCGACCGACTATATCGTCGAAATCCTGCTGCGCCCGGCGATCGTCGCCTGCGCCACCGAGGCGCCCGGCATCCGGTTCGAGCTGGTGCCGATCATCGAGCGCCCGGCGGAGGCGCTCCAGCGCGGGCGCGCCGACCTCATGATCGGGATCGACAACATCGTCTCGACCGAACATCCCAGCGCGCTGCTGTACACCGAGGATTTCGGGATCGCGGGCTGGCGCGACAATCCGCTGCTGGCCGGTACGATGACGCTCGAGAAATATGGCCGGCTGGGCCATGTCGCCGTCGGGTTCGGCCGCCAGACCGCCAGCTACGAGGCGACCGCCGCGCGCCTGCGCTCGATCGCGCGCCGGGTCGAGATCGTCGCGCCCGATTTCACGTCGGTGGGCGGGCTGCTGGTCGGCACCAACCGGATCGCGACGATCCACCGGCTGCTCGCCGTCCGCCTGGCGGAATATCTGCCGCTCACGCTGATGGAACTGCCGTTCGAGATGCCGCCGGTGCGGGAAAGCGCGCAATGGTCGTCGCGCAACGCGAACGACCCAGCGATCGCGTGGCTGGTCGGGCGCCTGAAGCAGATCGCGGCGCAGCTCCGCTCCTCTTCCGGCGCGCCGGCCGCTTCATGAACCGGCCGCGGCCTCCGCGGGCGCATCGGCCAGCAGGAATTCCACCAGCGCCGGCACCGCCTCGGGATCTTCGTTCAGGAAGCCGTGCGCGCCTTCGAACAGCCGCAGCACCGAGCCGGGAATCGCGGCGGCCATCACGCGCTGCCCCGCTTCCGTGCCGAGCCCGTCGTAGCGGCCACCGAACAAGGCGACGGGCATCCTGATCTGGTCGAGCCAGTCGCGCGCGTCATGCTCCTCGCGCGCCTCCAGCTGCCGCCGCGCGCCCATCGCCGCGTCCGGGTCGGTGGGGTCGACGCCGGCGCCACGCTGCTTGTTCTGCTCGATCAGCTCGCGCGCCTTGTCCGGATTGGCCGCCTGCCACTCGTCCGACTTGCGCAGGTCCAGCGCCAGCATGGTCCGCGCGCGCGTGTCGGGATCCTTGCCGTGGAGCTCGAGCAGCGGATAGCCGTACGGGCCGCCGGGGTTCGCACAGGCCAGCACCATGCGCGTGATCCGATCGGGATGCCGCCGCGCCAGCTCCTGCGCGACCGACCCGCCGAACGACACGCCGAGCACGGCGGCTTCGTCCCACCCGACCAGGTCCATCAGCGCCGCGGCATCGTCGGCATAATCCTGCATGCTGTAAGGCTGGTCGGGCTTGCCGGACCGGCCGAGCCCGCGCTGATCGTAGCGCAGCACCGTGAAATGATCGGACAGCCGGTCGACATAAGGCTGCCTGCGCCGCAGATCGGCCCCCGTGCCGTTGATGAACAGCAGCCGCGGTCCCGAGCCGACGATTTCGTAATAGATCGGGATGTCGCGTACCTGGCCGAACGGCATAGTCCCTCCATCGGGCGGAAAAGGGGGCGCGGCGCGCCGGCCGGCGGGATAGCCCACGGCGTGCCTGCGCGGCCGGCTGAATAATACCCAGACCTGGGAATAATTCAAGCAAGGCGTGCCGCGGCGAGACGCTCGGCTGCGCCAGCTCCTGCGCTTTTCGATACCTCGCGCGAAAATACCGCATGTTGCGCGGACCGAAATTCTCTAGGGGAATGCCGGTCGGCAAGCGGCGGTGATGAGGACGATGGACGGGCGCGCGGGAACCACCACGCTCTACGGTATCCGCAACTGCGATACGGTGAAGAAGGCGCGCGCCTGGCTGGACGCCGCCGGGATGCCGCATGCCTTCCACGACTATCGCCGCGACGGGCTGGATCCGGCGCTGCTGGAGGGGTGGATCGACCGGCTGGGGTGGGAGGCTTTGCTCAACAGGTCGGGCACGACCTTCCGCAAGCTGCCGCCCGCCGCGCGCGAGGGGCTGGACCGGGACCGCGCGACCGCGCTGATGCTGGCCGAGCCGGCGATGATCCGCCGCCCGCTGACCGTGGTGGACGGGAAGATCGCGGTCGGCTTCAAGCCGGCGGACTACGGCGCGCTGTTCGGCGCCGCCTGACCGGGAAGGAACCGCCATGTCCCGTCGCCTGATCTCCTCCGGCTCGCCGTTCGAGCGCCAGGTCGGCTATTCGCGCGCGGTGGTGCAGGGCGACTGGTGCTTCGTCGCCGGCACCACCGGCTATGATCCGGTGACGCGCGCGATGCCGGAGGCGGCGGCGGATCAGGCGCGCAACGCTTTGGCGGTCATCGTCGCCGCCCTGTCCGAGGCGGGCTTCGCACTCGCCGACGTGGTCCGCGCGACCTATTACTTCACCGATCCCGCGCATTGGGACGAGGTGGGGCCGGTGCTGGGCGAGGCGTTCGGGCAGATCCGCCCCGCGGCGAGCGCGGTGATCGTCGCCGCCCTGGTCAAACCCGAGATGAAGGTCGAGATCGAAGTCACGGCGCTCCGGTCGAACTGAGCGGGCCGGCGGAAAGGGAAGCTCTTGTCCACTTACACGATCGATACCTCGACCAGCCGGGTGACGCCGCAGCCCGCGCCGATGCGGCGGCTGACCGTCCCCGCGATCCGCGAGCATAAGCGCGCCCAGCCGCTGGTGATGCTGACCGCCTACACCGTGCGGATGGCGCAGCTGCTGGATCCCCATTGCGACATGCTGCTGGTGGGCGACAGCGTCGGCCAGGTGATCTACGGCCTGCCCTCGACCATTCCGGTGACGCTGGAGATGATGTGCGCGCACGGCGCGGCGGTGGTGCGCGGCAGCTGGCACAGCCTGGTGGTCGTCGACATGCCGTTCGGCAGTTACGAGGCGAGCCCGGAGGCCGCCTTCGCCAACGTCGCGCGGGTGATGAAGGAGACCGGCGCCGCCGCGGTGAAGCTGGAGGGGGGCGAGGCGATGGCCGGGACGATCGCCTTCCTGTCGGCGCGGGGCGTGCCGGTGATGGCGCATGTCGGGCTCACCCCGCAGGCGGTCAACCAGCTGGGCGGCTACGGCGCGCGCGGCCGCAGCGAGGCCGAGGCTGAGCGGATCCTGCGCGATGCGCGCGCCGTGGCTGATGCCGGCTGCTTCGCGATGGTGGTGGAGGGGGTGGTCGAGCCGGTGGCGGCGGCGGTGACGCAGGCGGTGGCCTGTCCCACCATCGGCATCGGCGCATCGGCGCAGTGCGACGGGCAGGTGCTGGTGGCCGAGGACATGCTGGGCCTGTTCGAGCGCACGCCGCGCTTCGTGAAGCGATTCGACGATATGGCGGCACGCATCTCGGATGCGGCGTCGCATTATGCCGCCGAGGTGCGCGCGCGCGAATTCCCGAGCGCCGAGCAGACTTACGCGCCGATTTGACGATCGGCTTTCGTTAAGCCTGCCGTGCCGCTAAGGACACGCCCACGCTTATCCTTGGAGACGATGCTTGGCTCTCACGCCGCAGAATAACGATGCCTTCTTCCGCGAGGTGGACGATCAGCTGCGGGCCGAGCAGATGGCGACATTCTGGAAGCGCTACGGCCGCATCGCGATCGCCGTGGTGCTGCTGGGGCTGGCGGCGTTCGGCGGCTATCTGTGGTGGCAGAACCACCGCGCGCATCAGGCCGGGCTGGACAGCGAGGCGCTGAGCGGCGTGCTCGCCGATCTGGGCACGGGCAAGAAGGCCGGCGCGAAGGCGAAGTTGGATGCGATCGCGCGGTCGCCGCGCGCAGGCTATGCCGCCACCGCCCGCCTCACCAACGCCGCGCTGGCGCTGGAGGCCGGCGACGACAAGGGCGCGGTCGCGCAGTTCAAGGCGATCGCCGCCGACGATGCGGTGCCGCAGCCGTTCCGCGATCTGGCGCTGGTGCGGCAGACCGCGGTCGAGTTCGATACGCTGCCGCCGGCGGAGGTGATCTCCCGGCTGAAGCCGCTCGCGGTCGCCGGCAATCCGTGGTTCGGCAGCGCCGGCGAGATGGTCGCGGTGGCGCACCTCAAGCTCAACCGGCCGGCGCAGGCCGGACCGATCTTCGCTGCGATCGCGCGCGACACGGAGGCGCCCGAAACGCTCCGCTCGCGCGCGTCGCGCATGGCCGGCGTGCTCGGCATCGACACCGTCGCCGCGTCCAGGGCCGCCGGAAAGGAATCAGCGGAATGAAGCGTATCCTCGTTGCCCTCGCGATGGCAGGGGCGCTTTCCGGCTGCGGCGTCTTCAACAAGCTGGGTGGCGGCAACAAGCCCAAGGCGACCGTGCTGGGCGAGCGCATTCCCGTGCTGAGTTCGGAGACCGGCGCGGAGGTGGACCCCAGCATCGCCGACTTGTCGGTTGCGCTGCCGCCGTCGCAGATCAACACCGAATGGAGCCAGCCGGGCGGCAATGCGGCCAAGTCGATGGGCAATCCCTCGCTCGCCAATGCGGTGGGCAAGGCGTGGACGGCGCATATCGCCGGCAGCACGCCGCAGGCGCGGCTGGGCGCGGGGCCGGTGGTCGCCGACGGACTGGTCTATGTCGTCGATACCAGGGCGGTGGTCCACGCGTTCAACGCGCGCGACGGATCGCAGGCCTGGGCGACCCCGCTCGACCCGACCAGCAAATATCAGAAGGCGCTGTTCGGCGGCGGCGTCAGCTACGACCAGGGCAAGGTGTTCGCGACCAGCGGGATCGGCGACGCCGCCGCGCTGGATGCGAAGACCGGCGCGATCGTGTGGAAGAAGCATCCCGGCGGCCCCTTGCGCGGTGCGCCGTCGGTCGCCAACGGCCACGTCTACGTCGTCAGCCAGGACAACCAGCTGTTCGCGCTGAAGCAGGACACCGGCGAAACGGTGTGGAACGAGGCGGCGACGCTGGAGGCGGCCGGCGTGTTCGGCGTGGCCGCGCCCGCCGCGGCTCAAGGGACGGTCGTCGCCGGCTTCTCCAGCGGCGAACTGAACGCCTACCGGTACGAGAATGGCCGCGCGGTGTGGCAGGACGCGCTGTCGCGCACCAGCATCTCGACCGCCGTCGCCTCGCTGTCCGATATCGATGCCGATCCGGTGATCGACGAGGGCAAGGTGTATGCGGTCGGGCAGGGCGGCCGCATGGTTGCGCTGGAGCTGGTCAGCGGGCAGCGCATCTGGGAGCTCAACATCGCCGGCATCTCCACGCCGTGGGTGGCAGGCGACTGGCTGTTCGTGGTGACCGACGATGCGCGCGTGCTGTGCATCCTCCGGTCGAACGGCAAGATCCGCTGGATCAGCCAGCTGCCGCGCTACCGCAAGGGCAAGGCCAAGAACGGGCCGATCAGCTGGGAAGGGCCGATCCTGGCCGGCGATCGGCTGATCCTGGCGAGTTCCGAAGGCCAGCTGATCAACGTCAACGCGCTGGACGGGACGATCGGCAGCTCGGCCAAGATCGGCGCGCCGGTGTTCGTGCAGCCGGCGGTGGCCGGCTCGACGCTGTTCATCCTCGACAACAAGGGCGAGCTCAGCGCCTGGCGCTGACGGATGCGACGATAGCGTACCCCGGCGAAGGCCGGGGTCCAGGGCCGGACCGATCGTAGCTGGACCCCGGCCTGCGCCGGGGTACGACATCCTTGTCAGGCACGATGACCCTGAAACAAGTTCAGGGTGACGGCCCGTTTGCTGTAACGGTCACCGGAATCCAATGGCCGCTTATGGCCCGTGAAAGGACGGATATGGCGAAGCTGCCGATCGTCGCGATCGTCGGCCGGCCGAACGTCGGCAAGTCGACGCTGTTCAACCGCCTCGTCGGCAAGCGCCTCGCGCTGGTCGACGATCGCCCGGGCGTGACGCGCGACCGGCGCGAGGGCGACGTGACGCTGATCGGGCTGGGATTCCGCATCATCGACACCGCCGGGTTCGAGGATGACGACCCCGCCAGCCTGCCCGGACGGATGCGCGCGCAGACGCAGGCGGCGGTGCGCGAGGCAGACGTCGCCTTGTTCATGATCGACGCGCGCGCTGGCGTCACCCCGCTCGACGAGGAGATCGCGCGCTGGCTGCGCAGCGAGGACACGCCGGTCGTGGTGCTCGCCAACAAGGCCGAGGGGCGCGCGGGCGATGCCGGCGTCGGCGAGGCGTTCGCGCTGGGGTTCGCCGAGCCGCTGCCGTTCAGCGCCGAGCATGGCGAGGGGCTGGCCGACCTGTTCGACGCGCTGCTGCCCTATCTCAATCGTCCGGAGGGCGAGGCCGGGGAGGAGAGCGAGGACGAGGTCTACGACGAAGACGGGCCGCTGAAGCTTGCGATCGTCGGCCGGCCCAACGCGGGCAAATCGACGCTCGTCAACCGTCTGCTGGGCGAGGAGCGGATGATCACCGGGCCCGAGGCGGGCATCACGCGCGATTCGATCGCGATCGACTGGCACTGGCAGGGCAAGGCGGTCCGGCTGATCGATACCGCCGGCCTGCGCCGCAAGGCCAAGGTGGAAGACAAGTTGGAGCGGCTGTCCGCCGCCGACACGATGCACGCGGTCGACTTCGCCGAGGTCGTCGTGCTGCTGCTGGATGCGACGCGCGGGCTGGAGGCGCAGGACCTGCGTATCGCCGATCAGGTGCTGCAGGAAGGCCGCGCGCTGATCATCGCGCTGAACAAGTGGGACGTGGCGGAGAACCCGCCGTCACTGTTCCAGGGCGTGCGCGGCGCGCTGGACGAGGGGCTGGCGCAGGTGAAGGGCCTGCCGCTGCTGACCGTCTCGGCCGAGACCGGGCGCGGGCTGGACCAGCTGATGGCCGCCGCCTTCGCCAGCCGCGAGGCGTGGTCGCGCCGGATCTCGACCGGCCAGCTCAACCGCTGGTTCGAGGCGGCGGTGGCGAAGAATCCGCCGCCCGCGCCCGGCGGCAAGCGGATCAAGCTGCGCTACCTGACGCAGGCCAAGACGCGCCCGCCGGGCTTCATCCTGTTCGGCACGCGCGTCGATCAGCTGCCCGAAAGCTACCGGCGTTACCTGGTCAACGGCATCCGCCGCGAACTCGGCTTCGGCGCCGTTCCGGTGCGCCTGACGCTGCGCGCGCCGAAGAACCCGTTCGACCAGTGAGCGAGACGCTGGTCGACGCGCGTGGCCTGCGCTGCCCGTGGCCGGCGCTGCGGCTGGCGCGGGCGATGCGCGACCGGGGCGGGGTGGGGCAGGTGCGGATCGTCGCCGACGATCCCGCGGCGCCACGCGAGATCGCCGCGCTGGCGGCCGAACGCGGCTGGCGCTGCACACCGCTTCCGGATGCCGTTCCGTCCACTTTTATCGTCGCAATCGATGCGATCGCCTGATTTTATTTGGTGTGCGCGCGCGTCAACTCGCTGTTTACGTCCGTCGGGTAGATGCTGTGGGCGCAGCGGGGGCGGCTGCAGATCGGTGCGAGGAACGGGCGATTGTCAAACGATCCTGGAGCGATTGTCGATCAGGCCGTGCTGTCACGGGCGCGTGAGGAGCTGGGCGCCGGATTCCTGCGCCTGCTCAGCTACTTCCGCGAGGACGGGCAGAAGTCGGTCAGCGCGATCGAGGACGCGATGCGCTCGGCCAACGCCGCAGCGCTCGTGTTGCCGGCGCATACGCTGAAGGGCGAATCGCTGCAGTTCGGCGCGCAGCCGCTGGCCGAACTGGCCGAGACGATCGAGGTCACCGCACGGCGCTGCGTGGAAACGCACGAGAAGCCCAACGATCTGCTGAGCGAGGTAGTGAAGCTCCGCCCGCTGTTCGAGGCGACGCTCGCCTGGTTCGAACGCGAGACGAATCCGATCGTCGATCGCCGCCCGGTGTTCGGCCGCAAGGCGGCCGCCGCACCGTCGCGTGGTCAGTAGAGCCACACGCGACCTGTCGGCGCTCAGCCGCCAAGCCGCGTCCAGGCCCAGACCAGTGCAACGATCAGGACGGCGCACAACAACCCCAACCCAAACGCCGTCGCGCCACGCGTGCCGCGAAGCGCAGGTTCGAAGCGGTCGCCCGCGGCGGGCGGCGCGGGCGGCGGACTGAAGCCGGCCAGCAGGCGCTGCAGGTCGGGTTCGTCCACCGCCATCGCGGCATCGGCCAGATCGAACCAGCGCGTATCGCGCTCGTCCTGCTCCAGCCAGTCGTCCAGCTGATCGCCGAACGCCAGCGGGAACACCGTCACGGTCACCTCGCGCATCGTGCCGTTCTTGCGACGCTTGAAGTAACGATATTCGCCGATCGCGGCGGCGCAGGCGGTGCCGGTGACGCCGGCTTCCTCGAGCGCCTCGTGCGCGGCGGCCTCGTGCGGCGCGAGGCCCGCGATGGGATTTCCCTTCGGGATCACCCAGCGCCGCGTTCCGCGCGAAGTGATGAGCATCACTCTGGTACGGCCGTCGGAATCGAATTGGTATGGCAGTGCGGCGATCTGGCGAATGACGGGAACCCTGGATGTGCAACCGCGCGGTCGCATGGAAGCGCGGCGTTTCCAATAGGCTGGATCAAGGTGGCGCACCGCGGACCGAGGCGAATTTACCGTCGATGAGGCGGTAATGGATCATCCGCCCCATCTCGATTGCGCGCGTCGAAGAAGCGCAGATAGCCTTCATCGCCGGCAGGGTTCACGGCGGATCCCTGCGGCTCAGAACATCGGCAGCGGATTGGGGCCGCCGGTCACGACGTCCTGCGACACGTCCCAATGCTCGGCGATCATGCCGCCTGCGACGCGGAAGATGTCGATGACGGCGAAGCCCGGATCGGCCGGCCAGCGGCGGACATTATAATGGACGATGACGTGATCGCCGTCGACGAAGCTGCGCTTGATGTCGTGCACCGCCTGCGGCGTCTCCCGGCGGATATGATCGAGGAACGCCTTCAGCGCATCGCGGCCAGGCGGGGCGAGCGGGCTGTGCTGGACGTAATCGGGCGCGATGAAACGATCGACCGCGGACGAATCCATCGGCTGCAGCACGGCGGCGAACATCGCCAGCACCAGATCGTGGTTGCGCTGCTCGGCGTCGCTGCGGCTCATCGTCTTTTTCCTCGTCGCTTGTCACGTCAAGCGTGCGGCATCATAGCGGCGGGCGGAGCAGGAGATAAGCGTGGCTGTAACGGACGATTGCGACCTGATCGTTATCGGCGGCGGTTCGGCCGGATGCGCGATGGCGGCGCGGCTGGCGGAGGCCGGGCAGACGGTGGTGCTGCTGGAAGCCGGCAAGACCGACCGCGACATCCGCCTGCTGGTGCCCGCACTGACGACCGCGGTGGTCCACAATCCCGATTATGATTGGGGCTATCCGGCCGAGCCCGATCCTTCCGTCGGCGGCCGCGCCGACAAATGGCCGGCGGGCAAGCGCCTAGGCGGCGGCAGCTCGATCAACGGCATGATCTTCGTGCGCGGGCACAGGTGGGATTATGATCATTGGGCGGAGCTGGGCGCCACCGGCTGGTCGGCCGCCGAGGTAGCGCCCTATTTCAAGCGGATGGAGACCAACAGCCGCGGGCCGAGCGCGGCACGCGGCGGCAGCGGGCCGGTGTCGGTGTCCGACAACCGCGTTCATTATCCGATCGTCGATGCGTTCGTAGAGGCGGCGCAATCCTACGGCATTCCGCGCAATCCGGATCATAACGGCGCGGATGCGGGCGAGGGCGCCGATTACGCGCAGACCACCCAGCAGCGCGGGCTGCGCCACAGCTCGGCGCGCGCCTATCTGCGCGGCAGCCGCGTGGACGTGCGGACCGAGGCGGTGGTGCGGCGTATCCTGATCGAGGACGGGCGCGCGGCGGGCGTGGAGTTCGCCCGCGCGGGGAAGACCGAGACGCTGCGCGCGCGCCACGGCGTGGTGCTCTCCGCCGGCAGCCTCAACTCGCCGCGCATCCTGATGCTGTCGGGCATCGGCCCGGCCGAGCAGCTGCGCACGCACGGGATCGCGGTGGTGAAGGACCTGGCGGGCGTGGGCGCGAACCTGCAGGAGCATGTCGGCACGCACATCGTCGCGCGTGTCAACGGGCCGACGATCAACAGCGACACGCACGGCTGGGGCGCGGTGCGGCACGGGCTGAACTTCCTGCTGCACCGGCGCGGCGCGATCACCAGCTCGATGTGCCACGCGCAGGCGTTCGTGCGGACCGAGACGGGAATCCCCGCACCCGACGTGCAGATTTCGTTCACCGCCTTCGCCTTCGACATCAACGAGGTGGGCCGCGCGGTGCTGCACCGGGATGCCGCGATCAGCCTGACGATCTGCGTCGCCCGCCCCGAGAACCGCGGCACGGTCGGCCTGCGCTCGGCCGATCCGTTCGCGCCGCCGGTGATCCGCCACGAACTGCTGAGCAACGGTGACGCCGACCGGCTCGTCCGGGGCATCGCAATGGGACGGGAGATCCTGGCCCAGCCGGCGATCGCACCGTTCATCGTCGGCGAGCAGCGGCCCGGCGCGGCGGTGACGGGCGCGGCGTTGCGCGATTACGTCCGGCTGGCGGCGATCCCGCTCTACCACCCGGTCGGCACCTGCCGGATGGGCAGCGACGACCTGGCGGTGGTCGATCCCGACCTGCGCGTGCGCGGCATCGCCGGGCTGTGGGTGGCGGATGCCTCGATCATGCCGACGCTGCCGGTGGGCAATACCAACGCCACCGCGATGATGATCGGCGACAAGGGATCGGATCACGTGCTGAAGTCGCTGCGGCTGAATTGAGCTAGTCGACCGCCACGGGATGGACTCCAGCGCACGGCAATCTTCGGCTTGATTGACACACATGAAATCCGTCGTAACGCCTCCCGGCGCTATCTCTTCCCGAATTCGCGTCGCTTGCCGGATCCAAGTGGCGCCACTCCAAACATCGCTTCCGCCATCTCCCTAATTTCAGCAGCCGTTGCTTGGCCACGCAGGTCAGGGGTGCCGCGCTCCGAGCTAACACCGAAGAGCTCCGAGGTCGAAGTGAGGACCCGACCATAGCGGTTCAGACTGTATAGATCCTTGTCAATCACGTTGCTTGCTTTTGAGCTGTTACGCGAGGACTCAGGAAATTCCTGCAGGACCGGGGCGCCCACCTCCAACACGTTCCCCGCGTCGCTGGTATCACGGCGCGCGGCGGAGTCTAAAATCAGACCGCGCCGTGAAAGCCATGCCACGGCCAAGATCGATACAGCCGCTAGCATAACGAATAAAGGTGGTACCCATCCGAGCACGGAGTCACCCATCGATCACTCCTCCGGCACCATCAGTTTCATCATTCCACCCGATGCTATCATCAAAAGAAAGCCCAAAATCATGTAAGCAATCGTATGACCGCCGCCCTTGCCGCTCCACAGAATGAGCAACTCTGCGCCAAAGAGTCCTACCCCAAGGTTACTGACGGTAGCGGCCCAGATTTTCAGCTGCTCGTTATATTGCTTGTTGCTCAGCTTTTCGATTTCGCTCAACGGCGGCCCCCAGCCGATGTTCCCTTATGGAAAGGAACCATGCTGCGCGTCGTTGTGCAACCCCATACGGGCAGTTTGCAACAGCCATTTGCACCATCACTCCAGCAATGCGCGCACCTTCGTCGCCAGCGCGTCCATCGCGAACGGCTTGGTGATCAGCGTCATCGCCGGGCCGAGCTGGCCGTTGCCGATCACCGCATTCTCGGCATAGCCGGTGATGAACAGCACCTTCAGCTCCGGCCGCAGCGCCAGCGCGGCATCGGCGACCTGGCGCCCGTTCATCGCGCCGGGCAGCCCCACGTCGGTGATGACCAGATCGATCCGCGCATTGGATTGGAGGATGCGTATCGCCGCCGCGCCCTCGCCCGCCTCCAGCGCGGTATAGCCCAGCTCCTCCAGCACCTCGAGCACCAGCATGCGGATGGTCGGCTCGTCGTCCACCACCAGCACGGTCTGCTGGCTGTCGGCGCGCGGCGCTTCCTCCAGCCCCGCGAAGGGCGCGTCCGGCTCCTCGTCGGTCGCGCCGTAATGCCGCGGCAGGTAGATGCACATCGTCGTGCCGACGCCCAGCTCGGTGTAGATCCGCACCTGCCCGCCGGACTGGCGCGCGAAGCCGTAGATCATTGACAGGCCGAGACCCGTGCCCTCGCCCAGCGGCTTGGTGGTGTAGAAGGGATCGAACGCGCGCGCCCGGATCTCGGGCGTCATGCCCACGCCGGTATCGGTGACGCAGAGCGAGATGAACTGCCCGGGCTGCAGATCGCGCTCGCGCGCGGCGCGCTCGTCGAGCCATTTGTTGCCGGTCTCGATCGTGATGCGGCCGCCGTCGGGCATCGCGTCGCGGGCGTTGATGCACAGGTTAAGCAGCGCATTCTCGAGCTGGTTGGAATCCACCATCGCCGACCACAGCCCCGCGGCGCCCACGACCTCCACCTCGGCGGCGGGGCCGACGGTGCGCTGGATGAGATCCTGCATGCCGGTCACGAGCCGGTTGATGTCGGTGGGCTTGGGATCGAGCGTCTGCCGGCGCGAGAAGGCGAGCAGGCGGTGGGTCAGCGCCGCGGCGCGCTTGACCGCGCCCTGCGCGGCCGAGGCGTAGCGATCGAGTTCGCCGATCCGCCCTTGCGTGATGCGGACCTGCATCATCTCGATCGCGCCGGCGATGCCGGTGAGCAGATTGTTGAAGTCGTGCGCAAGCCCGCCGGTCAGCTGGCCGACCGCCTCCATCTTCTGTGCCTGACGCAGGCTTTCCTCGGCGATCATCAGTTCGCTGGTGCGCGCCTTGACCTCGGCCTCCAGCGAGGCGGTGAGCGCCGCCAGCTCCAGCTCGGCGCGCCGCCGCTCCACCGCGTCGCGCGTCCGCTCGGCGACCTCGCGGACGAACGCCAGCTCCTCCGGCGGCCATTCCCGCGCCACGGCATGGTTGAGGTACAGCAAGGCGACGAAACCGCCATGCTCGGTCACGGGCATGTTGATGAAAGACTGGGCGGAGATCGCCTTCAGCACGTCCGCCGCCGCACGGGTACGGGGATCGAGATAGACATCGGCGATCGCCACCGTCTCGCCCGCCTTCAGATCCTCGATGTAGGATCCATAGTCGCGGAAGTGGAGCGTTCCGGCGAGGCTGGCGATGCCGGGCGCGTTCCAGTCGCGCTCGATCACGATCGTCTCGTTCGTCCGGTCGATCGTGCCGTAGCCGGCGCGGCCGACCTCCATCACCCGGCCCAGGATCTCGGCGGCGGCGAAGCCCAGATCGCCCGGGGCGCCCGGCGCGCGCAGGATGTCCGACAGCTCGACCAACGCCGTCAGGCGGAGCTCGGCGCGCTTGCGCGCGTCGATGTCGAAGCTGACGCCGGGGAAGCGAAGCGGCGCGCCGCCGGGCCCCAGCATGCAGCGTCCCTGCGCCACCACCCAGCGCGAGCGGCCATCGGGCTGGACGAGCCGATATTCGCAATCGAACGTGCCGCCCCGGGCAAGCGCGGCGTCGATCGCGCCCTGCGCGCGCGCCACATCGTCGGGGTGGATGTTGCGGAAGAATTCCCGGATCGGCGCGCCGATCGCGGCGAGATCCGGATCCACGCCGTACAGCTGCGCGAACCCCGCGTCCGCCGTCACGCGATCGTTGACGACGTCCCAGTCCCAGATGCCGATGCTGTGCGCGACCGCGGCGCTGGCCCGGCGCGAGCGGGCGGCCATCGTCCGCTCGATCTCGATCGCCGCCTGGCGGGCCAGCGCCTCCAGCGCCGCCGCTTGGCGCGCGGTGAGCCCCTGGCTGCGCGGCACGACGTCGATCGCGCACAGGCTGCCCACCGCGATCCCGGCTGACGTGACGATCGGGAAACCGGCATAGAAACGCAGGTGCGGCGGCTGCGTCACCAGCGAGAAATCGGCGGTCCGGGGATCGAGCGATAGGTCGGGGATCACGAACAGCCCGTCCTGGCGGACCACGAGCGCACATACCGACGTCTCGATCGGGGTCTCGTCGACCTCGACGCCGACGCGCGCCTTGAACCATTGCCGTTCGGAATCGACCAGGCTGATCAGCGCGATCGGAACGTCGCAAATCTCCTTCGCCAGCAGCACGAGATCGTCGAAGCGCGGCTCGGGCGCGGTATCAAGGATGCCCGTGTCGGCCAGCGCAGCAAGGCGCGCGGTATCGTCCGCGGCGATGGCGGCCCGCTGGACGCTAGTGGACATCGGTCGGGCTGACGGGGTCGGTCACCGCGTGGAAGACTCTTTCCGCCCGGTAACGTTCCTCGTATCGTCGCGCCGGCCGGCGGTGACGTTTCTGTTGCGATGCGGTATCGCGCGTCGGATGACCCGGCGGACGATCAGGATCTGGTACCTCGTCCATAAGTGGGCCAGCCTGATCCCGACGCTGTTCCTGCTGATGCTGTGCCTGACCGGGCTGCCGCTGATCTTCCACGACGAGATCGCCCGCGCGACCGATGACCGCCCGCCGCTTGCCGCGCTGCCGCCCGGTACGCCGTGGCTGTCGCTCGATACGCTGCTGGCGCGCGCGATGGCCGGGCGCGCGCACGACGTGCCGATCTACGTGAGTTTCGACGTCGATCGCCCGGTTGCCAACGTGACCAGCGGGCCCACCCCCGACGCGGCCCCGGCGGCGATGCATTTCCAGTCGCTCGACCGGCGCAGCGGCGCGGTGCTGCCGCCGGCGCATAGCGGCATCGTCGACGTGCTGCTGCGGATCCACACCGACCTGTATCTGGGGCTGCCCGCCGAGCTGATCCTGGGGGTCATGGGCATCTTGTTCCTCATCGCGATCGTGTCGGGCGTCGTGCTCTACGCGCCGTTCATGGCGAAGCTGGAGTTCGGCACCGTGCGGCGGGGGCGGAGCACGCGGCTGCGCTGGCTCGACCTCCACAATCTGCTCGGGATCGTGACGATCGCCTGGGCGGCGGTGGTGGCGATCAGCGGCGCGGTGAACAGCTTCGCCATCCCCGTGACCGATCTGTGGAAGGCGGACGAGCTCGCCGCGATGAGCGCGCCCTATGCCGGCCAGCCGGTGCCGACGAAAGGGCTCAGCTCGCTGCAGGCGGCGCTGGATACCGCGATGCGGGCAGCCCCCGGCATGCGCCCGCAGTTCGTCGCCTTCCCCGGCGCGGCGTTCAGCAGCAGCCACCATTATGCGGTGTTCCTGCAGGGGGTCACGCCGCTCACCGCCAAGCTGCTGACGCCCGCGCTGATCGATGCGCGCAGCGGCGTGCTGACGGCGGTGCGGCCGATGCCGTGGTACATGCAGGCGCTGCTGCTGGCCCAGCCGCTCCATTTCGGCGATTATGGCGGGCTGCCGATGAAGCTGCTGTGGGCGCTGCTTGACGTCGTGACGATCGTGGTGCTCGGCAGCGGCATCTATCTGTGGCTGGGCCGCAAGGCGTGACGGCGAAGCGGCGGCGCGGGCTGGGCGCGACCTTCGCCGTCCCGCTGGCGCTGGCGGCGATCGGGTTCGCCGGGCTGGCCGCCGGACTGATCGGCGACGGCGGCTGGGACGTGCTCGCCTGGATCGGTCTCGGCACGCCCGTGCTGCTGCTCGCCTGGCTGCTGCGGCCGGGGCGCTAGCCATGCTGCGGCCGTGGAAGATCACGCTGACCGACCGATTGCGCGGATCGGGCGAGACGCCGCTCTACATGCAGATCGTCCATGCGCTGATCCACGAGATCCAGCGCGGCCGGCTTTCCCCCGGCGCATTCCTGCCCAGTAGCCGCGAGCTGGCGACGATGCTGGACGTCAACCGCAAGACGATCGTCACCGCCTATGACGAGCTGGTCGCGCAGGGCTGGCTCTCGTCCGACGGGACGCGCGGCACGATCGTGTCGAAGTCGCTGCCCGACGCGCCGGTGCCGGCTGCCCACCGCCTGCCCCCTGTCGGCATGACGGCGGCCGAATATAATTTCCGCCGGCCCGACGGGCGCCCGCTCGCGCTCGCCCCCGGCAGCTGGCTGAAGCTGGACGAAGGCGCGCCGGACGGGCGGCTGTTCCCCGCCGACGTGCTGGCGCGCGCCTACCGCGTCGCCGTGCACCGCGCCTCGGCCGAGAACCGGCTGCAATATCGCGATCCGCGCGGATCGCCGCGACTACGCGAGAGCGTGGCCGCCATGCTGCGCAGCGAGCGCGGGCTGATGGTGACGCCCGACAATATCTGCATCACGCGCGGCAGCCAGATGGCGATCTACCTCGCCGCGCGCATCCTGACGCGGCCCGGCGACGCGGTGCTGGTCGAGCGGCTGACCTACGAGCCGGCGGTGGCGGCGTTCTCCGATTGCGGCGCGACGATCGTGCCGGTGCGGCTGGACGAGCATGGCGTGGATGTGGAGGACGTCGAACGCGCCTGCCGCCGCCACCGCGTCCGCGCCATCTTCCTGACCCCGCACCACCAGTTTCCCACGACCGTTTCGCTCCGGCCCGACCGGCGGTTGCGCCTGCTCGATCTGGCGCGGCAGTTCGCCTTCGCGGTGATCGAGGACGATTACGACCACGAATATCATTTCACCGCGCAACCGCTGCTGCCGATGGCGAGCTATGCGCCGGGCCACGTGATCTATGCCGGGTCGCTTTCCAAGCTGATGATCCCGGCGCTGCGGATCGGCTATATCGCCGCACCGCCCGAGGTGATCGACGCGGTCAGCTATGCCGCCTCGCTGACCGACGGGATGGGCAACACCGTCACCGAGGATGCCGCCGCCGAACTGATCGATACGGGCGAGGTGCGCCGCCACGTGCGCAAGACCGCGCAGATCTACGCCGGCCGCCGCGACGCGTTCGCGGCGGCGCTCGCGGAGGAGCTGGGCGGCCTGGTCGATTTCATCGTGCCGCAGGGCGGGCTCGCTTTCTGGCTGCGCTTCCGCGACCTGGCCGCGCTCGCGCGGATCGAGGCGGGGGCGGCCGGGGCGGGGCTGAGCATCGCCGCATCGCAATCCTTCCGCACGCATGCCGATAGCGATCATGGCCTGCGGATCGGTTTCGCCAGCCTGTCTAAGGAGGAGGCGCGAGCGGCACTCGGCGCGATCCGCAAGCTGGCCCGTCGTTGATGCAGCGATACAACACCCGCTCATCTTCGCATTGGACCCCTCGCTCTTGCAAAATTGGATGTTTAGAGCGGGTCCATTGCGATCGACTTGCAACAACATGGCGAACCGATGCCATGACGACGTGATCCGGCTGGTGGAGACCTCTCCGCTTGGCTGGATCGTCTCGCATTCCGATGGCCGCTTCGGTGCGACGCCGCTGCCGCTGCTGCCGGAACTGGACGACGATGGCCGGCTGGTCGCGCTACTGGGCCATTTCGCACTGTCGAACCAGCAGGTCGACCAGTTGCGCGCGGCCCCTGCCGCCACGGTGATCTTCCAGGGCCCGCACGGCTATATCGCGCCGGCGCTGGTGTCGCGCCCCGGCTGGGCGCCGACCTGGAACTATGCCGCCGCCCTGATCCACGTCGAGATCGAGTTCGTGCCCGACGAGACGCGCACCGCGGTCGACCGGATGGTCGCGCGTATGGAGGGCACCGGCCCGGAGGCGTGGACGACCGAGCGGGTCGGCGCGCGCTACGAGGGCATGATGCACCGGATCATCGCCTTCCGCGCGCATGTCCGCCAGATCGAGCCGCGCTTCAAGCTGGGCCGCGACGAGACGATCGAGACGCTGGGCGAGATCGTCGCCGGCCTGGAAGACGGGCCGCTGATCGAGTGGATGGTCGCGGCGAACAAAGATCGCATCGCCGCCGCGGCGGCCGCGCAAGTAGGATGATGGCACGAATGTGCAGCCGCCCGGCAGAGGCGCGCGGGACGGGAATGGGAGAATGCCGGGTGAGTTCCGGGCGCGGCGCGGGGCCGCAGCCGGGTTTCAGTCCGTCGATCACGGGGAACGACCAATGACCATCGCACGCCACCTGACCCACGCCAGCCTTGCCACGATCGCGCTGCTGCTGGGCGCCACCGCCGCGCAGAGCCAGACGACCGAAGCCGCCGTCGCCGACGCGGTCGGCACTCCCGACGACATCATCGTCACCGCCACCAAGCGGAACGAGAATCTGCGGCAGGTAGCGATCCCGATCGGCGTGGTGACCGGCGCGCAACTGGCGAAAGCCAATGCCAACAGCCTGAGCGACTATATCACCCGCCTGCCCGGCGTGGTGTTCAACGATTATCAGCCGGGCGTGTCGGAGGTCGTGATCCGCGGCATCGCCGCGACCACCTATCACGAGCAGGGCCAGACCACCGTCGGCTATTATCTGAACGAAGTGCCGCTGGTGGAGCCGGGCTTCCCGATCGGCATCCCGGACGTCGATACGTTCGATCTCGACCGGGTCGAGGTGTTGCGCGGGCCGCAGGGTACGCTGTTCGGTTCGTCCACGCTGGGTGGCCTGGTCAATTATGTCGTCAAGACCGCCGATACCGCCAAGGTCGACGCCGCCGCCTCCGCGCTGATCGGCTCGACCAAGAATGCCAGCCGCGATCTGAACTATGCCGGCAAGGCGATGATCAACGTGCCGATCATCCAGGACAAATTGGCGGTGCGGGTGATGGCGCTGCAGCGCTACGACGCCGGCTATCTCGACAATCCGGGCATCGGCGTGAAGGGCAGCAACGATTTCCGCACGCGCGGCCTGCGCGGATCGGTGGTCTTCACCCCGACCGAGACCACCAAGATCACCTATCTCAGCGCATATCAGAACACCAGGCTGGACGATCAGACCTATCTCGACCTGACCAACCCCTATATCCGCATCACGCCGCGCGCCGAGCCGCAGAAGACGCGCTTCTGGCTGAACACGCTGCGGCTGGACCAGCAGCTGGGCTTCGCCAACTTCTCGGTCTTCGGATCGGTCGACAAGAAGACCAACGCGACGCTCTTCACCTACCCCTACGCGTACGTCACCGGCGTCACCACCGGCGCTGCCGCCGCCTATTCGCCCGGCACTGCCAACGCCAACATCAAGACGGTCGAGGCGCGGCTCGCCTCTTCCGGCGACGGGCCGTTCAGGTGGCTGATCGGGTCCAGCTACCTGCGCGCCAGGAAGTTCAGCTACGACCAGATCTTTCAAGCGGGCGCCGCCGCCTACATCAACGCCAACCCGGCGCTGTTCGGCGGCTTTTCGGGCAACGTGCTGGCGCCGGGCGACCGCATCTACGGCTACCGCGCCAATTCGCTGAACGAGGATTTCGGCGTGTTCGGCGAGGTCTCGTTCAAGCCGGTCGAGACGCTGGAACTCACCGTCGGCGGCCGCTATTACGACACCAAGGCGGCGGCGAGCGTGACCAACCAGGCAGGTGCGCTGGGCGGCTATCCGGGCGGCTACAACGCCGTCGACAGCAGCGGCAGCGTTGTCCAGAAGGAGGACGGCTTCACTCCCAAGGCGACGATTGCGTTCCGCCCGACCAGCCGCTTCATGGCCTATGCGACCTATTCGCGCGGCTTCCGCGTGGGCGGCATCAACCCCAATGCCGGCCTGCTGCCGACCATTCCGACCAGCTACCAGAGCGACAAGGTGGACAATTACGAGGCGGGGGTGAAATTCTCCGCGCTCGACAACCGCCTGCTGATCGACGCGACCGTATTCAACATCGACTGGAAGAATATCCAGGCGCGCCTGTTCGGCCCGGCGCCGTCTTATTATTCCTTCGTCACGAACGCCGGCAGCGCCAATATCGTCGGCGTCGAATTCGCGGGCACGGTGAAGATCACGAAGGCGCTGAGCCTGTCGTCCAACTTCACCTATCAGGATGCCGCGCTCACCACCTTCCTGCCCGACACGTTCGCGGTGGGCGGCGGTTATGCCGCGGGTTCGACGCTGCCGGGCTCGTCCAAATGGTCGGTTGCGAGCAACCTCAACCTCGATCTGGCGGACGTGCCAGGCGCGCCCTCGTTCGAGATCGCGCACCGCTACATCTCGAAGGCGCCGGTGGCGTTCGGCAACGATGCGACGCGCGGCGGCTTCAGCGTGTTCGATCTGCGCGCCGGCTACACCATCGGGTGGAACGTCCGGCTGCTCGGCTTCGTCAACAATGCGCTGGACAAGTTCGGCATCCTGAACGCGCCGTTCACGTCGCAATTCGCTCCAGCCGGCTCGATCATCCGTCCGCGCACCTACGGGCTGCGAGTGGACTGGAGCCTGTAGCCTCCGGCGGGTAGCGACGGCGGTCTTTGGTGGGACGCAGCGCGGATGAAACGAACGGCCCTCCTGCTCGCCTTCCTCGCCCCGCCCGCGCTGGCGGACCTGCCGCTCGTCCCGGCGCGCACGCTGGACTTCACGACCAGCGAGGCGACGTG
Organism: uncultured Sphingomonadaceae bacterium; assembly: GCA_964252145.1. GTDB lineage: Bacteria > Pseudomonadota > Alphaproteobacteria > Sphingomonadales > Sphingomonadaceae > JAQGLK01. Next base: position 43,902 of record CAXUMU010000003.1, read on the forward strand.
GATGGCGCCCGACATCTCGCCGGACGGGCGCACGATCCTGTTCGACGTGCTGGGCGACATCTATGCGGTCGACGCGCAGCGAGGCGGCGAGGCGCGGCCGCTGCTGACCGGCACGGCCTATGAGGTGCAGCCGGTCTTCTCGCCCGACGGCAAGCGCATCGCGTTCGTCAGCGACCGGTTGGGCAGCACCAACCTGTGGGTCGCGAATGCGGACGGATCGGGCGCGCGGCAGGTATCGCACGACAGCAGCCTGACGATCTATTCCTCGCCCGCCTGGTCACCGGACGGCCGCTTCGTCTACGCGTCGCGGATGGTGCATCCGGTGCTCGCGTTCGAGCTGTGGATGTACGATGCGGGCGGCGCGGGCGACGGCGTGCGGATCACCAATGCCAAGCCATCGGGCAACGAGGGCTTCGACGATCGCCAGAACGCGCTGGGCGCGGTCGCCTCGCCGGACGGGCGCTACCTCTATTTCGCGGTCAAGACCGGCACGACCTGGACGGAGAAGGACCTGCCCAACTGGCAGATCGCGCGGCGCGACCTGAAGACGGCTGAGCAGGTGACGATCATCGATTCGCTGGGCGGGGCGATGCGGCCGGCGCTGTCGCACGACGGCAGGCGGCTCGCCTATGCCAGCCGCTGGGGCCAGCAGACCGGTCTCCGGCTGCGCGACCTCGACAGCGGCGAGGACAAGTGGATCGCTTTCCCGATCGACCATGACGGGCAGGAGGGCGGCTATTATTCCGACCTGCTGCCGCGGATCGTCTTCGCACCGGACGACAAGTCGCTGGTGACGAGCGTCGGCGGCAAGCTCGTCCGGCTCGATCTCGCGGCCAACCGCTTCGCCGACATACCGTTCAGCGCGCATGTGCAGCTGGGGATGGGGCCGCAGACGCGCGTCGCGCAGCGCGACGAGACCGGCCCGGTGCATGTCCGCGTGGTGCAGGCGCCGCGCCAGTCGCCGGATGGGCGGCGGGTCGTGTTCTCGGCGCTCGGTATGCTCTATGTGCAGGATCTGGCCGCCGGCTCGGTGCCGCGCGCGATTGCGGGCGCGCCGGCCTGGGCCTATCAGCCGAGCTGGTCGCCGGACGGCCGCAGCATCGCCTTCGTCACCTGGCGCCCGCGCGAGGGCGGGGCGGTGTGGTCGATCGCGGCGGGGGGCGGCAAGGCGAGGCGGCGGACCACCGCGCCTGCCTTCTTCACCGAACCGGCCTGGTCGCCGGACGGCCGCATGATCGCGGCGCTCCGCGCGAGCAGCTACGACCGGACCCACGCTGCGAACGAGATCTCGCCCGACCGGCCGACCGACGTGGTGACGCTGCCGGCGGGCGGCGGTAAGCCGGCGCTCGTCACGCACACCGCCGCGGCGCGCTCGCTGGCGTGGGACGGCGCGGGCACGCGGCTGCGCTTCTATGCGCCGGACGGGCTGAACTCCGTCCGGCCGGACGGGTCCGACCTGAGACGCGAACTGGCGGTCGAAGC
>CAXUMU010000003.1:45393-45827 GCA_964252145.1 uncultured Sphingomonadaceae bacterium
CGATCGCGGTGGACGACGTGCGGCTGTCACCGGACGGTACGCGCGCGCTCGCGAAGGCGGCGTCGCAGCTTTATCTGATCGACGTACCGCCCGCGCAGGGGGCCACGGTCAACCTCGACACGCCCACCGTCCGTCGCGTGAAGCTCACCCGCATCGGTGCCGACTATTTCGACTGGGCGGACGGCGGGCGGACGATCGCCTGGTCGGTCGGCTCGACCTATCGCCGCATCGCCGTCGATACCGCGAAGGACGATGCCGAAGCCGCCGCGCCGAAGTTCGCGCTCGACGTGGCGGTGCCGCGCGACGTGCCCGCCGGCACCGTCACGCGCTCGCCGAGCTCGAAGCGCGTCTGCCCGGCCGCCGTCGCGGCCTTCGCCTGCGCCTGCGTGGAGCGCCGGAGCTGGTCGTAGTCGATGCCTTGCTCGGTGGAACCG
>CAXUMU010000003.1:45837-48125 GCA_964252145.1 uncultured Sphingomonadaceae bacterium
GCACCGTGGTGCTGCGCGGCGGCGCCGCGATCACGATGAAGGGCGAGGAGGTGATCGTCGACGCCGACGTGGTCGTCACCGCCAACCGCATCGTTGCGGTCGGCCGCAGCGGCACGGTGGCGATCCCCGCCGGCGCCGCGATCCGCGACGTTTCGGGCAAATTCCTCGTCCCCGGCTTCGTCGACACCCATGCGCACTGGTTCGAGGTACGGCGGCAGCTGTTCGAGCCCAACCAGTACGACTTCCTCGCCAACCTGGCCTACGGCGTCACCAGCGGGCTGGAGGTGCAGCCATTCACGGTCGACATCTTCGGCTATCAGGACATGATCGACGCCGGGCTGATGCTCGGCCCGCGCGCTTATTCGACGGGGCCGGGCGTGTTCCGCAACAGCCACATCGATTCCAAGCAGGACGCGATCGACGTCCTCACCCGCTACCGCGACGACTACCGCACGCGGAACATCAAGTCGTACATGGTCGGTGACCGCGCGCAGCGGCAATATATGGTGCAGGCCGCCGCCGAACTGGGGATGATGCCGACCACCGAGGGCGCGAGCGACATGCGGCTCGACATCACCCACGCGATCGACGGCTTCGCCGGCAACGAGCATGCGATACCGGTGACGCCGCTGCACCAGGACGTGATCCAGCTGTTCGCACGGAGCCGCACCTCCTACACGCCCACGCTGGGGGTCGTGTACGGCGGCGGGCCGGCCTATTTCGACATGATCCAGCGGCATCGCTTCGAGGAGGATGCCAAGGTGCAGGCGTTCATGCCGGGCGACATCGTCCAGTCGAAGCTGCGCGACCGCCACTGGCTGCCGCCGGAGGCGCAGACCTACCCCCGGCTTGCCGCCGATGCGCTGGCGATCCAGCGCGCGGGCGGGCTGGTGGGGATGGGCAGCCACGGCGAGGTGCAGGGGCTGGGCTATCAGTGGGAGCTGGCCGCCTACGCGTCGGGCGGCGCCACCCCGCGCGAGGTGTTGCAGGCGGCGACGATCGGATCGGCCGAGGTGATCGGGCGCAAGGACGATGTCGGCAGCCTGGAGCCCGGCAAATATGCCGACATCCTGGTGCTGGACGCCGATCCGCTGGCGGACACCGCGAACACCCAGCGGATCGTGCAGGTGATGAAGAACGGTCGGATCTACGATGCGGCGACGCTGGACGAGCTGTGGCCGCGGCAGAAGCCGCTCGAGCGGCCGTGGTTCCGCGATGCGCCGCCGCCGTCCGGGATCGCCAGCCCGGGGACGATGAAATGACGATCGGGACGCAAGAGGCGCTGCGCATCGGCAGGCTGGATGCGCATGGCCAGGCCGAGCTGGTCGCGCGCGGCGAGGTGTCGCGCGCCGAACTGGCTGAGGCGGCGCTGCTGCGGATCGCGGCGATCGATCCCGCGGTCAACTCGGTCACCTACGCCGTTCCGGAAGCGCCCGAGCCTAAGGGCGACGGCGGCCTTGCCGGAGTGCCGTATCTGCTGAAGGCGAGCCTGGAATATCCCGGTTGGCCGATGACCTCCTGCTCGCGGTCGCGCGCCGGCGCGGTCGGTGCGGCGGCGTGGCCGTTCGTGCGCGTGCTCGATGCGGCCGGGCTGGTGCCGGTCGGCATGTCGGCGATGCCCGAGTTCGGGCTGATGACGAGCGGCGAGCCGCTGCTGACCGGCGCGGTGCGCAACCCGTGGGCGCCCGACCGATCGGCCGGCGGATCCAGCACCGGTGCGGGGGCGGCGGTGGCCGCGGGGATCGTTCCGCTGGCGCATGCGAGCGACGCGGCCGGATCGATCCGCATCCCCGCCTCGTGCAACGGGGTGATCGGGCTGAAGGCCAGTCGCGGCGCGAACCTGCGTGCGCGCGCGCCGCACGTGATCGACGACCTGCTCTGCTGCGACGGCCTCATCGCGCGTTCCGCCCGCGATGCATTGTGGGCCTATGACCAGACGCGCGCGCCCGGCGTCCCAGACGTCCCCGCGACGCCCGCGGCAGGCCTGCGCGTCGCGCTGTGCATGACAGGTCTGGACGGGGCGGTGCCCGACCACGACGTGCGCGGCGCGATCGTGACCGCGGCGCAGACCTGCGCGGACGTCGGCTGCACCGTCGAGGAGGCGATGCTGCCGGTGGACGGCGCGGCGATCGTGGCCGCGTTCCAGACGATCTGGCTGCATGAGGGCGGCGAAATCGCCGACCTGATCGGCGCCGCCAATCCCGGCGCCGCGCTGGATAGCCTGCTGGAACCGTGGACGCTAGGCCTCGCCCGCCGCCGCGCCGAACTCCCCCTGGACGCCACCGCCG
>CAXUMU010000004.1:0-38394 GCA_964252145.1 uncultured Sphingomonadaceae bacterium
CTGCCGCTCGGCGTGAGCGCGGAAGCGTTCGCCCACGCGAACGCGACCATGTGGAACCCGAACCTCGTCTCCTGGTGCCGCGCGTTCGCGGACGCCACCGGGCGCCCGATCGACGAGGGCACCCTCGAACCGGCGACCCTGGCCTGTTATCGGCACGGCCTTGCCGTCAGCGCGGTCGACTATCTGCGGGCCCAAGACCTGCGCAACGTGGTGACCCGTCGAGTGGGGGCGTTCTTCGCGCAACATGACGTGCTCCTGTCGCCCACGGCCGCGCGCATGCCGATCCCGATCAGCACCTACCTCGACGAAGCGCCCGTCGGGGACGGGCTCGCCTGGTTCGTCAAGCTGTTCGAGGAGGCGCCCTTTACGCCCGTCTTCAACGTGGCGGGTACGCCTGCCGTCTCACTTCCGATTGAGCGGGAGGCGGCGACCGGCCTCCCGATCGGCATTCAGATCGCGGCCGGTTTCGGGCGGGAGGACGTGTTGTTGCGCCTTGCCGGGCAGCTCGAGCGGGCGAAGCCATGGCAAGCAGCGAGGCCGAGGGTCTGGGTCGGTCGCTTGCACTAAGTCGCACCGGTGCCCGCTTTCGTGTTATACGGTTGTGACACCTCGGATGCCGCAGCCGATGCGGCTGGCTGCTCGGTGTCAGAACCGACCGAGACTGGCGAGCAACACCGGACACGGTAACCCGTCCACGCGTTCTTCGGCTGCAAAAGCCGAAGGCATCAGATCGACGGTGCGTCCGGGCGACTCGCCCGCAATGCGACGAGATCGGCTTGTTTCCCGAAGATGCCCCAGTTCTCTTCCGCGACTTCATGGATGACTACGTACACCGGCGCTACTTGCGTTCCCTCCGGACGCCGATCAAGGATGGCGGTCGCACCCTCGATCAGCCTGCGCTTGCCGGGCGCGTCAAGACCCCCCGCCAACACATATGCCTGAAGCGTCACGATGGGTAGCCGAGCAGCGGCGTCTCCCGTGAACACGGCATCGGCCGCGTACTCGGCGAAATACGTCCACACGGTGCTACGCACCATCGGTGAGGGCGGTAGCGCCTCGCAACCGATACCCAGCGTCGTCAAGGCATCGGCGATCCGCTGTCGATCGGCCGCGTCGAACGTGCCGACCGGCGAGTGGATGATGAGTTTCGGCATGAGCTTGGTTCCCGTACGGAAGGGATGGGATGCCGCCTTCTGGCCCGCGCCGACCCGCGTCAGATGGTCTGGCCACCCGACACCTCGATGCGCTGGCCGTTCACCCAGCGGTTGTCGGGACCGAGCAAGCTTGCCACCATCGGGCCGATATCGTCGGGGACGCCGACGCGACCGAGCGCGGTCATTTCTGCGAAGGCCGTGTTGTAGTCGGAAATGTCGCGCACGGCCCCGCCCAGGAAGTCGGTTTCGATCGCGCCGGGCGCGACCGTGTTGGCGGTGATGCCGCGGCAGCCCAGTTCCTTCGCCATATAGACGGTGAGGACTTCGACCGCGCCCTTGGCGGCCGAGTAGGCGGAGAAGCCGGGGAACGACACGCGGGTCAGGCCCGACGAGAGATTGATGATCCGCCCGCCGTCGGCCAGCACCGGGAGCAGCGCCTGCGTCAGAAAGAACACGCCTTTGACGTGGACGGCGAAGAGCCTGTCGAACTGCTCCTCCGTCGTAGCGGCGAAGTCCGCCATCTCGCCATGCCCTGCATTGTTGACGACGTGGTCGATCGCATTTCGGTGCCACGTGACGGACAATGCGCCGCGCAACGCTTCCACGAACGCGGGGAAGCTGCACACGTCACCCGTGTCGAGCTGCAAGGCGACCGCCTTGCAGCCGAGCGCTTCGATCTCGGCAACGACGGCGTCACCATTGTCTTTACCGGCCCGGTAAGTGAGGATCACGTCACCGCCGTGACGGGCGATACTGATCGCGGTGTTGCGGCCGAGGCCGCGGCTGCCGCCAGTCACGAGAGACAGAGTGGTCACGAACGCCTCCGGATTGATGTCCCCGCCGTATGCGCCGAACCGTCCCATCAATGTTGCGCGATTATCCGCAATTCTTGCCTGATCGTCCTCCCGCGTTGTCGCGACAGGTAGCAGCCTCTATCAACGACCCATGACCGATCAGCTCCTTGACCATGCCAGGCGCTATGCGGATGCGCATGTCGATCGCGCCGGCGTGGCGGCGACGCCGGTCGAGGGATTTGTGATCCTGCGCGAGACGGCGCCGACCATGCTGCAGTACGCCGTGTCGAAGCCGCTCGTGGCACTGGTGCTGCAAGGCGGCAAGCGGGTGATGATGGGCAATCGCACGTTCGACTTTGGGGCCGGCGACTCGCTCTTCATCACCACCGATGTGCCCACTGTCAGCCAGATCACGACCGCCAGCAGGGCCTTGCCTTATCATTCGTTGGTCCTCGAACTGGATCCTGTCGTCATCGCCAGTTTGGTAAGCCAGATTGGCCCGGCGCCGTTCGAGGCGGACCAGCCGGTCCGGGTCGATCCGACCGCGGCGGAAGTGGCTGACGCCGCCTTGCGCATCCTGAGGCTCCTTGACCGACCAGGCGCGTTGGCGGTGCTGGCGCCGCAGCTCAGCCGCGAATTGCACTACTGGCTGCTCAGCGGGCGACATGGCGGCGCCATCCGCGCGCTCGGCGTCACAGACAGCCACGCCCATCGGGTCGCGCGAGCCGTCGCGATCCTTCGCCAGCACTACGCCCAGCCCCTCAGAGTCGAAACCTTGGCGAGAGCTGCCGGCATGAGCTTGTCGGCCTTCCACGTGCATTTCCGCCGCATAACCTCGCTGTCGCCGCTGCAATTCCAAAAGCAGCTCCGCCTTATCGAGGCACGGCGCCGGATGCTCGTACGGTGCGAGGCAATCAGCGAAGCCGCCTATGGCGTCGGTTACGAAAGCGTGCCGCAGTTTACGCGGGAGTATGGTCGCCTGTTTGGCAAACCACCCGCCCGCGATGCTCGACAGGTGCGGGGGCGGACTGATGCTGCTGCATGAAGCTTTCGACGTACGATCCCTACCGGGACCGATGGAGGCGCTCAGCCCGGGCGGTTCCCCATGGCCTCTCCCAGACGCACCGACCGGCCGGGCGCCCAGTCCGTATTGAAGGCGATCACGTTTCTTTTGAAGAGCAATACGATCGTCGAGCCGACCAGGAAGCGCCCCATCTCCTGGCCTTTCTCGAGCGCCACCTCATGATCGGCGTACCTCCATTGGGAGACCTTGTCCGTGCGTTTTGCGTTGACCACGCCATGCCAAACCGTGGCTATGCTACCGACGATTGTCGCTCCCACGAGCACCATGACGAACGGCCCGTGTTCCGGTGACTCAAATACGCACACGACGCGCTCGTTGCGCGCGAACAGGTTGGGCACACCGCGCGCCGTGGTTGGATTGACCGAGAAGAGGGCTCCCGGGACGTGGATCATGCGGGCGAGCCAGCCGTCGCAGGGCATGTGCAGACGATGGTAGTCTCTAGGCGAGAGGTAGAGGTTGGCAAAACTGCCGTGCCGGAACTCATTTGCCAGCGCCGCATCGCCTCCGACAAGCTCGGTAGTCGTGAACCGACGTCCCTTGGCCTGCACCATGTGAACATCGTCGATGGCACCGAACTGGCTGATGGCGCCGTCCACCGGGCTGACGAAGTCGGCTGAGGCGAGTGGGCGCGCTTCGCTCCTCAACGAGCGGGTGAAGAAATCGTTGAACGTCTTGTAGCTGCCGATGTCGGGTTGCTCAGCTTCATCGAGATCGACGCGGTAACGTCGCACGAACCAGCGAATTAGGAAGGGGGTCAACGACCTTCTCTCGGCTCCGGCCACCCGGCCGGACCAGTCGGTCAATCGCTGCTTCGGCAGCACGTACTGTATCAGGATCTTGAGCGGGTCCAGCATGGACATACCCTAGGCGGCGAGGTCGCGCTGCGGAAGGGCGGTAGTTGCTCGGCCTTGTTGAGCGGTTCGGTCCAGAGTCAAATGTCGGTGAGGTTCATGTCCTCTAGCCGATCGGCGGCAGATGCTGGGTTGTGGCGGTTGGCACTGCCTGCAGGATCCGGTCAGCGGCGGCCTGGAGGCGGGCGATCGGATTGGCGGTCTTCACGTATTGAGGTGGTCGGTGGAGTTCGCCGTGGTGGGTGGGCGTAATCGCGCGTGCGCCGAGCATTCGCGCCGCGGACCGCTTCCTCCGGGGTCATCACCGCCTCGTGCTCGCGCGGCGGCTGCAGGAAGGGCAAGTCGACCAGCGCGCCGTTGATCGGCAGGAAGGCGTGGTCAAACGGGCCGTACTCGTGCGCGATCTTCCACCAGTACCCGTGCAGTAGCGTATCGCCGGTATGGATGACACGGTTCCTCCGCACGGCCGCTGCAGCCCGTCTGACCATCTCGTCGAGTTCGGAAGACGAACCCTGCGCGAGGCGATGGGCGAGATCGCTGCGGCGGTAACGCGGCTCGGGGGTGCAGGCGGACTGGTGGCGCTCGACCATGAGGGCGTGATTGCGGTGGCTCGAGTCAAGGCAGGGCTAAAGTGCGCGGTTGTTCGAGACGACGGCGCCGCGAGCGCCCACATCCTTTGGCCGGACAGGCCGGCGTTGAACCTCGGCGCGTCGTGTGAGGACGTGCTTGTCCTTACGCCCGGATAGCCCGACCGGAGCCGCGATCGTCTCAGCCGGCGTGTTCAGAGCTATGTACTTGGAGCTGGCGGGCGTAGTGAGCTGATAAAACGGAATCTACCAGTGTCATCGCGAGCCGGCACGGATTCTGTCGGGCGCCGACAGCTACGCTACGAAGGGCAGCAAAGTCCCGTTGCACACGTGTGCGATACCTGCTAACTGACTACCGAGTGCTTCCCGAATCTGCGGCCGGGCAGCCGTGAGAGAAACAGCATTAGCCTTAGCGGAGGAGGATGCGATGAACATCACGCCGGCTTCGGCCCCCGACCATCGCGTGCAGGAAGACCAGTTCACCGCCTCCCTCGCGGCCGAGCACTTGCAACCGCTATGGCACATCATGAGACGAATTGCGGCGCGCGAGCCGACCCGCGGCTGCGCGCCAATCCACTGGGAGTGGGCTCGGCTGCGCGCCCTCGCCATGCGTGCCGGCGAGTTGGTGACTGCTGCTGAGGCCGAACGTCGAGTCTTGGTGCTGGAAAACCCCGCCTTCTCCGGTGAAGGACGCGCCACCAATTCGCTATATGCCGGCATTCAGCTGATCCTGCCGGGCGAGACGGCACCAAGTCACAGGCACACCGCCTCCGCGCTACGGCTGATCATGGAGGGCAGCGGTGCCTATAGCGCGGTGGACGGCGAGCGCGTGGTCATGACGCCGGGCGACTTCATCGTCACCCCGTCCAATACGTTTCACGATCATGGCAACGACGCCGACGCGCCGGTGCTGTGGCTCGACGGACTCGACGTGTTTGTCGTTAACTTGCTGAATGCGCCGTTCGGTGAGGAGCACCCGCAGAGTCGCCAGCCGATCATTCGCCCGGATGGGCAGTCGCTGATGCGCTATGGCAACGGTCTGGTTCCGCACGGCTTCACGCGCGACGAGCCGCGTTCGCCCCAGTTTTGGTGGCCGTATACCCGCACCCGGGAGGCATTGCAGAGCCTACGCGCGGTTGATCGACCGGACTCGTCCCTCGGGCATCGCATGGACTTCATCGACCCGACGACCGGGCGATCGCCGATCAAGACCCTGACCGCGTCCATGTCGCTGTTTCCGGCGGGATTTCGCGGCGTGCCTTATCGCTGCATTTCGGGATCGGTGATGACCGTCGTCGAGGGGGAGGGCACGGTGCGGGTTGGCGACGCTGAGTGGCGGGTCGGCCGCAACGACGTCTTCGTGGTGCCTAGCTGGGCCTGGTATTCGTTTGCGGCCGAGCAGGAGTGCGTGCTGTTCGGATTCTCGGACGAGGTGCTGCAGCGGTATCTCGGCTTCTGGCGCGAGGAGCGCGGCGCCACACTTGCGACGGACGTGGCGGCATGAGGCTGTGCCGTTTCGACGACAATCGGCTGGGCATAGTCGAGGACAACCACATCCGCGACGTGACGGACGCGCTGGCGATCCTGCCGGGGCGCGGTTACCCGTCGCCCGGACACGACCAGCTGATTGCCAATCTCGCCGCCATTCGCGCGGCGGCGGAGACGCTCGCGGGAGGCGCCGTCGTCCCGCTTGCCGACGTGACGCTGCTCAGCCCCGTCGCTAATCCCGGCAAGCTCGTCGCGGCTCCCGTAAATTACCGCGCACATGTCGAGGAGGTGATCGCGGACGAGGCGACCTTCACCACCAACCACGGACTTAAGATCCGCGAGATCGGCCTTTTCCTGAAGGCCTCGAGTTCGATGATCGGGCCCGGGGAGGCGATCACGATCCGTCACCCCGATCGACGCACCGACCATGAAGTCGAGCTCGCCGTGGTGATCGGCCGCACCTGTCGCGACGTGTCGCCGGACGAGGCGCTGTCGTGTATCGCCGGCTACACGATCGGGCTGGACATCACGATCCGAGGACCGGAGGAGCGGTCTTTGCGCAAGTCGCTTGACAGTTATTCGGTACTCGGCCCCTGGCTCGTCACCGCCGACGAGTTCGGCGATCCTGGCGGGCGGGAACTGTCGCTCACGGTGAACGGCGCGCTGCGCCAGCAGGCGAACACGCGCGACCTCATCATGGACGTGCCTGCGCTGATTGCCTTCGCCTCCTCCTTCTACACGCTCCAGCCCGGGGATGTGCTGTTCACCGGTACGCCGGAGGGAGTTGGGCCGATCGTGCCCGGCGATCTCATTGCAGCGTCCATCGACGGAATTGGGCACATGGAGGTGAACGTCGCTTCCGGATGACGGCGTGACCACGCCGCGGAGGTTGTGCTCGGGCTGTATGCCCCGTTGATGGAGCGCGCCTCCAGCGTGTGACAGAGTTTGTGGTGCAGCGCCATGCCGACCGCGCCCATGCAGGTGCCGCAACCAAGCGCCATAGAGCGCTTGGCGTCGAGCGGACCGATCGTCCAAGACGTCGACGAGGAGGGGCGTGCAGCGGACAGCGTGCGAACGCCTTCGCCGGCCATGAGGTCGACGATGGGATTGCGGTCGCAGGCGTAGGAGCGCCTCTACGGCATGGGCAATTGCGTTGATGCTTAGCTGAGCGAGCTTTCCGTCACCGAAAGGACCCGAACCGGCTGCGCGGCATATACGAACTCAGGCACCGCCGCGCTCAAGCGGGAAGCCGGATGGGCGGGCAGCAGTAACACGCGCGCGCCTCAAAGGCTTCGATCGCCGGCAGCCGCGTCTCGGTCGCCGCGATCTCGTCCAGACTCAAGAGCAACTGCGCCTTTTTCTCTGGCGCGATCTGAAAGCCGATCGTTTCGCCCCGGAGGTCCTGATATACTGCCCGGTCAGGTCGATGAACAATCGTGCCGTCGCCGGTTCTCCGGCAAGCCCCAATAGCCCGCGGACCTGCGCTGGTGCGAGCTCGATCGGTAGTAGGCCGTTCTTGTAGCAATTGTTCCGGAAGATGTCGGCGAAGCTTGGGGCGATTATCGCGCGAATGCCGAAGTCTGCGAGTGCCCAGGGTGCGTGCTCCCGGCTGGAGCCGCAGCCGAAATTGCCGAGCGCGATCAGGATTCCGGCTGCCGCCAAGGAGCGCGGTTGAGGATGAAGCCGGCCGCTCGGCGCCATCCTCGTCGAAGCGGATGGCGGAGAAAAGGACTCTGCCAAGCCCATCGCGCGTGATCGTTTTCAGAAACCGGCCGGGCAAAATCTGGTCCGTATCCAGATTGGCTTGGGCCAGCGGCGCCGCGACTGCGTCCAACGCCGTGAAGCGCTGCATCAGCCCAGGTACCGGGCATCGGCGAGGCATCCACGGATGGCGGCGGCCGCGACCATCGCCGGCGACATCAGGTGGGTTCGCCCGCCAGGTCCCTGCCGACCCTCGAAATTGCGATTCGAGCTGGACGCGCAACGCTGCCCCGGCAGGAGCCGGTCGGGGTTCATGCCAAGGCACATCGAACAGCCCGCCTCCCGCCACTCAAAGCCGGCATCGACGAAAACGCGGTCGATTCCTTCCGCCTCTGCCTGCGCTTTGACCGATCCCGAACCGGGCACGACCAGTGCCCGTACCCCGGCAGCGACGTGTCGTCCGCGCGCAATAGCGGCCGCGGCGCGCAAGTCCTCGATACGTCCGTTGGTGCAGCTGCCGAGGAAAGCGACGTCGATCGGCAGTCCGGCCAAAGGTCGTCCTGGGTCAGGCCCATGTAGCGGATCATCCGATGAAGGCGGCCGCGGGCTTCGGGGTCGGCGGGCGCTTCGGGGTCGGGGACCGTGCCCGAGATGGTGGTCACGGCCTCTGGGCTGGTGCCCCAGGTGATTGTCGGCTCCGCCGTGGCGGCATCGATGACGAATTGCCGATCATGCTGGGCGTCCGGGTCGGACCGCAGCGTCAGCCACTGCGCGACCGCCGCGTCGAACTCGGCACCGGCGGGAGCTAGCGGTCGCCCGCGAAGATACTCGATCGTCTTGCCGTCCGGAGCGATGAGCCCGGCGCGCGCGCCGGCCTCGACCGACATGTTGCATACGGTCATGCGGCCGGCCATATCGAGCGCGTCGATTGCGGGCCAGCATATTCGAGCACATGGCCCGTCGCGCCTGCGGTCCCCATGGCGCCGATGATGTGGAGAATCAAATCCTTGGCTGTCACGCCCGCGCCGAGCACGCCCATGATCCGCACCAGCATCGTCGGCGAACGCCGTTGGATCAGGGTTTGAGTAGCGAGTACGTGCTCGGCCTCGGAGGTGCCGATGCCAAACGCCAGAGCCCCGAAGGCACCGTGGGTCGAGGTATGGCTGTCGCCGCATACGACCGTCAGTCCGGGCAAGGTTGGCTCCAATTCCGGGCCGATCACGTGAACGATCCCCTGGCCGCGGCTGCGCAGTGGTACGTAGGGAACGCCGAACTCCGCCACGTTGCGCTCGAGCGTCGCCACTTGCAGCCGGGACTCGGGATCGGCGATCGGCCGGTCGCGCCCCTCAGTCGGCACGTTGTGATCCGCTACCGCGATGGTCCGGTCGGGTCGGCGGACGGTGCGACCGGAGGCGCGCAGCCCCTCGAAGGCCTGCGGACTCGTGACCTCGTTGATGAGGTGCCGATCGATGGCGAGCAGCCAATCATCGCCATGGACAGGCGCGATGGCGTGCGCGTCCCAGATCTTCTCGTACAAGGTGCGCCCGGCGGCCATCACGCCGGAATCGCCTCACGGCATGCACCAGCATCCAACGCGCTGCGGACTCGCCCGCCATGGACCGCGCCGGGCAGGGCCGCGCCCGCGCGCGCGGCCCCGATTAGCCGGTCCAAGTCGATGCCGCAGGTGACGCCCATCCGATCCAAAGTCCACACCACGTCCTCGGTGGCGACATTACCTGTGGCCCCCGGGGCAAACGGGCATCCGCCAAGCCCCGCGAAGGATGCGTCGATCACCGACACCCCCGTCCGCCACGCCGCCAGCACATTGGCCACTCCCAAGCCGTAGGTGTCATGTCCATGGAACGCCCAGCGACCTACTTGCGGGAACCGGGCCTGCGCCTGTGCGAAGAGGTGCTGGACCCGGTCGGGCGTGACCCGCCCGGTAGTGTCGCACGGGCAGATTTCTGCATAGGGGGCGATCGCCACCAACCGATCGAGCAGGTCGAGCGTCGCTTTGGGCGCGACCTCGCCCGCGAACGGACAGTCGAAGGCCGTGGCGAGGTTCAGCCGCACCGCAGTGCCCTCCGGGAGCGCCGCCACGACCGCTGCATATTCGTCGGCGGACTCCTCGGGCGAGCGGCGGACATTGTTCCAATTGTGGTGGGGTGACACCGAGAGCACGAAGGCGAGGTGTCGCGCGCCAGCCGCCAGTGCGCGTTCGGCATTGCGGAGATTAGGCACGAGCACTTGGGCGTCGAAACCGGACAGTGCCTGCGCCGCGGCGAGCACTTCGGCCGCGTCAGCGAGCTGCGGAACGGCCTTGGGCGAGACGAACGCGGTCGCCTCCATACGCCGGATTCCGGCATGGTAAAGCTGGGTCACGAGCGCGATCTTGGTCGCGGTCGAGATCGTCGGGCCGATCGACTGGAAGCCGTCGCGCGGACCCACTTCGACGATCGTCGCGATCTGTTCCGTCATGCGGTCACTCCGTCGCGTCGGAGCGCCGCTATCGCATCCTTGTCCAGTCCGCCCAGATCGCGCAGTACCGCATCGCCATGCTCACCGATGTCCGGACCCGTCCACCGGACCGACCCCGGACTGCCGGGGAAGAAAGGGACCACGCCGGCATGAAGCATGGGGCCGAGCCTCGGATCGTCGACCTCCTGCACCATCGTCCGGGCAAGGTATTGGTCGTCGGTGGCACAGTCGGCGGCCGTGTAGACCTTGCTGTTCGGGACGTCGGCCGTATCGAGCCTCTCTTGCAGGCCCGCGGCGTCGAGCCGGCGGGTCCAGGCACCGATTACCTCATCGAGCACGGCCGCGTTCCGCACGCGCGCCGCATTGCCGACGAAACGCGCATCCGCGATCAACCCGGGCTGTTCCATCGTGGTCGCCAGTTTTGCGAACAAGGGATCGGAGTTGGCCGCGATCAGCACCCATTGGTCATCCCGGGTAGGGTAGGCGTTGGACGGCGCCGCGGTCGCGATGGCACCGCCGGTCGGCTGCTTAACCTTGCCGAGCCGGCCGAATTCGGGAAGCATGCCCTCCATCATGCTGAGCACGCTCTCGGTCAAAGCGACATCGACCGTCCGACCCACCGCGTCGCCCTTTGCGCGGTCCCGTTGCCACAGCGCAGCCACCAAGCCGAATGCTGCGTAAAGCCCGGCGATCGAGTCCCCGATGCTCACCCCCACGCGCACGGGCGGAAAGTCGTTCGCGCCGGGCGGGTGATTGGTCAGATAGCGCAGGCCGCCGATCGCTTCTCCGATCACGCCAAAGGCGGCACGGTCGCGGTACGGACCCGTCTGGCCATAACCTGAAATGTGCGCGATCGCGAGGTCGGGCCGCGCACCCCGAAGAACGTCGTCTCCCAGGCCCATTCTCGCCAGCTGCCCCGGGCGGAAATTCTCGACCAGAGCATCGCACCGCGTGACCAGCTTCAGCACGACCGCGAGCGCCTCGGGCTTCTTGAGATCAAGCACCAAGCTTCGCTTGTTGCGACCATGCATCGACCACCACAGCGACCGCCCGTCCACTTGCTCGCCCCACTGGCGCACGGGGTCGCCCGAAGGCGGTTCGATCTTTACGACGTCCGCACCCAGATCAGCGAGGAGGCGGGTGCAGAAGGGCGCAGCCACGAAGTGGCCGATCTCAAGCACGCGCAAGCCGGCGAGCGGCAGCGACGTCGCACCGTTTCCCGGATCGGTCATCGGTACGTCATGCGAGAGGGACGGACAGCCGGTGAAAGCCCCGGCGACCGTACAGGAGCGGGTCGCCCGCCCGCGGTTCCCAAGATGTCATCACCTCCCCGATGAAGATCGTGTGCGTACCCTGCTCGAACGTCTCGGCGACGCGGCAGTCGATGGCCGCCGCGGCACGCGAGTGGGCCGGGGCGCCGGTCACGAGCGTTCGCCATTCTGGATCGGCCATGCGACCGGCGCGCGTCAGGCGGCATGACGCCGCGAAAACGCCGGCGAGCTCCTCCTGATCGTCGCACATGATGTTCACGCAGAAGATGCCGGCGTGACGGATAGCGCCGTGTGTTTCGCCCGAGCGATTGATGCAGATCAGGAGACGCGGTGGATCGACAGAGACGGATGAGACCGCGGTGGCGGTGACGGCCGACTTCTCGCCCGCCGAGCACGTAGAAATCAGGCAAACCGACGCGAAGTGCCGCCCAATTGCCGCGCGGAACAGCGTCACGTCCGGCTCCGCCAGCGGAGCGGCATCTTCGATCCTTGGCGCCATCGCGCGTATTTCCTCAGTAAATCGGCGAGTTGGACCCGTGCCCCAGCAAGATCCGGCCGAAGATCTCGGCGCTCGTTTCGAGTAGCAGGAGGCCGTGCATGTTCATCGCGCGCAGGTCGCGCGCGGCACGTTGCAAGGGACTGGCTAGCGAGAGCCCGGATGCGCCGCCGCTGGTGTACAGCCTGTCGACTGCATCCAGGCAAAAGCGAACCCCAAGCGAGCAGTCCATCCGCAGCCGACCGCGCAGCTCCTCTGACATCGCGTCGCCGCGTCCGGCATGATCATCGATATCGTCCGCGACCCGATAAAGGACGAGCTCGGCTGCATGGATGAGCGAAGCAGCGTGCCCGAGCGCCACCTGGTTCGGGATCCATCGGTCGGCAATGTGGTCGGTGTACATGACCCTCTTGCCAGGGATCGCGCGGCGGAACTCCGCGAGCGCGGTTCGCGCGGCGCCCAGGGCGGCGCCGCACAGCGCAAGTCCAAGCACCGGTACCGCCTGCGACTTGGTAAGTGCGGGGGCGTCGGGATCGTCATAGGACGGTAGCTGCCGCTCGATCAGCCGGTCCATTCGCAGCGCGCGATGCCCCGGCACCGCCAGGTCGTTCGCTAGAAGCGAAGAACTGCCGGTGCCCTGCAAACCCGCCACGAACCAATCGTCGCGCCGTTCGACGTCCGATGCCGGCACGAGCAGGTCCACGTCGCCGGCGGGATCGCCGTGGCGGTCGATCGCTTGGGCACCGAGCAGGATCCAAGACGCATGAGCGCAGCCGGAGGCGAACGGCCAGAAGCCGCTCAGCCGCCATGAGCCGTCGACCTGCTCCACCGCCCGGCCGCGCGGGCCGATCACGCCCGAGACGAGCGCGTCCGGATCGTCCCCGTAGACGTCGGCCTGCGCTTCCGGGTCCATATGGCCGAGCATCCAGCTATGCGCGTGGGCGACGCCCAGCACCCAGCCGGTTGCACTGCAACCCTCCGCAACCGTCGAGACGACGTCGAGGTGGGTCCGCAGCGTGCCCTCGTAGCCGCCGGTCGCCCGTCGCTCCATCACGCGGAACAGCCCTGCATCCCTGACGGCGTGGAAGCTCTCGTCGGGCAGTCGCCGCAGCGTCTCGGCTTCGGCCGTCCGCGCGCGGAGTTCGGGAACCAAGGTCCTAGCGCGCGCGACAACCTCCTGCACGGAGGGGATGGACGGCCCGGGCACCCGCAATATCGTGGCCATGACCGTCCTCTCCAATCTGACGATTGCTGACATGATCGTTGCTCATATTTGACACACAGTCAAGTTGAACGTGCTTGGCGGTTCCGTTACAGCCCGCCGGGTGTCAAACTGTAATTTTTCGAACGCACCGGACACCCCTCCCGCCACACGCACGCAGCGACGGCGTGAACGGAATCGAGAAGCATTGGTCGACGCCGGCACGCGAGTGATTTCGGCCAAGGGGATCGACGCTGCCACCATGAGCGAAATTGCCGATCTGGCCGATGTCGGCTCCGGCACCGTCTACAATTATTTCGCTTCGAAGGACGACCTTGTCGTCGCGGTCATGGAGCGGGTGATGCACCGCTTGGCGGAGCGCATTCGCACCGTGACCGACACCTTCACCGACCCGGCACACGTCTACGCCTTCGGGGTTCGCAGTGTGATGCGCGCTACGGTCGAGGACCGCCGCTGGCGCCAGCTCTGCCGGCGCTCCGAAGTGAGCGCGTCGGCGATGTACAGGGTTATGGGCCGCTACGCCATCCATGACCTACGCCGTGCGGAGCAGGCGGGCCGCTACCAGCCGCGCAACCCGGAGCTGGTCTGGCTTATGGCCACCCATGCTATCGTAGCCTTCGGCTTGGCCGTCCACCAGGAGGAGATGACGGTTGCGGCGCTCGACGATGCCGTGGTCGCGTTGCTGGGCATGGCGGGAGTCAGCCCGGCCGACGCGCGCGAGATCGTCGCGCGAGACTGGCCGGACTTGCCTGCTGAGTAATCCCCCGCGAGTCTGCCCGGCGGGAGCTATTTCACTACGCGGATGGCTTCGCCATGATGCGTGGCGGCCATTTGGTCAAATGTGCGCGCCGCGCCTTCCAAGTCTCTGTCGGCCCTAACCGGCCGCCTTGGTTGCCGGTGCTGGGCTACGCCCTCGTCGCGTGGCATATCGGCCTCAGCTTTACGGCCGACCTCGGTCGCGGAGCATGGCGCGCCTGCTGGACGATTCTGCTCTCCTTGGTGGCGCTCATCGAAGCCTGCACGGGGCCGGCCTGATTGCTCGCGCGTGTGGCAGGATCGGCTTCCTGACCGCGTTCCTCGCCATCGCTCCGGGCAACCTGGACAGCGTCGCGATCACCGCCAAGGAATCGGGTGTCGATGTCGCCCTTGTTCATCACCGCTGGAATCTGCGCGCTCCCCGCGGTGATCGCGGCAGCGCCGTCACCTGCCTGGCTGTCGCGGTCGGATCGCGCCCAATCAGCTTTCGAACAGGCGCGACCGGGTCAGGTCCGCGAGAAAGCCTGCTTCCTGCTCGGGAGCCCAACTGAGACGCTCCCGAGTCAGCGCGCTCGTGGCAGGTGCGTCCATTCCGACCGGCATCGCCAGCCAGCCGAAATGATCGGGTGCCCTTTCCTGGGAGAGCGACACGACCGGCATGTTCAGACCCTGCCCGATCGCCTCCGCAATTCCCTGCATAGCCACACCTTCCTCGTCGACTGCATGGTAGCGCGCGCCGGCCACCGCCTTCTCGAGGGCCAAAAGATAGATGGCACCGGCGTCGAGCCGATGAACGGCCGGCCACCGATTAACGCCAGAGCCGATATAGGCCGACACGCCCTTGTCGCGCGCGACGGCGACCATGTAGGTTGCTAGACCCTGCTTGTCGCGATCATGGACCTGCGACATCCGGACCACCGCCGCGCGGACGCCGCGGTCAGCCAGCGCCATCGCAACCTGCTCCGAAGTGCGCGGCGAGCGGCCGCCCGTGGCGCCGTCCTCCTCCGTTGCGGCGCGGCCCTGCACCAGCGGCAATCCGGAGGTGATGATCAGTGGCCGGTCGGAGCCCGCGACTGCCTCCCCCATCGCCTCGATCGCGCGCCGGTCCGCCTCGCTGTTCTCCACAAACTTTGAGAAATCGTGGTCGAAGGCGGCGTGGATGACACCATCGGCCCCAGCGGCACCGGCGCGGAGCGCCTGTAAATCATGGAGGTCACCGCGATGCACCTCGGCACCGGCGTCGGTCAGCGCCGCCGCGCTCGCCTCCGAGCGCGCGAGCGCCAGCACCTGGTGCCCGGCGGCCAGGAGCTTGGGCAGGATCGCCGAACCGACAAAGCCGGTCGCGCCGGTGACGAACACGCGCATGGAAACATCCTTTTGAAAGGGGAGGTGGTCGTACGGCGAGCGGGTCAGCTCACCAGGCGATCGGACCGTTCTCGTCCGAGAAGGTGGCGGTGAGGCTGTCGGCTTCCGTGGCGAGCTCGACCGCGCGGCGGGCACCCTCCTCGACGCTGCGCGCACCAGAGAAGTTGTTCAGCGCCGTCGCGGTATGGCCGGGGCAGGCGATATTCACCTTGATCCCTTCCTGCTCGAGCGAGAAGGCGAAGGCCATGGTGACCGCGTGCGCGGCTGTCTTGGAAGTAGAATAGTTGCCGTACATCGCGCGGTGTGCGTTGTCGGGCGCCGAGTTCCACGCAATCGAGCCGCCAGTGCTGCCCGTGGTGATGATCCGCGCGTCATTCGACTCGCGCAGGAGTGGCAGCATCGCCTGGGTGACCGCAATTACGCCGAACACGTTCGTGTCCCAAACCTTCCGCACCGCGTCTAATGGCGCGGTGACGAGTGAGTTCTGCTGCATGATCTCCGGAAAGGACGTGCCCGGCCCTGCGGCGTGCGAGATGCCGGCGTTGTTCACCAGCACGTCCAGCCGGCCGAATTCGCTGCGGATCCGATCCGCGGCGGCGGCAATCGAGGCCTGGTCGGTGACGTCGAGCTGAATCGCGTGCGCATCGCCCTCGATCCCGGAAATTGCGTCCTCGCCGGCGCGGAGGTCGCGCGAGCCGACCAGCACCGTGAGATCACGCCCGGCGAGCTGCCTGGCTATTTCCAACCCGATGCCCTTGTTAGCCCCGGTAATGAGGGCGACTCGCTTGTCCTGCATGATGATCTCCAACCTGTTCTGCGGTGTGGCCAAGTCCGACCCATTGCGTTATGCAGAATCCGGAACGACAGTCCGGTTTATACGGAGCAATGTTCCGTATAACAAGGGGTATTCCTGGTGGAGCAGTCGAAGGAGCGTAGTGCAGGTTCCGAGAAGCAAAGATGTCCGACGCGGCGGATGCGCGTCGATGCGCAACGCAACATCGAGGTGCTGCTCCGGACGGCCATGGCGGTGTTCGCGCAGGCGGGCGTCAACGCGACCGTGCGCCAGATTGCCGAGCACGCTGGGGTAGGCATCGGCACCATCTACCGGCATTTCCCGACGCGCGCGGACCTGATCGCGGCGGTGTTCCGGCACGAGGTCGACGCCTGCGCGGACGCCGCGCCGCAACTGGTCGCCGACCACCCGCCAGCCGAGGCGCTCCTGCTGTGGCTTCTGCGCTGCGGCGCCTTCAGCGCGGCTACGCGCGGCCTCGGGGCCGCGCTCCACGGGAGCGACCCGGCATTCGCCACTCTTCCGGCTTACTTCGATGGGCGGTTGCGGCCCGCCTTGGCGACCCTGCTCGACAGGGCCGCCGCGGCGGGGGAAATCCGTCGCGACGTGGAGCCGTTCGATCTACTGCGTGCGGTGGCGGGGCTGTGCGCTCCCGCTGAGCACGGTGACGCCGTCAACGCACGGCGAATGGTTGCGCTACTGGTGGATGGCCTTCGTTACGGTGCGGACGACGTCAGCGACACTTCCGCCTAGTCCCGACAGAAAACGGAGCGTCCATCCACTTGACACTGCACACGTGTTCGGAATACGCAACCTTCAACCAGCGGCCGGTCGGTACGGCGAACGATGGACGGAGAGCGATGGGGTGAGCGGCGCAACGGTGGTTTCCAACAATTGGCGCGAAGCTGGGCTCTATTACGGCGGCGCCTGGCATAGATCGGCCGGCACAGCCACTCGCGCGCTGACCAATCCCGCGACAGGCGAAATGCTGGGCGAGGTTGCGGAGGCTGAACCAGCAGACGGCGATGCGGCGGTGAACGCCGCGCATGAGGGCTTCCTTACTTGGCGCGATGTCGTCCCGTTCGAACGGGCGCGGCTGCTGCGCGAGATGGCGGCTCGGCTGCGGGCGAGCAGCGAGGAGCTCGCGCTGCTCGACGCGAACGCGTGCGGGAATCCAGTCGCCGAGCTGCGCAAGGACGTGGAGTTCTGCGCGCAGTCGCTGGACATGTTCGCTGGGCTGGTGACCGAGCTTAAGGGGCATTCGGTGCCACAAGGGCCAAACGCGCTGAGCTTCTCCATCCGCGAGCCGCACGGGGTGGTTGCCCGTATCTGCCCCTTCAACCATCCGCTGATCTTCACCATCGGCCGCGCCGCGGCGCCCCTCGCTGCAGGCAACACACTGGTGGTGAAGCCCCCCGAGCAGGCACCGCTCTCGGCGCTACGCGCCGCCGAGCTGTTCGATGGGCTTCTGCCCGCGGGCGTTCTCAACATCATGCCCGGCGGCCGCGAGTTCAGCGCGACGCTGGTCGCGCACCAGCTTGTCGCAAAGGTGGCGCTGACCGGCAGCATCCCGACCGGCAAGGCGGCGCTGCGCGCCGGGGCCGACACGATGAAGCGCGTTCTCCTCGAGCTGGGCGGCAAGAACCCACTCATCGCTTTCCCGGACGCCGACCCAGCGGAGGTGGCGGCCGCCGTGGTCAACGGCATGAATTTCACATGGTGCGGCCAGTCGTGCGGGTCGACCAGCCGTGCTTTCATCCACGAGGCGATCTACGAAGACGTGATCGCCCGCATTCCACAGGAAGCAAAGCGGTTCCGCCCCGGCCTGCCGACCGATCCCGCGACGACCATGGGCTCGTTGGTCAACGGCGCGCAACTCGAACGCGTCAAGGCGTACATTCGAGGCGCGCTCGACGCGGGTGCCCGCCTGGTTTGCGGTGGCGGGAGTCCCAGCGACCCGGCGCTGGCCAACGGCTTCTTTCTCGAGCCGACCGTCTTTGCAGACGTGACCCAAGACATGGCGATCGCGCGCGAGGAGATATTCGGCCCCGTGCTGTCGATCTTCAAGTGGAGCGATGAAGCAGCGATGCTGCGCGACGTCAATTCGGTGGAATACGGCCTCACGGGCGCGATCTGGACCAACGACATTACCAAGGCGCTGAAGACCGCCGCGCGCGTTGAGTCCGGCTTCATCTGGATCAACGACGTGTCCAAGCACGCGCTCGGCTCGTCGTTCGGCGGCTACAAGCAATCGGGACTGGGCCGGGAGGAGAGCCTGCAGGAGTTGCTCGACTTCACCCAGGAGAAGAACATCCTCGTCAATTTAAACCGCTGACCGCCCCGTCATCATACTTGGGAGAAGACGCGTGACCGATGACCTGGCTCGGACCGAGGCGCTCCGCAGTACCAATCCCCTGTTCAATGATCGCAAGCTCAAGCTCGGCACCATCTCCACTAACCTGAGCGGCGGCTGCACCATGTCCACCATGGAAGGCGTACTCCAAGCCGATTGGGCGAGCTCGACCGCATTGGCGAAAATGGCCGATGAGATGGAGTTCGAGGCGATCGTCCCCGTGGGGCGGTGGCGCGGTTTCGGCGGCGAAACCGATTTCAACGGTGCGGGATTCGAGAGCTTCACCTTCGCCGCAGCGATGGCGGCGCAAACGACGCACCCGTCGCTGTTCGCGACATCGCACGTCCCCACCATCCACCCGGTGATGGCGGCCAAGCAGGCGACCACGATCGATCACGTTTCGGGCGGACGCTTTTCACTCAACCTGGTTACCGGCTGGCACAAGACAGAGATAGAGATGTTCGGCGCGCCCCAGCTCGAGCACGACAAGCGCTACGACGTCGCCGCCGAGTGGCTGGAAATCATGAAGCAGCTCTGGCAGCGCGACGAGCCATACAGTTTCGAGGGTCAATATTACCGGGTGCAGGATGCGCTGCTGAAACCGCGACCGATCCAGTCTCCCTACCCTGCCGTCATGTGCGCCGGCGCCTCGAGCAAGGGACGGCACTTTGCCGCGAAGCATTGCGATGTCGCGTTCACCGCGTTCGAGGACCGCGACGATCTCGCCGCGATGAGGGCGACCGTCGATGCATACAAGCAGATGGCGCGCGACGAATATGGCCGCGAGCTGAAGGTTTGGACTCACGCCTATGCCTTCCAAGGGGAGACAGAGGCCGACGCGCAGCGCTTTTTCCAATATTGCGTCCACGAGAAGGGCGATTGGGTCGCGGTCGAGAACCTCACCACCACCATGGGCATGAACGCGCAGACCTTCAGCCTTGAGGGGCTGCAGCGGCTGAAGGAGCATTTCATCGCGGGCTGGGCCGGCTTTCCGCTGGTCGGCACCGCCGAGCAGATCGTGGAAGGCTTGGCAACGCTGCACCAGGCTGGCGTCGACGGTGTCCTCCTGACCTGGCCCAAATACGTCGAGGGCATGCGCCAGTTCCAAGAGGAGACCATGCCGTTGGTCGTCCAGGCCGGGCTGCGCTAATCGAATGCGCTCCGGCCCGTCTCGAGCCGACCGGGAAGGGTCCGAAACATACCTTCGCAACTGCTGGTATCTAGCGGCTTGGGCCGATGAGGTGCCTTTGGGGGGTATTCTCACCCGGCGCCTGCTTGAGGAGCCAGTGGTGCTGTTTCGTAACCGGGACGGCGAGGTTGCTGCCCTGTTCGACCGCTGCCCCCACCGCTTTGCGCCGCTGAGCCAGGGGACCATATCGGGCGAAGCGATCGTCTGCGGCTATCACGGCCTTGCCTTCGACGGTCGTGGGCGATGCGTCGGCAATCCTCACGGTCCCGCGGTCAAGGCGCTGATGGTGAGACACTACCCGATCCTGGAAGCTTATCGGGGCCTCTGGATTTGGATGGGCGATCCCGAAGCGGCGACCGATAGCGCGCTGGGGGACCTGAGCTTTCTCGCATCGGCACCGGCGAGTGCATTCAGCAAGGGCTACCTTCGCGGCCAGGGCAATTACCAGCTGTTCGTCGACAACATCCTCGACCTGTCCCATGCCGACTTTCTCCATCCCACCACGCTTGGTGGCGGCGCGCTGACACGCGCCCGCGCGAAGGTGCGGGAGGCGGGCGATCACGTGATGGTCCACTATGACTGCATGAACGAGACGCCCTCGCCACAGATGAAGGCGACACGGAATCTTGGCGACGATGATCGTGCCGACTTCTGGACCCACGTTGACTGGTCGCCACCCGCCGTGATGAGCCTGCGTAGCGGCGCAGTGCCGGCGCGCACGCCGCGCGACCAGGCGGGCATCACGCTGAACGTCCACATCATGACGCCGGAGACCCCGAGCACCACCCATTATTTCTTCGCCGCAACGCGGGACTTCGCCTTGGACGACATCGCGCTCAACGAACGCATCGCTCAGACACGTAGCACGATTTTCGCGACGGAAGACAAGCCGATGATCGGCGCGCAACAGGAACGGATCGGTGACGCCGATTTTTGGGATTTGAACCCGGTGCTCCTGGCAATCGATGAGGGCTCGGTTCGGGTCCGGCGCAAGCTCAAGCGGATGATCGCGCTGGAACGCAACGGCGAATTGGAAAAAGCTTCCAAGCGCCGGGTTGAAGAGGGTTCGGCGACTTTCCCAAGCACCTCGCCGATTTGATAAGAAAGCAAGAACGGCCTGACGATCCACGTCAATCTAGCCTCTCTAGGCACACGTGTGCCGGTAATTTAACGCCGAGAGCTCCGCAGCGGAGCCATAGTAGGGAGGATGGAATGAGCAACATTAGTGACCGCCGGATGCTGGCACTATTGTGCGCCGGCGCGGCGCCTATGATGACGTTGCCGGTCTCGGCGCAAAGCGCGGCTTCCGCCCCAGCCGCCGGAACGGCTGCCCAGGCAGCGACCAAGCAGCCGTCGCTGGACGCGCAGACGCCCGTCCACGACGGTCCTCTTGGCGAGCCGCAAGTCCGGGCGGACGGGCAGATCGCCGACATCATCGTTACCGCGCAGAAGCGCACGGAGAATTTGCAGAAGGTCCCGCTAGCGATCAGCGTGGTTTCGGATGACGCGCTGCGGACCGGCGGAGCGGTCATTGCCGCCGATCTCAGCAAGGCGGTGCCGTCGCTTCAGACGTTCGAAAATGGTCCTTTTGCGCAGCTCAGCATTCGCGGCATCGGCAGCACCCAGGTCAACGCCTTCGGCGATCCCGCAGTCAGCTATGTCGTGGATGGCGTCGTTCAGGACCGGGCGGCCAACGCGACCGCCGCCTTTTACGATGTCAGGCGAATCGAGGTGCTCAAAGGACCGCAAGGCACGTTGTTCGGTCGCAACGCGACGGCTGGAGCGCTTAACATCATCACCAACGATCCCACCGTCGCGCGAGCTTCAGCCTATGCGGATGTCCAGTTCGGCAACTACGCGGCGCTGAGCTCCACCGGCGCGGTCAACCTGCCGCTCACCGATGTGCTGGCGGTGCGCGGCGCTTGGCAAACGACGAGGCACGACGGGTATTTCCCGAACGGCTACAACGATGCCGACAATGCCGCCGCGCGCCTGAAGCTGTTGTGGCGGCCGGCCGGCCGCCTTACGTTGCGCCTGCAGGGCGACTACTTCCGGCAGAAGGGGAACGGCTATGCGGACGCGGTCCTGCCGCTCGGGAGCGGCGGCCAGGGGGTCAAAAACCCCTGGAACCAGACCTTCTATCCCAAAGGTGGCTTCGTCGACAACCGCATTTGGGGGGTTCAAGGCCAGCTCGACTGGGAACTAGGACCTGCGACGCTAACGGTCATTCCGGGCTACCGTGACACCGAGCAGCGCAGCTACTATTATTATGCAGGCATCTGGTCGTTTGTCGACAATCCCACCCGGCAAACTACCGCGGAAGTGCGGCTCAGTCATGCCGGCGCGACCCAGGCAGGCGGCCTGACCTGGGCGGCTGGCCTTTACTATTTCAGGCTCACGCAGAGAGCGTACAATCAATATGCCCTGCAATGCTTCTGCGCCAATGATAGCCTGTTCACCTTCAATCGCTCGCCCAACTTCACAGGGCGCGACCTGAGTGATTTGAATACGCGTTCCTATGCTGCATTCGGGCAGGCGACCTACGCGATCAGTGATACGCTGCGGGCGACTGCCGGGGTGCGCTATACGCGCGACCGCAAGACCGAGGATGGCTTCTCGATTGTCGAACTGCCGACCATCGGCGTCAGCTTGACCGCGCCGGACATCGCCCAGCGAACTTTCAGTAATGTGAGCTGGCGGGCGGCGCTTGACGCCGACGTTTCGCCACGATCGCTCGTCTACGCCAGCGTCAGCACGGGCTACAAGGCCGGCGGTCTGAACGAGGGGCTCAACTCGCCGGGGTACGGCCCGGAAAAGCTGCTGGCCTTCGCGCTCGGGTCCAAGAATCGCTTCCTCGACGGCCACGTGCAGCTCAATGCGGAGGTCTTCTACTGGCACTATCGCGATAAGCAGATCGCCACGGTGGCCTCAGTGCCGCCCCCCGGAAATCTCGGCTATGTTGGCAGTAACATTCCGCGCTCCAAGATCTACGGTGCCGACGTGGACGGGCTGGTCCTCCTGTCGCGCAACGATCAGCTCGACTTTTCTGTCGAGTTCCTGCGGAGCCGGACGGGCGCCTTCAGCGTCCCGTCGACCGGCGCGGCCTTCCTTAACAGCGGCGAGCCTGTGCTGCGCACACCGCGATGGAACATCGCCGCCGGGTTGACCCATGATTTCCCTCTCGCGGACGGCGGTAGCGTCAAGGCGAGCATCCGAACGAACTATCGGTCACGGCAGCTGCTCGATGTGTACGAGGCGCCGACGGATTTCGCGCCCGCGACAATGACCAGCGACGTTTATGTCAGCTATACCGCGCCGAGGGGTCGCTGGCACGTCGACGCCTTCGTTCGCAACCTGGAGAACGAGGCCATCATCGTCGGCGTGTACCGGCCCTATATACCTGGGCCGATCAGCAGCGTCGGCTGGGGCTTTCTGGACGCGCCCCGCACTTATGGTGTGAAGCTGGGCTTTAGCCTGTGACGGCCCGCCGACGCTCCTCACCATCGACAATTCTGCCGCGGTCCCGAGCGGCGACTGGTCGCCCGCGAGCCAACGTTCGATGCCGCCGCCCATCGGTGGGCTTGGGCTCGTCTAGGGAGAGCCGACATGGCCAAGGGTGAAACGCTCCGGGTCGAGACGCCGCAGTTCTCGTCCGCCGAACG
Organism: uncultured Sphingomonadaceae bacterium; assembly: GCA_964252145.1. GTDB lineage: Bacteria > Pseudomonadota > Alphaproteobacteria > Sphingomonadales > Sphingomonadaceae > JAQGLK01. The sequence continues at coordinate 23,242 of CAXUMU010000004.1, forward strand.
CGATCGGCGCTGGGCGCTTGCCCGCCGATTCATGGACCGCGAGGGCCTGGACGCGCTGCTCGTGTTCGGCGAACACGAGGACGCTGGCCCCGCTCCGTTCTGCTTTGACGCGTGGTTCACCAACGATCGGTCCGGCACGACCGTGCTCTTCGCCCTGTCGGGCCAGCCGACGGTGTTCGCGCCGATCTCGACCTATCTGATCGACCATCTCGAGGCGACCCGGCGCGGCGACGGCAGCTGGGTGGTGGCGGAGGATTTCCGGCTCGGGCATCGCTCAACCGAGATCGTGGAAGAGGTGAATGCGCGCGGGCTCACTCGCGGCGTCATCGGTGTGATCGGGCTGGAGCCCTATATTCCATGGCATCCGGAGGGCATCGTGCCGTTCACCCTGTGGCGGAACGTCGAGGCGAGCCTGCCGGACGTCACGTTCAGGCCGGTCGCACTTTCCTTCGCACGCGAGATGATGCCGCTGAGCGCGGAAGAGGTCGCCGTTGTCAAGCGGTCGGCCGCGATCGGCGACGCGATGGCGCGGGCGATGGTCGAGGCGGCGAAGCCCGGCGTGTCGGAGGCGGCGCTGTACGCGGCCGGGATGGCGGAAGCGCACCGGCACGGCACGGTGGCCCCGGGCATGCATTTCTGGACGGGACCCGCGCCGGCCGCGTCGGGGCCACCGCAATGGGCGTATCGCGCGCAGCCGCCGCGCATCCTGGAAGAAGGCGATTTCATCGCAACCGAGGTCTTCTGCAACTTCGCGATGCGTCAGACCCAGCATCAGGTCGCCATCACGCTGGGGGCGGTGCATCCCGAGATCGAGCGCGCCGCCCGTATCGCCCGCGAATGCTACGAGGCGGGCCTCGGCACGCTGCGCGCCGGCGTCAGGTTTGGCGACATAGCCGAGGCGATGCTGAAGCCGGTTGAGGCGGTCGGCGGCTGGGTGCGCGGTCCCCAGATCCATGGTCTCAACCCCTATGGCGCGCTCAGCCGCATCCCGCCGGGGCGCAGCCAGGTCCCTGGCGCGGAGCGCTACCCGGACTTCTTCGGGATGGATACCGCGCTGGCCGATATGGAGCTCCAGGCCGGCATGAGCTTCGCCTTCGAGCCGAGCTGCGGCTTCGGCCGCCACCTGGTCACGCTGGGCGGCACGCTGATCGTCGGTGAGAGCGGGGCGATCGAACTGAACGCTTATTCGGCGAACCTGCTGCGGGCGGGCGCTTAGGGCCGAAAAGGCGCGCGCAGGCCGGCAGCTTCGAGCAGCGGGATCACCGTCTCACCGAACTCGGTGAGGCCGGACTGGTAGTCGAGCCAGTTCACCAGCACGCCGTCCACCCCGGCGTCGGAGACGGCCCGCAAGGACGACGCGATCGCCTGCGCGTTTCCGAGCAGGGGAATGCCGCCGGCCCCGGCCATGATCCCGGTTTTCATCTGGGCGAGCACGTCGGGCGGGATGCTTTGCGCGGTCGCCATGTTGTTGGCGATGAACGCCTCCGCCGCCCGGTGGTCGCCGTGTTCGGGGCCGGTATATTCGTCGAGATAGGCCTGCGCCGCCGCCACCGTGTCGCGCTGGACGACATAGGCATAGGTCCAGATCTGGATGTCGCGCCCATATTTCTCCCGCGCCAACGTGCGATAGGCGTCGACCTGCTTGCGCAGCCCTTCCGGGCTGGGATCGAACGGCACGATAAAGGCGCAATCGGCATGCCGGACCGCATATTCCTGTCCGCGCGCCGATCCACCTGCGTTGATGATCATGGGGCGTGGCTGCACCGGATGGGGATTGCTGTAGAGGCCCTTCAGGTCGAAATACTTGCCGTGATAATCGAAGCTGGCGTCCGACGACCACAGTCGCTCAAGGATCTCGATCCATTCATCCGCGACGCCATAACGATCGTCGTGAGACTTCAGCGCGGCGCCGAACATTTCGATCTCGGCCTGATACCAGCCGCAGACGATGTTGAGACCCCAGCGGCCGTTCGCGATCCGGTCGATCGTCGCGCCGGCCTTGGCCACGAACACCGGATGCATGATCGCGGTGTGCATCGTGCTGATCACCGCGATGCGTTCGGTCACCGCCGCGACCGCCGCCGCCCAGGCGACCGGGTCCAGCGTCAGGCCGGACGCGCTGGCGTCGCCGCCGAACGGCTTCCATCGCGCGAACGACAGCAGCACCTCCAGCCCGAGCCGGTCGGCGAGTTGAGCGAGCGCACGCACGTTCGTCCAGCTCGGATCGAACCGGTCGGGGTGGTTGGTCGCGGCGATCCCCGTGCCGTTGATCGAAAACAGTCCCAGCTTGAGCTTGTTGTCGTTCAACAAGGGATTGAGCGCGGCGGACAGCTGTGTCGACACGCGCCGTGCTACCGGAACCGATAGAATAGGTTGACACCGTAGGTGACCGGGAGACCGGTATAGCGCGCCACGGTGTCGGCCCCGCGCGTGCTGCCGATGATGTAGAATTTGTTCGTGACGTTATGCCCGAATGCCTCGACCCGCACTACCCCGTCCGGGCTTTCCACGCCGGCACGCAGGTCGAGGAGCGTGTAGCTCGGAATTTTCAGGATGGCCTCTTTCGCTGCTACCGCGGGGGCGCCGCTGACCAGGCTGCCATGCGTCGAACTGCGCGCCGTCACCGATCCGCCGACATAGGCGTGCCAGTCGCTCGACACCCCGAAACGATACTCGGCATCGGCGAAGCCCTGCCATTTGGGGGTATTGCCGAAGGGCTGTCCGACAAAGCTGGTCGGGTTGTTGAACGGTCCGATCGGCACGGCGGGGTCGGCCTTGATCTTCGTGTCGACATAGGTGGCATTGGCCGTGAGGGTGAGTCCCTCGACCGGGCGAACCAGGATCGCGGCTTCCGCCCCCTTCACGCTCGCCTTCGGGATCGTGACGAGGCCGGGAAAGGCCCCGCCCAGCGCCGGGATGTTAACGTAGCCGTAAAGCTGCTTGTCGTGATAGTCGTAATAGAAGATCGCGCCGCTCAATTGCACCCGGCGCTGCAGGGCGTCGACCTTCGCCCCCGCCTCGTAGGCGAGCACCGATTCCTGCGAGATGCCCTTCGTCAGCGTCGAGTTCGCGTAGGGAAAGGTGGAAAAGCTGCCGGCCTTGTAGCCTTTGGTGACGTTGACGTAAACGAGGGCATCGGCACCGGGCTTCCAGTTGACGCTCCCGCGCCAGGAGACGTTGTCCTGGTTTAGGGTGTCCGTGACGATCGGGGCCGGCGATTCGCCGTTCGGCCCGAGCGTGACGCAGGCACCGGGGGCAATCGTGGTCGGCCGGCCGGTCACCAGGCTCGATAATGAGGCGAAGGCCCCCGCGGTCTGCCCGTCGCCGAGGTCGCGGGCGCACCCTCTGAAGCTGCGGTCCTGATCGGTATAGCGCGCCGAGCCTTGGATGGTCAGCGTGTCCGTCAGGCCGATGTCGAGGCTGCCGAAGACGGCCTTGGTCTCGATACGCTGGAGATTCTCGACCCGGAACCCGGTAATCCGGAAGCCGCCGAAGGGCGGCGCCGCGACCGCGCTGGTGGTCAGCGGATCTTGGATGAGCTGCTCGAACACGCGATCCTTTTGGTAATTTGCTCCGATCATCCATTTCAGCCGCTCGTTCGCCATCGAGCCGTCGAAGCGCAGTTCCTGCGAGAAGGAATGGATGTCGCCGTTGTCGAGGTCATAGCCGAGCCGCAGTGTCGTCGCATCGAACTCGCTCGGCAGCTTCTGCTTGTAACGCGAGTAGGAGGTAAGCGAGGTCGCGTTAACGCGGTCCGACAGCGCCACGTCGATGCGCCCGCCAAACTGATAATAGCGGTTGTTCTGGACGAAGTCCCCATTGGGGTCGAACGCCACCGCTCGTGCGTCCTTCGGCGCGACGGGAAAGTTGGCGAGCGCGAGGCCGGGCGGATAGCCGAACGGAGCCGGAACTAACGGTTCGAAAGCGGCGAACTGCGCCTGCTGCGCATCCGACTTGTCCTGCCAGCCCGTGGCGAGCAGCTCCACCTTGATGAAATTGGTGGGCTTCCAGTCGATCAATAGCCTGCCATTACGAAAATCGCGTCTGCCGAGCGTTTGAGGAATGGTATAACCCCGCTGCCAGACGCCCCGATATTCGTTCCTGACCGCCAGACGCGCCGACAGCGTGTCGGATAGGGGCCCGCTGATGAACGCCTCGGCGTCCACCTCGTGGAACCGGCCGACCGTCAGGTCGAACCCGGCCCGGAGGCGGTCGGTCGGCTTGGCGGCGATATAGTTTACCAGGCCGCCGGTCGAGTTCTGGCCAAACAGGGTACCTTGCGGCCCCTTGAGCACTTCCAACCGCTCCAGGTCCAGTGTCGCGCCCCGTGCCATCGCGGAGAAGGGGATCGGCAGCTGGTCGGCATAGACCGACACGGCCGGGCTGGTGCCGAGCGACGCGTCGTTGAAACCGACGCCGCGCAGGAAAAACACAGGCAGGCCATAATAGGTCTTGTTGATTGTTAAGCCGGGAACGACCCGTTCCAGGTCCTCCATATTGGTCACGCCCAGCGATTTGAGCTGCTCGCCCGTGGCGGCGGTAATCGACATCGGCACGTCCTGCAGCCGCTCCTCGCGCTTCTGAGCAGTGACGATGATGTCGCCGGTCTGCGCCTCGGTGCGCGCTTCCTGCTCGGGTCCGGCGTCGGCGGCGGAGGTGGGCGTGGCCGTCCCCGCAGAAGGGGTCTGGGCGGCTTGGGCGGACGCTGGCTGTGCCGCCCAGGGCCAGACGCAGCAGGTCATGGCAAGAAGCCAGCGGCGATCACTCTTTCTCATCACACCCTCCCGTTGCAGGGGTCTTTCAAAGAAGACCCTCAGCAGGCACTATTAACCGAACACGTGTGCATGGCCCATCCGCGGTATTTGTGCAATCGTTCCTGGCCCAAATGCGGATCAGCCTTGCGCGCGCAGCAGTCGCGACGAGTAAGCGTTCAGCTCGATCGGGCCGTTCTCGCCGACGATCACCGTGCCGCCCACCGTCACCAGATACCGCCCCAGTCCGCAACTCGGCTCGAACGCGAAGCTCATGCCCGGCTCAAGTTCCATGTCCTGGAGCGGCGGGGTCATGCCGGCGAAGTCGGGATAGTTCTCCACGCCGGGGACCTGCCCCCGACCGCCCGGTATCCGGCAGAACGCGCCATAAGGATTCAACCCGTGGATCTGGGGTCCGCGGACCCAGCCCCCTGCCGTTTCGACCGGCGCCAGCATCGCCTCGCCGACCTCGCCGAACGTCTTGCCGGCCCGCATCGCGTCTAGTCCGGCGTCGTAGCTGGCGCTGGCGATCTCGGCCGCGCGTTCGATCTCGTCGTGCACCTTGCCGACCGCGATCGCGACCTGGTGCTGCGTCATATGCATGCCGAAGTTGCTGAAGACCTCCGTGGCAATGAAGTCGCCGTCTTCGATGATTCGTGGCGCCTGGGGGCGATAGCCCCATTGCGGCGGCCCGGAGGCGGTCGGCGCCGGCCCCGTCCAGAAATGCATGGCCGGGGCGGTCGAGCCGCTGCGGTGGCCAGCAGCGACGGCAGCGGCGTATATGTCGGCCTCCGACACCCCGGGACGCGCGGTTTCGACCATCGCCCGGGCCATCGCGTCGCCAATCGCGGCGGAGTGGGAGACCACGGCGACCTCTTCCTCGCTCAGCGGCATCATCAGCCGCGCGAAGGCGAGACCGACGGGCACGAACTCCACGCCCGGAAATCGGTCCAGGATGTTCTTCCACAGGCCGTACGGGACGATCCCCTCGGGATAGACGGGCGGGTAGGGCTCCAGCCCGAACACGCCGACGCGGCCGCTGCGCAGCCCCATCGCGTCGAGTTCGGCCGCGAGTTCCGGCGAGCGGTTGCCAAGTCGGAAGCTCTCCGCCTTTATCCACCCGCCGTCGCCTCGGCGCCCCCCCTCCAGATGATCCCAGACATAGGTCATCACGGGGGCGAACACCGTCGGCTCGCCCTCGGGCGGAACGATCACGGTCATGCCCGATCGCTCGTTGGTGAACCAAGTATCCATGCAGAACGGCGCCGGTCCGCCGTCCTCGTGCTCGCTGAACACCAGCAGCGCGTCCAGGCGATGCTCGGCCATGAACCTGCGCGCCAGGGCCCAGCGCCGCTCGCGCTCTGCCAGGGAGAAAGTCGGAACGGGGCCTGGCACCGGGTGAACGGCCATGGGATCCTCTCTCATGCGCGGGCGACAATTCGGGCCTCTTCGACGGGCCGCATGTCGTCGTCTCTTGTTGCTATCGTCATTTCTGACGAGCTGTCAACAAGAGATCGGCTATGCGTGAAATCCAGCGGTCGCGACGCGACCGAATTCGTCCCGCAACCATTCCAGCAGCGGATCGCGGTGTGCGTCCTTGCGGGAGATTGCGACGACGTGGACCTTGGGGCAGGGGAACGGCAGCTCGGCCACCCGCACGCCAGGCGGCAGCATGCTCGGCTCGGCGAGCCGGCGATGCGTCAGCGCGACCGCCCCGGTCGTGACCACCAGCTGGGGCAGGAGCGAGAACACGGGGACCGAGATGCGCGATCGCCAGGCAATCGCTTCGCGCTCGAGCACCTCCGCGATGACGCCCTGCTCGGTTCGTCCGCCTGGCGTGTAGGTCGCGTGCGGGAAGCAGGTCAGCTCGTCACGGCTGATCGTCGCGCCTACCGGTGAATCTGCTGGGACGAGGCACACGAGGTCGTCGTCGAACAGGCCAACCGTATCGTGCCGCGCCTTGACCATGTCGAGGGCGTCCGACGGCAGCGTCAGGAAGTCGACCAGCCCGGCCCCCAGCTTCTCGCCGCTGTCCGCCATCGCGTCCTCGAACTCCAGCGAGACATTCGGCGCCACCGCCGCCAGATGCGCGGCGAGCAGCCGGCCCCAGGTCAGGATCACGTAATCGTTGGACGCGATCCGCACCGTGCCGATCGCGGTGGCGGGATCGAACTGGTCGCTCAACGCGAAGTCCTCGATCATGCCGAGCGCCGACTCGAGCTGCCGCTCCAGCCGCGACGCGAGCGCGGTGGGGACATAGCGCTGCCCCTCGAGCACGAGCAGCTCGTCGTTGAATTGGCGGCGCAGCTGCCGCAGCGCCTCGCTCGTCGCTGGCTGGCTCTTGCCGAGCGCCTCGGCGGCGCGCGTGACGCTGCGCTTGCGCAGCAGCTCGCGTAGCACCGGCAGCAGATTCAGGTTGATCGAGCGAAGCGTCTTCATGCAGGCGACCGGCTAGGCCGCCGGAGTGGCGGAGGGCCCGATTGCTGTCAAGCGACCCGGCCGGCTAGGCCGGGGCGCGCAGGCCCCTTGCTTCCAGCAGCGGCAGGAGCTGGCGCTCCACGCGACCCATCATGTCATACGGTTCGACCGCGGTCAGCAGAACTCCGTCGACACCTGCATCCGACAGGCGCTGCATCCGCTCCGCGACGTGTTCCGCGGTCCCCACCAGCGCGAGGCCGCCGCCCGTCGCCCAGTTACGCTGCATCAGCGCCTGCTGTTCGGGCCGCATCACCGGCATGTCCTCGCCGATCTCCCGCACCCAGGCGTCGATCCAGGTTTGGTCGACATTCTCCTCCGCGTAATAGCGGATGTAGTCCTGCGCCTCGGCCTCCGTGTCGCGGATCACGGTGTACCCGTGCGTCCATACCTGGATGTCGCGGCCGAAGCCCTTCGCGTGGCGGCGGTAAGCGTCGACCTGCTCCTTCCACTTGTCGGCATTGTGCTCGTTCATGACGGTGAGCGCGATGTCGGCGTGGCGCGCGGCGAAGGCCTGGCCGCGCGACGAGAAGCCCGCGTTCATGATCGCGGGGTGGGGACGCTCGAGCGGGCGAGGCACCGAGATGCCGCCGTTCACCCTGTAGAACTCGCCCTCGTGATCGAACTCCTCCGGCTCGGTCCAGAACTTTTTCAGGAGTTCGATGAACTCGGCCGTGTGGCGGTAGCGCGTCTCGTGGTCCTCGATTCCCTTGCCGAACAGGGCGTGCGTCGTCTTGCTGCTGCCCGCGACGATGTTGATGCCGCACCGGCCGCCGGTGATGTGGTCGATCGTGGACAGCGCCTTGGCGACATAGGTCGGCGAGTGAAGCTGGACGTGGAACGTCGCGATCAGCGCGCAGCGCGTCGACAGCGCTCCCAGCCCCGCGCACCAAGTGAAGGGCTCATACTCGTTGTGCGTGGGGTGCTCGGGGTTGTCCAGCACCCATCCGCGCCACTGCGACGCCGATACCACCGCTTCAAGGCCCAAGGCGTCGGCCTGACGGACCAGTTCCACCGATCGCGGCCAGGTAGCATTGTAGCGTTCGGGAATCCTCGTCGGCGCCGTGCCGCAGGTATTGAAGCAGAACAGCCCGAGCTTGAGCTTGTTGCTGTTGAACAAGGGGCTCAGCTGTCGGCGATCTCGGGGCTGCGGCGGTACGCTCAGGTCGGACATGCGGTGCACTCGATGTGGGATTGGCCGAGAACCATGGGCGCGAACTAAGAGGGAGTGAAATCGCAAGTTCGGATAGACCCGATCGGGTTGGCGTATGTCGCGCTGGCACGCGAACGAACTCAAATTGAACATCACGCTATTGTTGACGGTTCGTCAGATTATGGCATTTACGATGCTCGCGTGAAGTGCCCGGCGCTGCCCGCCGGGACGGCAGGAGAGCGGTCCGTGCAGCAGCAAAGCGACTTGGTCGTCGGCGTGCCTAGATTTTCGGTGGCGGAACGAGACCGCCGCTGGCGGCGCACCCGTGACGCGATGCGGGAAGCGGGCATCGACGTGATCTTCGTGCCGCCCAACACCGGCCTGTGGGACCATTTCCAGGCCAATGTCCGCTACCTGACCGGCATCGGGGGCAATTGCGCGCAGGCAGCCGCCATCTTCCCGGTGGAGGGTGAGGTCACCGCCGTAACCAATCCCGACGTGGATATCCGCTTCTGGCTGGCGCGGCAGGACTGGGTCTCCGACATCCGCATGATCGGCACAGCCTGGGGCTATGCCGGATCGGCGATCGAGCGGATGCGCGAGCTCGGCCTCGACCGGGCGCGGGTCGGGATCACCGGGATGGAGGGCAACACCCGTTTCCCGGAGGGCATCACGTCGCACGGTATTTACCTGCAGGTGCGTGAAGCCTTTCCCCTTGCCGAGATTGTCAATGCCAACCTGCTGATGGAGCGGGTCCGCTTCGTCAAAAGCGAGGAGGAGATCGACTTCCTGCGCCAGGCAGACGCCCTGGTCGAACAAGCGCTCCAGGTCCTCGCGCGCGAGGCGCGGCCCGGCATCCCCGAAAACCAGGTCTATGCGCGCATGCTCGCCAGCATGGTCGAGGGCGGCAGCGAGATCCCGACCATGATCCTTTGGGCCGCGGGCTGGCCCCAGCCGCCATCGAACCACTACATGCCGTCGTGGCGCAAGCTGTGCGCCGGCGACATGATAATGACCGAGGCGGAGGCGCGCTGGGCCGGCTACGTGGCGCAGAATACCCAGCCGCTGTTCCTGGGCAAGGCGCCCGACGATTACCGCGCGATGTTCGACCTGCAGCAGGACACGATGCTGCGCTGCTACGAGATGCTGCGCCCCGGCCGCACCCTGGGCGAGATCGCAGACATGATCAGCAGCCGGTCGACCGACGAATACCATTGCCTGGTCGCGATCCATGGCCGCGGCTTGGGCGACGATTCGCCGATGGCGGTGTACGCGCCGCGCACCCCGCTGATGCGCGACTGGCCGATCGAGGAGAATTCCACTTTCATCGTCAAGCCGATCGTGCGCACGCCCGACAATGGCAAGCGCATCTACTGGGGCGACACGGTCGTTGCGACGACGACGGGCGCGCGGCGGCTCGGTACCCGCAAGCCCGAGATCATGGAGCTGACCTGAGCGGCGCGACGCCGGTCCCGATCAGCCGATCTGTACGATCGCCGGCTGGCGCGAGCCGAGGCGCTCGCCGCCGCTCCGCGTGCACACCACCGTGTCACCCCAATATACCCATTTGCTGCGATCCTTCGTCCACACCATCGGCTTGATCACGAAGCAGCTGTTTTCCTCCATGACCCAGTTCGCCATCGTCGCGTCGCGGACACCGAAGATGGCGAGCGGCGCATCGTCGCCCATTCCGCGGCCGTGCATGACGGTCAGCACGTCGTAGCGATCGCTACTCAGGTCGTTGAGCTTGGCGGCAATCGATCCCAGCGACTCGCCTGGGCGGAGCAGATCGTGGCAAACCGCGACCGCCTCCTGCTGCACCTCGAACATGTCGCGATATTCGGGAGCCGGGAGCCCCAATGAAAAGCATTGCGCGCCCGCGGCGTCGCACCCGCCATAGCGAGCCTGCAGCTCAGTGCAGATGAAATCGCCGCGCCTGAGCGGACGGCGGGTGGGCAAATAGGTGTTCGAGGGTTTCTGGGGCGACCCCGCCGACCATAGGAGAAAGATCGGCGTTTCGCCGCCACCCTCGACGATCGCGGCGTTCATGCGCGCGTAGACGACGTTCTCCGGCACGCCCTCGCGCGCCTGCTCGGCCGCGACCTCCAGCGCGCGCTCGACCAGCGCCGTGCCGGTGCGCAGCAACGCAATCTCCTCCGCCGATTTGACGAAGCGAATCTCGTTCATCATCGGCGTGACATTGACGAGCTCGACGCCGGGCAGTTGCTCGTGGAGCATCAGGATGGTCCCATGGGCGACCGTCCCCTCGGGAAAGCGCGTACCGCCGCCCAGTCCCGACACGCCCAGGCGCTTAAGCCCGCGAATCTCCTTGATCCGGTCGATCGCCATCTGAATGAAGTTCCACGCGCCAGAGACCGGGCGCAGGTCGGTCACCCAATCCTGCCGCTGCAGACAGATCTGGGGATGGACGTCGCCGCTGGGGAGCGCCGTAACCTCTCCCTCCAGGGGAAATACGGTCGCGACGGTCCAATGGTTGCCGCCGAGACCCGTCAGGTAGCGGGTGTTCGCCTGCTGGGTGTCGAACAGTCCAGTGTGCGGCGGCACAAAGATCGCGTCGATGCCGGCGTCGGCCATGCGTGTGCGCACTTTCGCCCAGCGGCGATCGCGCTCCGCCAGCGTGAACTTGGGGATATCCATGCCCTCGGGGTCTGAGCGTGCCGTCATGGTCTGGTTCCTCGTGTGATCGTGAGTGGTGCGGAGAGGGTCCGCGCGGCGGCGCGAACGTCGGCGGCGTCGTAGAGCCATGCGAGGAGGTCGTGCCAATCCGCCTGGGACTTGGCGCCCATGACGGAGTTGCGGAGCGTCGCGTGGATTCCGGACGGATGGAGAACATGGTCGCCCATCGCGCGCGCCAGCAGCACTATGCGCGCCGTGCGCTCCAGCCGCCGCGCCTGGTAACGGCGAAAGGCGTCGTCGATCCGGTCCGGCGACGCCGCGACCTCGGCCGCGAGCACCATGCCGTCCTCCATCGCCATGCAGGCGCCCTGCGCCATATATTGCAGCGTGGGATGCGCCGCGTCGCCCAGCAGCGTCACACGGTCACGCGTCCAATCCGACAGCGGCTCGCGATCGCACAGCACCCATTTGCGCCAGTCGCGCCCGGTTTCGACTATCCGGCGGGCGGTGGGGTGGAGATGGCTGAAGCCGGCTCGGACCTCGTCATCGGTGACGGGCAGACCCGCGACCGGCTCGGGCGCGTTGTTGTGGAACGTAGCCACCAGATTGAACAGCTTCCAGCCCGATAGCGGGTAATGAACGATGTGGCATTTGGGCCCGGCCCACAGCGCCATGTCGTTCCAGCGCACGTCTTCGGGCATCCGGTCGACCGGGATCAGCGCCCGATAGGTCGTGTGGCCGGTGACCCGCGGCGGCGTGGCGTCGACGGCGTCGCGCCGCACGATCGACCAGAGGCCGTCCGCTCCCACCAAAGCGCATCCCCTGACCAACTCGCCCGAGGCGAGCTCGACCACGACACCGGCGTCCTCTCGCTCGAACCGGGCGACAGCTGCGTTCGTATGCAGCTCCACCAGGCCGCTGTCCCGACAGCTCTCCAGCATGTGGGCGTGTAGTTCGGCACGATGGACGACGGCGTAGGGATGCCCGAACCGGCGCACGAAGCGGTCGTCGATCGTGAGCTCGGCCACCGGGGCGGCGGTGATGGCGTCCATCAACCGACACCGGTCTAGCAGCACTGCGGTGCGATTGACGGCGCCGAGGATGCCGAGCGTCGCGAGGACGTGAAGCGCGTTCGGCCCCAATTGAATGCCCGCACCGATCTCCGCGAACGCGGGCGCTCGCTCCAGGACGACGGTCGGAAAACCGCACTTAGCGAGGGAAAGAGCGGCCGACAGCCCGCCGATGCCGCCGCCGCAGATCACGATCTGCCTCATCCGCTCGCGCACTTCCCGCCACCTTCCGGCACCGCCCTCACGGTGTCGGGCGCCGATGCGTAAAGGCGCTCCGGATCTGCTGACCGTAGGCAATCCACACGCTCAGCCAAGGCCGTATCGGAAGTGGCCGCTCCGATGCGAGCAAAGGCGTAGCCGACGCCCGGACAGTCGATGGCTCGGCGCGGGCTTCCCGTCGCGGCCGCGGCAGCCTTGCTCGCTCCCGCGCCGCGGGTGGGCAGACCACATCTTTCGCGCAAATACAGGGGCGACCGCGCTCGTACGATAGCTGTCGCCGCGAACCCGCCCGTAAAGCCCAGCATGTCGACTTCGCGTCGACAAACTCCTGCAGCACCCGGACGGCCACGCGACTGGGCTGCACTGGACCGCAGGCATTCAAAATCCTCAAAGCCGACGCCGCCAAACGCAAGGCGCTCTTGTATTTCACCGAACTATCGTCATTGATGACACCGCGTCAAGAACCTGCGTCGGTGTAGCGTCTTTCAGTCCGAAAACGGTTTCCTTGATCGTCAACGTGAGACGCTTGGTCGAGCGCTACGCTGTCGGACTTGCGGCGGAAAATCCCAGCAAAGGAGGAATGGGTGAGAGCGTACGCGTTAACCGACCTCGGCACCGACGTGCTCAAGTTGGTGGACATGTCCGACCCGGTCGCCGGCCCCGGCGAGGTGTTGATCCGTAACCGGGCGGCAGGCGTCAACAACATCGACCTGCTCATCCGCCAAGGCATGCTGCCGCCCGCCGTCGTTCCGCTGCCCCACGTCCTCGGCGTGGAAGGGGCCGGCGTGGTGGAGGCCATCGGCGAGGGCGTGACCGGCTTCGGCAAAGGCGACGTTGTGTTCTGGCTCGGGTCGCTCGGCGCGGGCGCCTATGGGCCGTACTCGGTGATTGACGCCGCCTATGTCGCCAAGCTGCCCGACGGGATCGCTCCCGAGATCGCGGCCGCAGCGCCTGCTGCTTATGCGACGGCGCGGAACGTGCTGTTCACCTATGGCTCTCCCGAACGCGGTTCTTGGGTCCTGATCCATTCCGCCGCAGGGGGTGTCGGTACCGCCGCACTGCAGTTGGCGCGCAACGCCGGTTTCAGGACGGTCGCGCTCACCACCGCGGCGAAGATCGACTTCGTGTTGGCAAACGGCGCCGACGTGGCACTCGACCGCCAGGCGACGAACGTGGTCGAGCGGATCAGGCGTGCGACGGGTCCTGCCGGCGTCGCGCTCAGCCTCAATTCGGTCGGCGGGGACTCGATCGCCCAGGACCTCGAGGTGCTTGCACCCTACGGTCAGGTGGTGAGCTTCGGCCGCCTCGCCGGCCCGCCGACGGCGACGGCGCGCGATCTGCTCGTCACGCATCAGAGCAAATGCGTGGCCATCAGGCTGTCGGACCTCTATACGCTCTGGCGGACCCGCAAGGCGAAGATGAGTGCGATGCTTCGGCAGATCGCCGACGACCTCGCCACCGGCGCAATCACGCCGCAGGTCGGTGCGACCTTCGCCGTCGCCGACGCCGTGCGAGCGCACGAGCTGCTGGCTTCAGGGGCGGCCCGCGGCAAGATCGTCTTGACCCACCCAGTCTGACGCCGTCGGCGAAAGCGTCAGCCTTTCCCCGCGAGCTCCGCAAGCACGGCGAGGGTCCTTGCATCGGCGCGGCCGGCGGCTTCGGTGTCGAAATGCTCGCCGCCGATCCGTGCGAACGCGTGCCCGACACCGGGATGCAGCATCACCTCGACGCTATCGCCAGCCTTCACCGCCGCCCCTGCGATCGCCTCTTGGCAGTCGGGCGGACAGACGTAATCGTCGCCGGCGAGGTGGAGGAGCAATCGGCCTTGAAGGCCCGACATCTCCTCCAGCATCGAGGGCAGCCCCGTCCCATAATAAGAGATTCCGGCGTCGACGCAGCCGCGCACCGCGAGCAGGTAGGCGACGCCGCCGCCGAAGCAGTAACCGACCGCGGCCGACCGATCGAGCCCGGGCACCTCGCGCCGCAAGGCCGCTAGCGCGGCCGCGCCGTCGGCGACCGCGTCGCCGTGCTTCAGCCCTTTCATCAGTTCCATCGCGCGGTCGCGGTCGGCGGCGGGATCGAGCTGGATGCCGTCGCCCTGGCGCCAGAACAGGTCAGGCGCGATGACGGCACAGCCGGCCGCTGCGAAGCGGTCGGCCGTCGCGCGGATATTCGCGTTCACGCCGAAGATTTCCTGCAGCACGACGATCGCGACTGATCCCGGCCGCTCCGGCGCTGAGAGATAGGCCTGGAACGTGCCTTCGGGCGACTCGACGCGAAGGTTGCGGCGCTGGTTCGTCATGATGCCGTCTCCATCGAACTCGTTCGACCGTCATTCCGCGCCCGGTCCGTGGCGATCACTATCCGCGCAAAGATCGTCGACAGCGCCGCCGCGACGGACGCGGATATGGCCGCTATGACGAAGACTGACGTATCTCCGCCCCACTTCGCGACAATCCCGCTAGTCGCCAGCCCTGCGAACTGGCCGACCCGCGCGCTGCCGGTCATGAAGCCGACGGAGGTCGCCTGGCGCCCTTCCTCCCGGTGCAGGTCGTTCGCAGCCGCGATCGACAACGCCTGCGCGCCAGCGCCGATGACCGCAGCGGCGACCGCGAGCGCGGCCGCCGCGCCCATGCCCAACGTCGGCATCGCCGCCCCCGCGCCGCACAGGGCAGCGCTGGCCCAGGCGGCGCTGCGGATCGTCCCGGCCCGGCCGCGCGCCGCGGCCCCCCCCAGCAGCGCGGCCGCGACCAGCGCGCCTCCGTTGATGCCGGCGCACGACGCCGAGATAAGCAGCGGCGATGCGGCGCGGTTCCACGTGATGATGAGGCCTTCGGTCGAGCCGTAG
>CAXUMU010000005.1:0-1812 GCA_964252145.1 uncultured Sphingomonadaceae bacterium
AGAGCTCGCGCTCGACAATATGCTGTTCCAGGTCGCCGGCATCGTCCTCGGACACCGTCCAGCCGCGCACCGAGATGCCGGCCGCGTGCACCGACTCCGGATCGCCGCTGACCAGCGGGTGCCAGTCCGCCAGCGGCTTGCCCTCGTCCAGCAGGCGGTAGGCGCAGGTCGAAGGCAGCCAGTCGAGCTGGCGCAGCTTCGCCGGGGTCAGCCGCACGCATTCGGGCACATAGGCCTTGCGGTTGCGATAGTCGAGGCACTGGCCGGAGCGGCGATCCAGCAGGCGGCAGGCGACGTTGGTGGCGTGTACCTCGCCGGTATCCTCATCCTCCAATTTGTGGACGCAGCACTTGCCGCAGCCGTCGCAGAGGGACTCCCATTCCGCCCGGCTCATCCGCTCGAGCGGCTTCTCTTCCCAAAAGCGTCCGGTCATCGCACCCATTTGTCGAGCTCCGCGGCGATCGCCTTCGCATCCTGCTCCTGCGGCAGCAGCGCCAGCGGCTTGCCGTCCGGATCGAACAGGATCGCCTGGCTCATATGGTCCATCAGATAGCCCGCGCCACCCCCCTGCTCGCGGCGCTGGTAGTAGACCGCATATTCCTTGGCGACGGCTGCGATCTGCGGCTCGCTGCCGGTCAGCCCGATCAGCCGCGGGTCGAACGCGCTGACATATTGCTTCAGCACGGCCGGCGTGTCGCGCGCGGGATCGACGGTGATGAAGATCGGCTGGATCTTCGCGGCGCGGTCCGGCGCGGTGCCGTCGAACGCCTTCAGCCCCTGCATCAGGTGCTGCAGGGCGGTGGGGCACACGTCCGGGCAGAAGGTGTAGCCGAAATAGACGATGCGGTATTTGCCGGCGAACTGCCGGTCGGTCACGGTGCGGCCGTTCTGGTCGGTCAGCGCGAACGGCCCGCCGATGCGCGCGCCGGCCAGCGGCGGCTCGGCCGATTGCGAATGACACCCCGTAACGCCCAGCAGGGCCGCGGCGAGGATCAGGCGGAGGGGCTTGTTCATGGCGCGGCCAGCCATGCTTTGCTAATCCGCCCCGCGCAAGTTACTCGGGGGCACGCATGATCCGACGGTTCGCCATGATGATCGCCTTGGCTGCGGCGGCGCTGATCGCGCTGCCGGCGGCGGCGCAATTTTCCGACAGCTATAATTTCCTGAAGGCGGTGCGCGACGCCGACGGCGCCAAGGCGACCGAGGCGATCGAGAAGAGCCCCGGCTCGACGATCATCGACACGCGCGATTATTCGACCGGCGAGAGCGCGCTGCACATCGTCGTTAAGCGCCGCGACATGACGTGGCTGGGCTTCCTGATCAGCAAGGGCGCCAAGCCCGACGCGCGTGACGCGCAGGGCAACACGCCGCTGCTGCTCGCCGCGCAGAACGGCTTCGTCGAGGGCGCGAACCTGCTGATCCTGGCGCGCGCCGCGGTCGATGCCGAGAATAGCCGGGGCGAGACGGCGCTGATCCTGGCGGTGCACAACCGCGATCTGGCGATGGTGCGCGAACTGCTGAGCGTCGGCGCCAACCCCAACCGGCCCGACCGCATCGCCGGCAAGTCGGCGCGCGACTATGCCGCGGAAGACCGCCGCGCGACGGCGGTGCTGAAGGCGATCGACGAGGCCAAGCCGCTGAAGCTCAGCCCGAAGATGTCCGGGCCGTCGCTGTAGCAAGATCCTCCCCGGAACGGGGAGGGGGACCAGCCGCAGGCTGGTGGAGGGGGCTCTCCACCAGCGAGTCGCTTTGCCGCACACCCCCTCCACCACTCGCTTCGCGAGCGGTCCCCCTCCCCGTGCCGGGGAGGAC
>CAXUMU010000005.1:1822-35390 GCA_964252145.1 uncultured Sphingomonadaceae bacterium
CGCAGGCGGGTGGAGGGGGCTCTCCGCGGGCGCAGCGCTCGTTGCAGCCCCCCTCCACCACGCTTCGCGCGGTCCCCCTCCCCGTTCCAGGGAGGATCTCGTCCTATTACGCCGCGACGATCTCCACCGGCACCGCATCGTTCAGCGGCCGTTCCAGCCGGCTGAGCATCTCCTTCGGGCAGACCTGCCAGAAATGGTGGCGCCAGCGGTCCCAATCGTCCAGCACGGTGTGCGCCCAGCGGCTGTCGGTGGCGACGGCGTGCTCCGCGATCAGTGCCTTGCACTTCATCTCCCAATAGGCCGATCCGAAGCGCTGCCAGACGATGCTGTCCGGGTTGGCGCGGCGGTCGAACTCGCCGTGCTCGTCCAGCACGAACGCCATGCCGCCGGTCATCCCCGCGCCGAAATTCTCGCCCACGCGGCCCAGGATCACCGCCGAACCGCCGGTCATATATTCGCAGCCGTTCGCACCGCACCCCTCGACCACCACCTCGGCGCCCGAGTTGCGCACCGCGAACCGCTCGCCCGCCTGGCCGGCCGCGAACAATTTGCCCGCGGTCGCGCCGTAGAGCACGGTGTTGCCGATGATCGTGTTGGCCTTGGTCTCCAAGGGCGACGACACCATCGGCCGCACCGCGATGATCGCGCCGGACAGCCCCTTGCCGACATAGTCGTTCGCGTCGCCGAACACCTCCAGCCTTATGCCCTTGCAGGCGAAGGCGCCCAGCGACTGGCCGGCGGAGCCCCGAAGCCGCACGTGGACGTGGTTGTCCGCCAGCGTCGACATGCCGAACGTCTTCGTGATCTCCGACGATAGACGCGTGCCCACCGCGCGGTGCGTGTTGCGCACCGAATAGGTCAGCTGCATCTTCTCGCCCCGCTCGAACACCGCGCGCGCGTCCTTGATCATCTGCGCATCCAAGCTGTCGGGCACCTCGTTGCGGAAGGTGGCGAGGCCGAAGCGGCGGTGGTGGTCCGGCGCGTCGACCTTGGCGAGGATCGGGTTCAGGTCGAGATCGTCGAGATGCTCGGCGCCGCGGCTGACCTGGCGGAGCAGCTCGGTGCGGCCGATGATCTCGTCGAGCGAGCGCACGCCGAGCCGCGCCAGGATCTCGCGCACCTCCTCGGCGATGAAGGTCATTAGGTTGATCACCTTCTCAGGGCTGCCGACGAACTTCTTCCGCAAGCTCTCGTCCTGCGTGCAGACTCCGACCGGGCAGGTGTTCGAATGGCACTGGCGCACCATGATGCAGCCCATCGCGACGAGACTCAGCGTGCCGATGCCGAACTCCTCGGCCCCCAGGATCGCGGCCACGACGATGTCGCGGCCTGTCTTCAGCCCGCCGTCGGTGCGCAGCTTCACCCGGTGGCGCAGGCCGTTGAGGGTCAGCACCTGGTTGGTCTCGGTCAGCCCCATCTCCCACGGCGTGCCGGCATATTTGATGCTGGTCTGCGGGCTGGCGCCGGTGCCGCCGACATGGCCGGCGACCAGGATCACGTCGGCATGCGCCTTGGCCACGCCCGCCGCGACGGTGCCGATGCCGGCGGACGAGACCAGCTTCACGCACACCCGCGCGCGCGGATTGATCTGCTTCAGGTCGTAGATCAGCTGCGCCAGATCCTCGATCGAATAGATGTCGTGGTGCGGCGGCGGCGAGATCAGCATCACGCCGGGCGTCGAGTGGCGGAGCTTGGCGATCATCTCGGTCACCTTGAAGCCGGGCAGCTGCCCGCCCTCGCCGGGCTTGGCCCCTTGCGCGACCTTGATCTCCAGCTCCTCCGCCGCGCCGAGATATTCGGCGGTCACGCCGAACCGGCCGGAGGCGACCTGCTTGATCACCGAATTGGCATTGTCGCCGTTGGGATAGGGCTTGTAGCGGCCCTTGTCCTCGCCGCCCTCGCCCGACACCGCCTTCGCGCCGATCCGGTTCATCGCGATCGCCAGCGTCTCGTGCGCCTCGGGCGAGAGCGCGCCCAGCGACATGCCGGGGGTGACGAAGCGCTTGCGGATCTCGGTGATCGCCTCGACCGAATCGATCGGGATGGCCTCGCGCGCCCAGTTGAACTCGAGCAGGTCGCGCAGATAGACCGGCGGCAGATCCTTCACCCCGCGCGAGAATTGCAGGTAGGTGGAATAGCTGTCGGTCGCGACCGAGGTCTGGAGGAGGTGCATCAGCTGCGCCGAATAGGCATGCGCCTCGCCGCCCGCGCGCTGGCGGTAGAAGCCGCCCACCGGCAGCGTCGCGACGCCCTCGTCGAACGCCGCCTCGTGGCGCAGCATCGCGTTCAGCTGGAGCGAGGCATAGCCCTCGCCCGAGATCTTCGCCGGCATGCCGGGGAAGAAATCGTTCACCAGCGCACGGCTCAATCCCACCGCCTCGAAATTATAGCCGCCGCGATAACTGGAGATCACCGCGATCCCCATCTTCGACATGATCTTGAGCAGACCGTCGTCGATCGCCTTGCGATGGCGCTTGAGGCACTGCTCCATCGTCAGGTCGCCGAACAGGCCGCGGCGGTGGCGATCGGCGATGGCGGCTTCGGCCAGATAGGCGTTAACCGTCGTCGCGCCGACGCCGATCAGCACCGCGAAATAATGCGTGTCCAGGCACTCGGCCGAGCAGACGTTGATCGACGCATAGGAACGCAGGCCCTTGCGCACGAGATGCGTGTGGACGGCGGCGGCGGCCAGCACCATCGCGATCGCCACGCGCTCGGCCGAGATGTTCTCGTCGGTCAGGAACAGCTCGGTCTTGCCCTCGCGCACCGCGGTCTCCGCCTCGCGGCGGATCCGCGCGATCGCGGTGCGCAGGCCGTCGGGACTGCCGTCGGCCGGGAAGGTGCAGTCGATCTCGGTCGACTGCGCGCCGAAATGCGCCTTCAGCCGGTTCCAGTCGGCGCCCGTCAGCACCGGCGAATCGAGCACCAGCACGTTCGATTGCTGCGCGCCGGCATCCAGGATGTTGGCGAGGTTCCCGAAGCGCGTCTTCAGGCTCATCACTTGGTTCTCGCGCAGCGAATCGATCGGCGGGTTGGTCACCTGGCTGAAATTCTGGCGGAAGAAGTGGCTGATCAGCCGCGGCTTGTCGGAGATGACGGCCAGCGGCGTATCGTCGCCCATCGATCCGGTCGCTTCCTTGGCGTCCTCGATCTGGGGCGCGAGGATCAGCTCCATATCCTCCAGCGTCTGCCCGGCGGCGACCTGGCGGCGGATCAGCTCGGCCCGCTCGTAGCGCGGCACGGCCGCGTCGGACACGGGCAGATCGGCCATATGGCGGAAGCCAGAGATCCACTCGCCATAGGGATGCTCGGCGGCGATGCGGTCCTTCACCGCGCGATCGTCGTACAGCCGCCCTTCGTCCAGATCGATCGCGATCATCTGGCCGGGACCCATCCGCCCTTTGCGCACGATCGTCGATTCCGGCACGACCACCATGCCGCTCTCGGAGCCGACGATCAGCAGGTGATCGGCGGTCTGGGTGAAGCGCAGCGGCCTTAGCGCATTGCGGTCGACGCCGGCCACCGCCCAGCGGCCGTCGGTCATGGCGAGCGCGGCCGGACCGTCCCACGGCTCCATCACCGAGGCGAGATAGTTGTACATGTCGCAGTGCGGCTGCGGCATGTCGGGCTTGTCCTGCCACGCCTCCGGCACCAGCATCAGCTTGGCGGTGGGCGCGTCGCGGCCCGAGCGGCAGATCGCCTCGAACACCGCATCCAGCGCGGCCGTATCCGACGCGCCGGCCGGGATCAGCGGCTTGATCTCCTCCGAATGCTCGCCGAAGGCGAGGCTGGCCATCTTGATCTCGTGGCTCTTCATCCAGTTCTTGTTGCCGCGGATCGTGTTGATCTCGCCGTTGTGGGCGAGGCAGCGGAACGGCTGCGCCAGCCACCATTGCGGGAAGGTGTTGGTCGAATAGCGCTGGTGGAAGATCGCGACGCGGCTGACGAACCGCTCGTCCTGCAGGTCGGGATAGAAGACCGACAGTTCCTCCGCGAGGAACAGCCCCTTGTAGATGATCGACCGGCACGACAGCGAGCAGATGTAGAAGCCCTGGATCTGCGCCTCGATCAGCTTGCGCTCGATCCGCCGGCGGATGAGGTACAGGTTCTTCTCGAACTCGGCGGCGCTCACCTCGTCGGGTCTGGGGCCGGCGATCATGATCTGCTCGATCTCGGGGCGGGTCAGCATCGCCTTGTCGCCGATGACCGAGACGTCCACCGGCACCTGGCGCCAGCCGTAGATGGTGTAGCCGAAATCGATGATCTCGGATTCCACGATCGTCCGGCACGTCTCCTGCGCGCCGAGGTCGGTGCGCGGCAGGAACATCATGCCGACGGCCAGCCGCGCGTTCAGCGGCTTGTGCCCCGAATGCTCGATCGCATCGTCGAAGAACCGCACCGGCAGGTCGACATGGATGCCGGCGCCGTCGCCGGTCTTGCCGTCCGCGTCCACCGCGCCGCGGTGCCACACCGCCTTCAGCGCATCGATCGCGGCCGAGACGACGCGGCGCGACGCCTTGCCGTCGGTCGCGGCAACGAGGCCGACGCCGCAGGCATCGGATTCCATGTCGGGGCGGTACATGCCCTCGCGCGCGAGGCGGGCATGCTCGGGCGTGGGGAAGCGAGTCATTCGAAAAGACCTTCTTTGCGAATAAAGCTGGCGAGTTCGGCCAGCGTGGAGATCAGGTCTGGCACACTCGCGCGCGCTGCCGCGACGTGCCGGGCGAGAGCCTCCGGCGTGACGGCATAATCATGAACGAGCATGTTCCGGAGCGAGGACAAATCGAGCCACCTCTGCCGATCCGCAATCGCGCCGATGCGCTCCAGCCTGAGCGACAATGTCTTGGCGGATAACGCGGCAGGATCCTCGCCGACCAAGGTGATGGCGCCCCGAAACAGGCGGCTCAGCATCACGTCGTGCAACTGGGCGAAGATGTGCAGGAAGGCGTAGGACCGCTCTAGCTCCTCATCGCTTGTGGGTAAGCCGGAGCGAGGTTCCGGACGGGCAAGCAGGCGACCGAGATGCGCCGCCTGATCCTGCGCTGCCGCCAAGGCTTCTCGCGTCGCCGACAGGATCTCGTCGCGGTTCACAGGACGGTCCCGTCGCGAAGCGCGACCTTGTCGATCCACCGAAGCGGAGCGCTCCTCGCCCGGACGACGACGTCGATCGGCTCCTCGTCGAGGACATCGAAGAGTATTGAGCGGAACCGGATCTCGCGCCGAGCGAGCGGGTCATCATGGAGCGTATCGACGTGCAGGTCGATGTCACCGCCGCGCTTGCTATCGTCCAGTCGGCTTCCAAACAGTCGCACGGTCGCGTCCGGCCCGAACGCTTCGCGCGCCGCCGCCTTGATCGCCGCTACCTCGTGCGCGGTCAGCCTCACGCCGGTACCTTCTCGCGCTGGCCCACCTTTACCTTTGCCTTGAGGTAAGCATGCATCCGCTCCGCCGCGTCGCGGCCGTCGCGGATCGCCCATACCACCAGGCTCGCGCCGCGCACGATGTCGCCGGCGGCGAACACGCCGTCCAGGCTGGTCTGCATCGTCCGGTGGTCGACGCGCAGCGTGCCCCAGCGGGTGACCGACAGCTCGTCGGCGCCGAACAGCTTCGGCAGGTCCTCGGGGTCGAAGCCCAGCGCCTTGATCACCAGATCGGCATCGACGCGGTACTCGTTGCCGGGATCGGCCTCGGGCGCGCGGCGGCCGGAGGCGTCGGCCTGGCCCAGCCGCATCTTGGCGACCTGCACCCCGTCCACCTTCTCGGTCCCCAGGAACGCCTCGGGGGCGGAGAGCCAGACGAACTCCACGCCCTCCTCCTCGGCGTTGCGAACCTCGCGCTGCGATCCCGGCATATTGGCGCGGTCGCGGCGATAAAGGCACTTCACCGAAGTGGCGCCCTGGCGGACGGCGGTGCGCACGCAGTCCATCGCGGTGTCGCCGCCGCCGACCACCACCACGTTCTTGCCCGCGGCGTTGAGCGCCCCGCCGTCGAACTCCGGCACGTCGTCGCCGAAGCCCTTGCGGTTCGACGCGGTGAGGAAGTCGAGCGCCTCGACGATCCCGCCGGCGCCAACGCCCGGCGCCTTGATCGCGCGGGGCTTGTACACGCCGGTCGCGATCAGCAGCGCGTCGTGGCGTGCGCGCAGGTCGGCCATCGTCGCGTCGCGGCCGACCTCGAACCCCTCGTGGAGGACGATGCCCGCATCCTTCAGCCGCTGCACCCGGCGCATCACCACATGCTTCTCCAGCTTGAAGCCGGGGATGCCGTAGGTCAGCAGGCCGCCCGCGCGATCGTGCCGATCATAGACATGCACCTCGTAGCCGCGCACGCGCATCAGCTCGGCGGTGGTGAGGCCCGCCGGCCCGGCACCGATCACGCCGATCGACTGGCCGCGGTCGGGCAGCGGCACGATCGGCTCGACCCAGCCCTCCTCCCACGCGGTGTCGGTGATGAACTTCTCGACCGAGCCGATCGTGACCGCGCCGTGGCCGGAGAATTCGATCACGCAATTGCCCTCGCACAGCCGGTCCTGCGGGCAGATCCGGCCGCAGATTTCGGGCATCGTCGAGGTCGCGTTGCTCAGCTCGTACGCCTCGCGCAGCCGCCCCTCGGCGGTCAGCCGCAGCCAGTCGGGGATGTGATTGTGCAGCGGGCAGTGCGTCGAGCAATACGGAACGCCGCATTGCGAGCAGCGCGACGACTGCTCCTCCGCCTGCTCGACCGCATAGGCGCGCGCGATCTCGGCAAAATCCTCGTTGCGCTCGTCGGCGGCGCGCTTGGCCGGATAATCCTGTCCCACCCGGACGAACGACAGCATCGGATTGTCGGCCATGCGCGTCTCCCTCGCGAGTCGCCCATATCGCGACGCGCGCCGCGAGTCACGCCATTTTGCGGCAATAGGTAAGTCTATATGCCCTATGTATCGCCGCCGCGTCTTTTATCTGAACGGATCAGCAGCCCGTCAGGGAATATATGGCCGTTCCGGCTCTATGTCGCCAGTAGGCAGATCAGTGCGATTGTTCCAACGAGGATCCGGTACCAGGCAAAAGGCGCGAAGCCGCGGCGGGAAACGATCCCCACGAACCAGCGGATCACCACCATCGCCACCAGGAACGACACGACGAAACCGATCGCGATGTCGCTCATCACCGCGTTGTGCAATTCGTGGCGCGATTTCCACAGCGCCAGCGTGGTCGCGCCGAACATCGTGGGGATCGCGAGGAAAAAGCTGTATTCGGCCGCCACGCGCCGCTCCACCCTCAGCAGCAGCGCGCCCATGATCGTCGCGCCCGATCGGCTGACGCCCGGAACCATCGACAGGCACTGGACGCAGCCGATGCCCAGCGCCGTGTGCCAGCCCATCTGCTCCACCTCGTGCGTGGTTGGCGCGCGCACGATCCGTTCGATCACGAGGATGAAGATGCCGCCCACGATCAGCGCCACCGCCACGATGATCGGCCGCTCCAGCATCGCCCGGATCGCCGAATAGGCGACCGCGCCCACCAATGCCGCCGGCAGGAAGCCCAGCAGCACGTTGCGGGTGAAGCGGACCGCCCCGGCATCGCGCCGCGCCAGCCCGCCCAGCACGCCGGCGAAGCGGTGGCGATACACCACCAGCACCGCCAGGATCGCGCCCAGCTGGATCACGATGTCGAACGTCTCCGATCCCTTGGGCAGCCCCAGCAGCGTGCCCGCCAGGATCAGGTGGCCGGTGGACGAGACCGGCACGAACTCGGTCAGGCCCTCGACGATGCCGAGCAGGACGACGATCAGGAGCGGAGTGTGCATCGCGGCCTCGGGCTGGAACGGCAGCGCGAGGACCGCGCCCGCCGGAAGATCAGGAGAGTGCGCGCATTCAGGCGGAGCGCGTCGTCCCGAAGCGGCCGTGGCGGCGATAGCGCACCAGCCAGGCGGGGGCGACCGCGGCGAGCGGGCTGGGCGCGATGCCGAAATCGGCGAAACCGGCCGCGCCTTCGGCGACGACATTGTCCTGCTGCAGCATCCGCCACTGATCCTCGGTGATCGGCGCGCCCGGCAGCCAGCCGGTCAGCCTGGCCATCAGCGCGCCGATCTCGTCGGGCAGCTCGATCAGCGTGCGGGTGTGGCCGGTCGCCGCGGCGATCCAGCGGTTGAGCGCCGCCATCGTCAGCACCTCCGGCCCGCCCAGTTGATAGGTCTGCCCGGCATGCGCGGCCGGATCCAGCGCGGCGGCGGCGATCGCCGCGGCGACGTCCGCCACCCACGCCGGCTGCAGCTTCGCCGAGCCGCGGATCACCGGCAGCACCGGCAGCAGCTGCGCCATGCCGGCGAAGCGGTTGACGAACATGTCCTCCGCCCCGAACAGCACCGACGGGCGGATGATCGTCGCGGCCGGAAACGCTTCGCGCGCCGCGGCCTCGCCCTGCGCCTTGCTGCGCCCATAAGCGGAGGCGGAGGCCGGAGCGGCGCCGATCGCCGAGACCTGAACGAACGCCGCCGCCCCCGCCGCGCGGGCCGCTTCGGCGGCGTTGCGCGCGCCGTTGACGTGCACGTCGTGGAAGCGGCCCTTGAGGATGCCGACCAGGTTGACGACCGCTGACGATTCCGCCGCCGCCCGCCGCGCGCTCGCCGCGTCGGTCACGTTCGCGGCGACGAATTGCGTCTGGCCGAGGCCGCCCAGCGGTTTCAGGAACCAGGCATTGGAGGGATCGCGCTCGGCGATGCGCACGCGCGCGCCCCGCTTCAGCAGCGCCTGCGCGACATAGCGGCCGAGGAAACCCCCGCCGCCGAAAAGCGTCACCAGCCGTTCCATCCGTCCTCGCTTCCCGCTGCCTGGCGATGTCGCGCCAGCCCATGCCCGCCGCGCCCGCGGTTGACAAGCGCGCAGCCGCCCGTCTAAGCGCCGCCGCCTACCCCGTGCCCAGATGGCGGAATTGGTAGACGCACCAGCTTCAGGTGCTGGCGATCGCAAGGTCGTGGAGGTTCGAGTCCTCTTCTGGGCACCATTTGTTCTTCCGCCGGCGTCCGCTGGCTTCCAAAAAGCTCCGGTAAAACGGCAGTTTAGCAGACTGCCGGTCCGCTGGCGTCCGCCCGCGGGTCTGGGTTTCCGAGAACAAATCGGGTATAATCAGGGTATCAAAAATCGCCTGCCCTGAAGCGAGATACCCTCATGCCTCTCTCCGCATTGGCCGCGTCCAAAGCCCAGGTTCGGGATAAGGCCTACAAGCTCAACGACGCTGACGGCCTCTACCTGCTGGTGACGCCGCAGGGCGGCCGCTACTGGCGGCTGAACTATCGCCAGGGCGGGCGCTACAAGACGCTTGCGCTGGGCGTGTACCCGAAGGTCAGCCTCGCCGACGCGCGGGCCGCTCGCGACAAGGCGCGAAGCGCGCTGGCCGCTGGGGAGGACCCGTTCGCGCGCAAGAAGCGGGACAAGCTGATCGCGTCGCTTTCGTCCGCCACCACGTTCAAGGACATCGCTGAGGAGTGGCTGGCAAAGGTCGAGAAGGAGGGGCGCGCCGAGGTCACGCTTGGTAAGATCAGGTGGCTCCTCGACTTCGCTTATCCGCTGATTGGTGACCGTCCAATCGCCGGCATTCTGCCGCTGGAATTGCTGGCTGTCCTCCGAAGTGTCGAGGGCCGCGGACGGTATGAGAGCGCCCGCCGACTGCGGAGCGTCTGCGGGCGGGTGTTCCGATACGCCATCGCTACCGGACGCGCGCAGCATGATATCTCGTCCGCATTACGCGACGCGCTGATCACCCCCAAGGTAACCCATCGCGCAGCCATTACCGATCCGCTCGAGGTCGGCGTCCTCCTCCGCGCCATCGATGACTTTACTGGCCATGCGACCACCCGCGCAGGCCTCCAGCTTGCCGCGCACCTCTTCGTACGACCCGGCGAGCTGCGCCATGCGGAGTGGTCCGAGATCGACCTGGACGGCGCTGTCTGGACGATCCCGGCCAACAAGATGAAGATGCGCCGGCCCCATCGTGTACCGCTGTCGATCCAGGCGCTGGAGATCCTGTCCGACCTGCGCAGCATCAGCGGCGGCGGCCAATACGTATTCCCGAGCTTCTACACGTCTCGCCGGCCAATGTCCGAGAACACGCTCAATCAGGCGCCGCGTCGGCTAGGCTATACGGGCGAGGAGATGACCTCGCACGGCTTCCGCGCGATGGCGAGCACGCTGCTCAACGAAACCGGCAAGTGGCATCCCGATGCAATTGAAAGGCAGCTCGCGCACGTTGAGGGCAATGGTGTTCGCCGCGCTTATGCGCGCGGCGAACACTGGGAGGAGCGGGTCCGGATGATGCAGTCTTGGTCGGACCAGCTCGACGAGATGCGGTCGAGCGGAAAGGTTCTAAAGCGGGCGTTTGGGCGGCGCTGAACGCGCCGCCCCGTCATCTCCGCGCCTTCTCAATCAGCTGCCTGAGGCTGGCGAAGGTGATTAACGTACAGGTGCCGATCTTCGCCGTCTGAACGTCGCCAGATGCGATCAGCTCGTAGAGTTTGGATCGGCCAATCCCTGTTAGCCGCATCGCTTCTGGGATGCGGACCGCGAGCGGTTCCGGAGGCGGCGACGTGGTCTCGGCCTGCGCCGTGGGAGGGAGCCGTCTAGCGCCCATCGGCTTGATCCGCAGCAAGGCGTTCGCGCCACAGCTTGATGATCGTCGGGCGGAGTTCTGGGTCAGGATTGGTGCCGAGCAGACCGTCTATGGCGATAGCTATAAATATGATCATCTCGCGCTCCTCGACGGCGTTGTTACCGGCGCCGCGGAGCTCCCGATGGATCAACCCCCGGAGCAACTTTCCGACGTCGGTGTGGCGCTCCGCCGCGAGCGCAAGGAGGTCGGTGTGGAGCTGGCTCCCGACCCGAAAGCTGACGACATGATGGTACGACATTCACGTTCTCCGAAGGATCGGAGGAGCGTGGTCGCGCTTCGAAAGGCAGGGTCGGGCTAGCACCGCCGGGAGGGTGTAGGAAAACGCTTTTTGCGAGGCGTCCGAACAACGCTAAGCGTTGTTTATCAATACGTTGACAGCGTCATACCCCGTAGGACGATCGTGGCGTGGTTATGATTACGGGTTTTGGTATTCCGGATCAGTCACTTACTCCCTGCGGCTTGCCGCATAGGGTGTGCATGCAAATCGATCTTTGGCGAGCCGTTCCTGTATTGTGTTCAAAGCACCCGATTCTGCGGTTTCGATGCCGCTTCCGGCGGGAGCGGCGCAGCCAATGCCGACCCAAAAGAGGGAACTGAGATTGGACAAAAAGGCAGGCCTCAAAGCTTGAAGCGATGCTCGCGGTGCCATGCCAGGAATAGCGGGTGCGGGCGGTCTAGCAACCTCAAGGGTGGCAGGGCCCTGCCGGTCCCATTGATCACGCCGCGCACGCTCTCGGGGTCGTTGGCTTTCTCTCCGCCCAGCACAGAGCTCGTCATGTGCTCGGACGGCAGGAAGCACGTTCTGGACGCGGACAAATACCTGAACCGCCTCAACGAACCCCTCGCCACGATCCTGCGCAGCAAACCGCAGCGAGACGTCGCCGCAGCAGAACTCACCCTGCTCGACGCCTTCATTCGCCGGTTGAACGACCTCGCGTCGACGGGCGTGCGCGCCGAGGCACCCAGGCGAGGCTCGGCAGGGACTGGTCGGAACGTTCCTGTTTCCATCGACGATCACGCGCAGCGCGGCAGGCAACGGGTAACTCGAAGTAGGTCAACGCCGAGACGGTGCCGGGCGCCGTTCAAAGGTGCGACCCCGGCTGGCCATCTTGGTCCATAAAGAGCAGATGGCCGGGTAGCGGCTCGCTCATCGGTTTTGGCCCAACCGGGTACCAGGCCTGCGTCTCCGTGACGGCGGCGCTCTCGTTGCGGGCGGTCACCAGCTCGGGCATGAAGTAGTTACCGTAGACCATGCGCAAGCCAGTCGCGCCGGGCTCGAACGTCGCCATCTCGCGTCGGTTGAGCGCATGCCGGCGGCCATCCTCGTTGTTTCCGCCGGCGCCCTCGTAGCCGACGTGGATAACGCCGGGTCGGTCGCCGGGTAGCTGCAGCGATGCCTTGGCGACCAAGCTGCGGAAGTGCATCGACTTGCGCCGCGCGGCCTCATCCGAGCCGCTCCGCCAGCCGACAAGGCTCAGGTGCTGGACCCAATCGGCGTGAAGAGGGCGGCTTTCCGCCGGCGTCCAGTCGCCCGCCATGGTGAAGTCGACTGCGGGCTCATAGCTGCCTAGCAGCAACTCGACCATCCGGCTCGAGCCGAAGTAGATGTCGTCCTCGACCATGACGGCGCGGAGGCGGGTCCAGTCGACGTCGGCCACCATGCCCTCCCCGCCCTCGTCGTCCCACTCGTAGATGCCGTCCGACCCCAGGAAGCGCTCAACCTTCGCAGCCAGATAATCGGCGCCTAGCGTGTGCAGCTCCTCGCGGAACCTAGTCAGGAGGAGAAGAGGCCTGCCCGCGTCGCGCGAGAGTGCGTGCGCACCATCCGCCATGCGCTCACCGGCAAGCCGCTCGTCTCGGGCGTAACCGGACCGGCCGGCCCGCTTGATCTCGACCGCCCAACGGTCGCCGGGACGCTCCACAATCAAATCGTTGCGCTTCGCCACACCCGGCGCCTCGGGAACGAACCGAACGTCCTTCCACCCGCGACGGGCGTAGGCGCCCGCGACCAAGAGCTCGTAAATTCCGTCGTCGGGCTGCGCCGTATTCTCCGTCATCAGCCTCGCAGCGCGGGCCTCACCACCATTGACGCCGACGAGCGCTTCGCGCAGCTGACCGATGCGCTGGAACAGCGGGGCGATCCGGTAGCCCTCGGGCAGAAAGAAGTCAGGACGCAGTGCCGGGTCCGCGTAGCGGATTGCCTGATGCACATACCAGGCAATCGCGTCAGCGGGATCGAATAGCGCGACGCGGCGGCCCTCGGCCCATTCCAGCTTTGCTGCCTGGAACCGCGCCTCGACGGCGGCAAGTCGGGGTGCCCACTCGGCAGACGGCACAAGCGACCGCAGCCACGCGACGGCGGTCAGGACGTCCTCGTCGCGCCAGTCCTGACCATGGCGCTGCGCGAGCCAGAGCGTGTCATCCTTCGGCTTCCTAGCCATCACCATTTTCCCCATCGAATCTGTTCTGCGGTCTTGCCTCGGGGCCGTCACGAACTGTCGCGCGGGAAGTGCCATGTCGGATGGGGCAGATCGCCGACCCGCCCCGCCTCCGATCACGCCTCGCTGTCGGCCGTGACCACGTCCGAGTCGTCCGCGGCGTCCCACTCCTGGACCGCGTCGTCGTCACCATCCTCGAGATCCTCGGCCGCCACCGGCGCCGGCCGCGCCTGGCCGTGGCGCTTGCGGTACGCCCGGGTCCAGAGCAGGAGCTCCTCGTCGACCGACCGCAGCGTCTCGCGCCACGGCTCCGTCAGCCGCACCTCGACGCCGCGCCGGTCGACGACCGGCTGCCCGTCCTCGCCGGCGACACCCGCCAGCGCCTCAAAGCAGCGGGACAGCTCCTGCATGGCGCCGCCCAGCGCCTCGACCGCACGGTCGTAGCGGTCGGTGGGCGAGTCGCCCGGCCGCGCCGCCTTGGCCTTGCCCGCGGGCGGATACTCGTTGCGCAGCCACACGTCGCTCAGGACTTGGTCGGCCGAGCCATCCTCCAGCCGCCGGATCTCGCCGTCCTCGCCAACGGCGCGGATGTCGATCCCTTCCGCGTAGTCGGCCAGCGCCTGCCCGAGCTGCCGAATACCCTGTGGCTTGCGGCGCATCGCGTCGAGCACCTCGCCCGGCGTGCGCCGATCGGGCTGATCGTTATTCGACGTGCCCCGGTCTGCGTTCAGGCGGCCATCAACGACGAGCGGCAGCGCGGCCCGGACCGCGAGCTCGACCGACGCCGGGCCCGGCTCCTCACGATCGCCCGCGATCGCTGCGGCGGCCTCCTTCAGCGCGGCTGCCACCAGCACGTCCGTCGGGCGGCTAGTGGCGGTCCACGCGTCGCGGCGGTGCGCGGCCTTGCCGAACGCGTGGCGGAGGTAGCGACGGGCCTGGTCGATGTCCGCGCGGTCCTTCGACACGGCGCGCAGGACCAGCGCCGTCGCCAGGTCGTTCATCAGCTTCTGCGTCATGCGCTTGCGCGTCGACTGGCTGGTAACCGCAACGCGGATCGCCTCATAGACCTCGTCGCCGCCTGCGCTGAACAGGTGGACGAGCCGGGCCGCGCGCAGCACCGGATCGTCAGGCAGGTGCGCCGCGCGCGCCTCCGCCTTGGTGCACGAGCCGGCGTAGTATTCACGCTCGGTCGCGGTCACCAGGCCGCGGCGCAGCAACTCGTCGAGCACCTCGTCCGCCAGCGACTCGTTCTCCGGACCCTCGCCCCATGGCTTGGGCGGATCGACGTGACGCAGGGCAACCAGGGAGCGCACGGCGGTCGGAAATCCGGTCGTGCCGCCCGGATACGGCTCGAAGCCGACCAAGATAAGCGCGGGGACCCGCTCGCAGCGGAGCGCGAAGATTGTCGCGGCGTCGCGCTCGCCGCGGTCGAACGCCTCGTTCAAACGCTTGACCCGCGCCCGCATGCCGGCGTCGTTGTCGTCGTAAGGCACGTCGGCCGACACGATGTTCAGGATACTGTGCACTGCGGTCGCACGGGACGAGCCCTCCGCAGTAGTCAGCGCGGTCGCCGGGTCCGACCCGTCGCCGTGACGGAAGGTGGTGGCGACCAGCCACACCGCCTCCATCACGCCCTGGCTGCGGATCGACACGCGCCAGTCGTTCTCGTTCAGGACATAGGCGGCGGTCTGCTGCGCGGCCCACGCCAGGTGATGGCGGCTCTCGACGTCCACCGCCAGCTCGGCCGACTGCGGCCGCGCGGGATCGAGCGGCTGCGGCTCGGGGACGGGGCGGAAGCGCGAGTCCTCGTCGCCCGATCCCGGATCGACGGCGAAGGGGTGACGGCGCGACGGCAGCGTGCGGGGATTGCGCGGGTCGGGCATGATGCGGCGCGCCCACACCTGCGTGCGGATGCCCAGCAGCGTGCCGCCGGGTACGGGGATGCGCTCGACGTCAGGGTCGCTCGGCTCGCCAATCGAGCGGCGGACCTCGGTTGGGTCTACGATTGCGTTGGCGATGGTCGCCGCCGACTGGCCCTCCAGCCCGAACGCGTCTTGGAGGCGATCTGCCAGCGACTGGCGCGACTTGGCGTGGGCGTAGTCGGGCAGGCGCTCGACCGGACGGGGAAGGACGTGGTCGTCGGTGGGGGGCTTGGCCATGGTGTGGTCTCCTCGCGGGACTCGCCCGCGCAAGTCATCAGAAGGTGGTGGACGCGTGCCGGCGCGGCGGGGCGCGGACCCCGCCGCGCGCGGGCTTACCGGTCGTTGGCGACGCGCAGCTTGCGCTTGAGCGTTGCCAGCAGGTTCTTCACCGCGCGGTGATCGGACGGCGTGCTCGGACCGAACACGCAGCCGCTGATCGCGGGATGCGAGAAGCGGAGGTGGCCACCGGCTGTGCGGGTGGCGGTGAAGCCGTCGCGTTCCAGATCGCGCAGCAGCTTGGTCATGATGGTATGGGCGGACATTGTAGTACTCCTCGGCATGCGCCGGGGGCACGCGGCTCACCCGGACGCACTTGGTTGCGTTGATCCAGGCTGCCAGGGAGCATCGCTCCGTGCGCATCCTCCCACGCTTACCGACCGATGTCGGCGTCACGCTGGGCGGCAACAGCTCGTGAAGGCGATCCCGAGGCGTGAAGAGCGGCCGAGACGATCGACCAATCCACGTTGCCGCCCCCTAGGCCGAGCCGAGGGGTGGAGCGCCCGCGAAGCCATGTCGCGGTGAGTGCCTGATACACAACGCAATCGGGGGCGCAACCTTTTTCTCGGAGCTGATGGTTGATCGACGTCGGCGAACGAATCGCGTGCGCAAGGGGCCGCGCGGAAGCGCTCCGGGGAGGTGATCCGTTGGGAAAGGAAAATGATGACGGCAAGCAGCGCGCCGCTGCCTCGCACTGCAACCGCTAACGACGACCGCCCGTCGATTCGCCACAGAGTCATCCGCGACGCGATGGCCGGGGAGCGGAATTGGCGCCTTGCCGCCCGGGATCCTTCAAATTGCGAACGGCCGGTTTCGGCGTGGGCCGCCATCAACTCGTCTGCACCGGAACGCCTAAGCTAGTCGATATTTGCCGCCGCGCCCGTCAAGACCCAGATGCAGACATCCCGTGCGCCCCAAACGCTTCGCAGAAACTGCCGCTCGTTCAGCCCGCCGGAGCGGCAGTTTCAGCCACGTCATGAGATAGCTGAACGGCCGGGGGTGGTTTGAAAGCCAATCTTTTTGTCTGCGACGATCGGGACAGCAATCTCTGATTGAGCCGCGCTACTGCACGGAGCGCAGCGCGCTCCCGTCGCCGAACCGGCTGACGGCGACGCTGGAGGAGGTGGCGCGGAAGAGCCGGGCGGCCGTGGAGGCCTGCCGCGAGGGCGGTGCCCATCAAAGGGAACGGCCTGGATCCGACCGACGCCGCGAGCGCGCCCGTCAGGCAAACTGCCCGTCCGAGCCGTATGACGGCAGCGCGCTGAACGTCACCGTTGGGCGGCGATCGGCGCGCCGCTTTACCGGGCCGCCTCCATCAGGTCCACGTCGCGCCTCCTTGCGTCTGGCTCGACCAGCCGCTGTAGCACCTCCGCGTCGTTCGCCCGCGAAGGCAACCCGATCGAGTCCAAGATAACGCGGTCCACTTCCTGCCAGGTTTCCTCGATGTCCGGGGACACTGGGGTTCCGGCCGCGGGTCGCGTCCAACGCCCTTCCCCGTCGGCCGTGGCCTCCAGCCACTCCGCCATGCGCAGAAGTTCCGCCATTCTGCGGGCGAATCGCACGACGGGCCTGCCGCCCTCCCCCAGGACCAGGCGGAAGCAGGGCGGGACTGGCAGCGTCTCGAAGGTGCGGCCCACGGAGAAGCGCGACAGCCAACTCGTCGACCACGACGTCGTCGCCCGCGCCCACACCGCGAACATTCTGGAGGACAGCAGGAGCGGCACGGCCAGATCGCCGTCGATGATGAACATTCTCTGGGCCGGCACGACGCCCGGCGACAGCTCCATCAGTTCCGCGGGCAGGCGACCGTCCTCCAGCACGAAGCGCCTCGCCTCCCCCGGCGCCGTCCAGGCGGCGCGCAGGTCGTTCGGCCGCTTGAAGGGGCGCTCGCCCAGACGCGCCGGATCCTTCCCCGCGGCGTCTGCCGCTGACATGGCAGGCGTGTCCCCTTCCGCTACCAGGCGCACCACCTCCGCGCGCGGGAACGCCAGTTCGCCCGACCGGCGCTCGCCCACGCGCGCGAGGTAGCGGCGCGCCGTTGACGCCAACGAGGAGTTGCCCCACCGGGCCAGCCATTCTTCCGCCGTCTGGGGCGGAAGGCGGACCACATCGCGGGGATCGACGCCGCGGACCGCCAGGCCGCGGTTCTCCGGCAGCCGTCGCAGCGAAGGCAGCTTCAGGTCGCGCGGGAGCGGAAGGGCGTCCTGGGATCGAAGCAGCTCCCTGATCGTCTCGCCGTCGTCGTAGCGCACCACGGCGTGACCGGCATCCCATCCTGCGCGCACCGCGCGAAGCGTTGGGGCCTCGGCTGTGACGACGAACGGCCGCGACCCTGACGCCTCCAGCGGACACGCAAGGTGCGGCGTGTCGAGCGCGTCGAGGACCGCGCGCGGGACGGGGGCCGTCGCCGGCTTCGCCACCACCGGCAGTGTCGACCTCCTCGCCGCTCCCTTGCCGGCGCCTGACCACATCGCCGTCGCGACCGAGGCCCGCGCAAAGGCGTCGAAGTCCGGATCGGCCCGTCGCAGCGAGGCGTAGCCGCGCGTCGTGCCCCTGACGGACTTGTCGAGGCCGGTGACGCCAAAGCCCACGTCGAGGCGCGCCGCCCCGGAGGCGGCCAGCCCGGTGGCCGAGCTCTCGGACGCCAGCCCCAGGTCCGGATCCGAACCGTCGAGATTGCCCTCGCCAAGTGCCGCCGATAGCAGCCGGGCGTTCCCGCCGACGGCGACACCCGCGCCGATCAGCTCCTCCCTGACCGGTCCCTCCAAGGCACAAAGGACGGCGGAGCTGACCACGACGTCGGCAACCCTGCGGTCGATCGCGCGCCACGGGTTGCCGGTCCACAGCGGGGAGCGGGCAAGCGCGGTGTCGACCAGGCAATGGCAGGCGAACCTCGGCGCCCGGCCCTCGGCGAGCCCGGCCAGCGTCTTCGAAGGACCGCGGGACGGCGGGGCGGGCGCAAGCAGATGAACCGTGCCACTCAACCGGGAAGGCTCGTCGGCAGCCTCCCACAATAACGCATCGTAGGGGGAGCTATCAACGGACGCGTCGTCGACCAGCCAGACGACCGCCGAATACCCGTCCATAGCCGCGGACGGTACCCTGTCCATCTCGACGACGTCCAACACCGACCCCGTCATCGGCAGCACGAACGAGTTCGTGCGGACGATCCAGCGCCTCAGCGCCTCGGGCGCGTGCGGGATGGGAACCCAGTCCGGAGACGAGACGTGCCGCGCGATCGCCTTCGCGCGCGGCCCGGCAACAGCGATCAGGATCCGCACGGCCGAGCCGGGCCACCACGCCTTGTTACCCGACGGCTGGACAACGGCAGCGGTGCGCTCGTCGGCCTCAACCTTCAGGTCGACGCTCACGCCGAGCCGGTCACTCGTGCGTGCGACCAGCGCGCGCGCTGCTTCCGCCGCGTCGCGCGCAACCAGCGCGGCCGAGACGCGAGCCGGCAGGTCAGCAATCAGGCGGCCGTCCCGCGGCGCCAGGCCCACCCGACGCGCGGCCGCGATCTCGTCCCGATCGGCGCCTGCCGCGACGAGCGCCCGTCGGACCGCCAGCCGCACCTCGCCCGCGATGAGGGCCTCGAGCCGCCACGCGGACGCGACCTGGGGTCCGAAGCGTCGGGCCATGTGATCAGTCGCCACGCCCGCAAGAGCGCGAACGTCGTCGTTACCCGCGGCGAGCGCAAGGGCTAGGAGCGAGACCGGCATGCGCCCGGCCAGCTCATCCGCGTACGGGGCGAGCCGCGCCCACAGGTCCACCGCCACGCCGACGAGCGGCGCGCCGTCGACGACGAAAACGTCGAGCCAGAGCTCCCCCACGCGCACGCGCTGCACCAAGTCCGCGGGAAGGGCATGGACGTCGCCGCCTTCGTAGAGGTCGAAGCCGTCGACGAGGCCGGCGTGGTCGCCGGGCACTGAGCAGCGGGCGACATGCCAAGCGTTGGCACCGACCGTAGCCGCGTAGCACGGCAGCGCGAATCCCCCCGAGGACAACGGCGCGTAGCCCGCCAGGAACAGCTCGCTGGGAGTCTCGTCAACGCCTGTCACAGCCATCGATTTATCTCGAACCACTCGCGCGCGATTTCCGAAATCGTCTCCCGATATTCGTCAGGGGGCGTGTTGGGCCGCCATTCGTAAGGCTTCACCTTGATGTCGAGTGCATTGAGGCGCGCCAGCACCTCGACGTTTGCCTCGCCCCCGTCCTCCAGCCACTTGTCGGGGAGGATCGCGAGCATGACGTTGCCCTTTAGCTCGACGTCGTGATCAACCGCGACCTCCACCGCGGACGCCCTCCGGTCGTGCGCGTTACTCCCCTTGCGCCCCATCTGCGCGACGTCGATGAACCCGCGGGTCACCGTCTCGTGCGTCGGGACGTCGGTCCCGATGTCGGACCTCAGCCGCCCGTCGAAGTAGTCGGCGGTCGAGCCGAACGCCCATTCGATGTGACCCACCGCCGCCTCGAGCGAGGTCTCGAGCTCGTAGTCGTCCAGCGGGATGTATGGGTCGGCCTGATCGGCGAAGATGCCCGCGTGGCCCGCGCCCGTGTCAAACGGGAAGACGTGGAAGGGCACCTCGGTGATGTCCGGCCGCATGACGAAGACAGCCGGGAACGCGTTCACTCGATGTGACTTCTCGTCGCCGTCCCGGCTACGATAGTCCGGCCGCATCACGAAGAAGTAGACCATCTTGCGACCGAAGACGCGGCACTTCCGGGTCTCCAGGCGCCCGCCGCGCAGGATTTCCCCGGCGTAGAACGCGGCCGTCGCATGGACCAGCGGCAGCGCCTTGGGCAGCGACTTGCGCGCGGAACGCTTCCGGAGGTGCCGCTCGCCAGCGGGACCTACGCGACGCGCCATCCCCCGTCCCGCACCGCCGTCCACCGCCATCAGCCCACCCCCGAAGAATTCGTCGTCCAACAGCGATAGTGCAACCGCTCCGGTCGCGACAGCCACCGCGTGCGCACTGGGGACGTGGAGGCCCGGTTGCACGGCGGGTGGCCGGCCACCACAGAGCCGAGGCCGGGACGCCAGTGCGGATGTTTCCTCGTTGGCGCAGCAGCCGCCCCAACTCCTTGACTTGCAGTGCTTTCACCGACGCCGGTGGCCGCCAACGGCGAACGCAGGCCGCCAGTTCCTCAAAAAGGACCGATCAGCTATGCTATCCACGAAGGGACTACGCATGCGCGCGCGCGAACCCGGTCGGGTGTCGACAAGCTGATGGCCAGATCGACGCCGGCCGGCCAGGACGAACTGATGGCGCGCGTGCGCCGCAGGATTGAGGCGCAGCCGCTCTCCGCCAAGGAGGCGGCGGCGCTGATAGGCATCGGTGTCGCGACGCTGCGGGATCACCTCGCCGGCGAGCACGTCCGGAGCGACTCCGCGCGCAAATACGAGGACTGGCTGGCCGGCAGAGCCGGCGCGGCCAACGTGTTCGCGCTGTCGGTCGCCGAGCGCCAGGCGGAGTTCGATCTCGAAGCGGACGCGGCCCCGCCGACCCCAGAGGCCCCCCGCCTCGTAGTGGACATCTTCTCCGGCTGCGGCGGCCTGAGCCTCGGCTTCGACCTGCTCGACCGCGGCCGGCAGTTCCGCACCGTCCTGGCACTGGATAGCCAGCAGGCCCCGATCGCCACGCTGAACCGGAACGCGGGCCTCCTTGGGCACGGAGACCGCGGGATCGGGCGGGTCACGGACCTGACCGAGTTCCTTAACGGTCCGGAGTTCCTGGCCTTTTACCTGCAGCACGCCGCAGCCGTGCTCGCAGACGCGGACCTTGGCGAGGAACTTGGGCAACTGCGCGGAGGCGCGTTCCCGCTGTTCCTGGACGCGGTCGCCGCCATCGACCGCGCCTACGTCGACGAGTTGAACGCGGTCCGCGCGACCCCGGCCTGGGCCTCGGCCTGCGCCCGGCTGGACAGGCGCGCGATGAACCAGACCTCGGTGCTTGCGTTTCACGACAGGCTGCGGCTGCCCCGGCCCTCCTCTAAGATCGCTTCGCTGCCGCAGTCGCTCTGGAGCCGGCCCACGGCGGAACGCGCGCCCGCCAGGAAGCGGGTCGGCGCGCCGGACGACGAGTGGGTCGCCGACGCGCGGGCCGAATGGGAGGCGGAGGCCGCAGCTATCGCCGATCGCGACAGTGTGCCGGCCCGCGGCCAGCTCTCCTCCTCGTCGCGCAGACTGGCCTCCTTCGGCGCGTTCCTCGACGTTCCGGTCATGGCGGAGGTCGCGGACGCGTGGATCAGGTGGCGGGCGCGCCGACTGCAGATCCGCAGCGAGCTGTTCTGCGACCAGCGCTTCACCGCCGCGCTCGAACACCTCTACGCGACGCGCGCGCAGGTGTCTGTTTTGGTGGGTGGCCCGCCGTGCCAGGGCTTCAGCCGGATCGGCCGAGGCAAGATCCGCAGCCTGCGTGAGGTCCATGTCCACGCGCACCCGGACAGGGAGGCCGGCGACGCGCGCAACAGGCTCTTCGAACAATACGTCGTCGTCTTGGGCGCCTTGAAGCCCGACGCGTTCCTATTCGAGAACGTCGCGAGCTTTAGG
Organism: uncultured Sphingomonadaceae bacterium; assembly: GCA_964252145.1. GTDB lineage: Bacteria > Pseudomonadota > Alphaproteobacteria > Sphingomonadales > Sphingomonadaceae > JAQGLK01. The sequence goes on from CAXUMU010000005.1 coordinate 23,655, forward strand.
TCCGTCGTCAAGGTGGGCGACCAGGCGTTCCACGCCACCGAACTCCTCGGTGAGGCGATCGCCCGCGTCTCGGACGGCGAGGTGCACTACGACGTCGCGTCCGACCTGATCGACGCGTCGCACCACGGGGTGCCTCAGTCCCGCGTCCGCTACTTCATGACCGGCTTTCGACGGACCGGCGACGCTCGCTCGGCGCCCGGCCCTGCAGCCTCGTGCCTCAAGCTGCGCCGCGCGCCCGAGGCCCCGCTGTCGCTCGCCCTCGCTGGCCTCCCGACTCCCGCCGTGGTGGGAGGGAACCTGAAGGCCAGGGCGGCCATGGGCGAACTCCGGAGCCTTTTGGGCGCGGCACGGTCGAATCATCCGTTCGAGGCGTGGATCAGGCAGCCTCCGCCGGGCACCGACGCCGCGCCGACATCGGTCGACGCGCACGCCTGCCGGGCGCCCCGCTCAGACGATGCCGCCTTTTTCGGATTGATGGGGCCTGGCCGGCGCTGGATGGACTACCGGGCGGACGACTCCGCCACGCTGGCGGCGCTGAGGGAGACGCTCTCGGCTGTGCTGGCGCTGCCGGACGACGTCCTCGACCGGGCGCGCGAGGCGTCGCCGGATGGTGCAGTGCCGCTCCCGTCCCGCGCCGGGCTCGCGTTCCTGCAGCAAAGCCTGGACGGCGCGCTCCCGCTCAGGCTCATGCTGGAGCAGATCGGAACCCGGGTCGGCGCGCCGCACCATCTGCTCGGCCAGAACTACCTCGAAAAGCGCGAGGGCAACCACGGAGATTGGGTGGCGCGCATGGACGCGACCCGGCCCGCGAAGACGATGGTCAGCCACATGGGCAAGGACACCTATGCCTACGTCCACCCATGGTCGCCGCGCACCATCTCCGTTCGCGAGGCCGCGCGCGTCCAGGCCTTCCCCGACTGGTTCTCATTCGGCGACGCGGCGCTCACGGAAGCCTACAAGATGATCGGCAACGCCGTCCCGCCGATGCTGAGCCACCTGATCGCGGCTAGGGTCGCGCAGGCGCTGCACCGGCGCGAGACGAAGGCGACAATCCACGCGATCCGAGCCTGACCTGTCACTGCTCGCAGGCGCTGTCGTTCGGCGCGGGGTTGCAGGGACGTCCAGGGCGCGCGATTGGAGATGGCGAGCCCGAGCGGGTACCAAAAAGGGGATGGGGTTTGCCGGGAACAATGCCACGGACTGCTAAGGAAGCGTTCCGTCCGCGCGCGCGCCTGCTCCAGATCCTCGGCGACCAACTCATCGGCTCGCCCCGACTCGCCGTGTTCGAGTTGGTCAAGAACGCTTATGACGCCGACGCGAGCCGGGTCACCGTCCGCATCCTGCACCTCGATTCCGGCAATCCCCGCATCGAGGTGAAGGACGACGGCTCGGGCATGTCGTTCGACACGATCCGGAACATCTGGCTGGTGCCCGCCGATGACCATCGCGAGGTGCAGCGCGCTGAAGGCCGGCGCTCGCCCCGGTTCAAGCGGCTGCCGCTCGGCGAGAAGGGGGTGGGTCGCTTCGCTGTCCACAAGCTCGGGGAATGGATCGAGCTGGTCACCCGGGCGGCGGACCAGATGGAGATCGTGGTCCGGATCGACTGGCGCGACCTTATGAAGAGCCGGCTTCTCGAGGAGGCGCTGGTCACCGTCAATGAGCGCGAGGCGGAGGTTTTCGCGGGCGACGCGACGGGAACGAGGATCCGCATCAAGCACCTGCGCGAACCCGACTGGACGCGGCGGGACATGCGGGAGCTCTGGCGCCAGCTCACGTCCATCACCTCGCCCTTTCGAGAGCGCGGCGAGGAATTCCGAATCGAGCTCGAGGTGCCGGACCACGAGGAGTGGCTGGAGGACCTGCCCGACGCGACGGCGCTGATGGAGCAGGCGCCGTGGCGCTTCGAGTTCACCTTCGACGGAAGCTCGATCGCCTGGAACTACGCGTTCCGGGGGGTTCCGGGATCCGACTTCGCGCCGCGCTCGGCGTCCGACACTGAGGCGCTGCAGATCCTGGCGGCGATCGAACCCGACGACCTCGACCCGGCGGACGCCCGATCCCGACGCCGGATGGTCAAGGTGGTCGCGGACCGGTCCACCCTGGCCGGCATCGGCCCGGTGTCGGGCACGTTCCACATCTGGGATCGCGACAAAGCGACCATGGCGCGCTACGCGAACAGTCGGCTTGTCGAGCGCTTCTTGGACCAGAATGGGGGCGTGCGCGTCTATCGCGACGACATCCGCGTCTACAACTACGGCGAGGAGGACGACGACTGGCTGGCGCTGGACATCCGGCGGGTCAACGTCCCCACGCGCAACATCAGCCGCAACATCGTAATCGGCGTGATCGACCTGAAGCTCGAACAGAGCACGGGGCTGCGCGAGAAGACTAATCGCGAAGGTTTCGTCCTCAATGGCGCCTACCAGCGCCTGCGCCAGGTCGTGCTCGGCGCGCTCGCCATCGCCGAGACTGAGCGGCAGAAGGACAAGACGAGAATGCGGGCCGCGACGGGCGCCGTCCCGGCGGGTCCGCTCGGGATCAGCAAGCCGATCGACCAGCTTCGTCGCCAGGCTCGCAAGCACGGCGTGGCGAAGCAGCTGGAACCATCCATTAAGCGCATAGAGGTCGAATACGCGGAACTCCGAGACAGCTTCCTGCGCGCCGGCATGTCGAACGTGGGGCTCGCAGTCGTCTTCCACGAGGTGGAGCGCGGCGTGGCCGTGCTCCACCGGACCATCTCCGCGGGCGGCTCCGTGGAGCAGCTCAAGACCCAGTCCGGCCAGCTCCAGGCCGTGCTCGAGCAGTCGACGCGCCTGCTCCGCAAGAATGAACGCGACGTCCACAAGCTACGCGACCTAGTCGTCGCGGCCCGCGACCTCCTCCTGCCGCGCTTCGGCCACCATCGGATCCGGCTCGTCAGCCCCGTGCTACACGACGAGACGAACGACGTGCGCGCGGTATTCGCCTTCAACCTGGCGCTCGGCGCGCTGACCAACCTGCTCGACAACGCAATCCACTGGCTCAAGGTCGCGCATCCGGACGATGGAGGCGGGGACGGCGAGCGCCGCATGATCTACCTCGACGTCGTCGGGGACTGGAGCGGCGGCCCCGCCGTCATCGTGGCCGACAACGGCACCGGCTTCAAGGATTCGCCGGACGAGGTGGTGCAGCCCTTCTTCAGCCGACGGCCGGACGGCATGGGCCTGGGCCTCTACTACGCGAACATGGTCATGCAGATAAACGACGGCAGGCTCGACCTGATGCCCGCCGGCGACGTTGACCTTCCCGACGATCTCGACGGCGCCGCGGCGGCGCTGGTCTTCAAGGCCGCTGGCTGATGTTCAGCGCGGGACGCTACGTGGTGGTTGACGACGAGCGGGACCAGCTCGGGATGCTGGTCGACTCGCTCCACGCGACGGGGGTGCCGTGCGTGGGCGTCCACTACACCGGCAAGCCGCTCAACCGCGACGCCTTCGCAGGCGTGCGCGTCCTGTTCTCGGACCTCTACCTGCTCCAGGGGGTCACGACGGCCATCCTTCAGTTCGCCGCGATGGAGGCGATGCTTCGCAACAACGTCGATCCGGCGCTGGGTGGACCCTATCTGCTGATCGTCTGGACGAGCCACGATGAGGAGGTCGAGCCACTGCGCGCATACCTGCGGGAGCGACTGGATCCCGCGCTGCGGCCGCTAGCCGTGCTCACGCTCGACAAGAAGCCGTTCCTTGACGGCGGCGGTGGCGACCTCGCGGCTGCGGTGCACGAGAAGGTGAACTCGTCGCCCCAGATAAGAGCTATGGTGAGCTGGGAGGTGGACGTGCTGTCGGCGGCAGGCGCCACGCTCGCGGCCGTCACCGATTTGGTGCCCGCCGCGGAGCGCGACGTGGAGGGCTTCTCCGAGAAGCTGGACGGCGTGCTGTCACGCCTCGCGGTCGCCTTCGCTGGGAAGCCGAACGTCGCCTCGGACCGCCGCGGCGCAATCCATGGCGCGCTGGCGCCCATCCTGGCCGACCGCATCCTCAACGCGCCCGAGCGCGCCGGCACCGCGGGCCTGTGGGACGCAGCTCTGACCGCCCTGCCGAATCCCCCGACGATCGGCGACGCCGACGTCGGGCGCATGAACCGCATGCTCCATCTGGCGATTCCGCAGGCCGAACCCATGACGCCGACGGACTGGGGCGCCACCCTCCTGCTGCCTGAGGCGGAGCGCGAGGAGGCGCCGATGCTCGGGCGCTTCGGAATGCGGTACAAGGAGCTGCTGAGCCAGGTCTTTCGGATCGAGAAGGCCGACCGGCCGAGCTGCACTCCGGTGCTGGTGAGGATCGGCGCCGTCTGCGACCATGCGCAACGCAAGGTCGGTCCCCTCCCCTACCTGCTCGGCCTGCTCGTGCCCGTCGGCCTGCAGCACAAGGCGGGCATGGACCAGCTCAAGTCCGAGCTAGCCTCGCCGGTCCTCCTCGTCGACGAGGACGCCGGCCCCGTTAGGCTGCTGGTCAATGCACGCTTCCAGATCTCTATGGTATCGCCACCGGCGGCGTTCACGCCCCTGTTCCGAATCCGGGAGCAGATGCTGACGATGATCGCCGCGCACGCGGCCGAGTATCAGACCCGGCCAGGCATCGTTAAGCTGCCGGAGTGAGCGGACAACTGCGGGAACCACGGCGGGCGTCGGCACCCGATCCGCTGACGCCGGAGCAGCGGCGCCTGAACATGTCGCGAATACGCGCGCGCGACACCAAGCCAGAAATGCTGTTGCGGCGGGCACTCCATCGGGCGGGGCTGCGCTACCGCCTGCACGACCGCGCATTGCCTGGGACGCCGGACTTGGTGCTGCGAAGCCGCCGAGCCGTCATATTCGTCCATGGCTGCTTCTGGCACGGGCACGAATGCCCGAAGGGCGTGCTACCTGCCACCAGAGCCGAGTTTTGGGCGGCCAAGCTCGCTGCGAACTGCGAGCGCGACGAGGATCGGGAGCGGCAGCTGCTGGCCCTGGGGTGGCGCGTGGTGGTGGTCTGGGAGTGCGCGCTGGTCGGTCGCGCGCGCCGGGAACTGGAGGAGGTGGTCTCCATCATTCGCGGCTGGCTGGCAGGACACGAACAAAGCAGGCAGGTTAGCGGCAGATGGGGTGCGGAAAGGATCGGCGGGGATGACCTTCGATGATGAGCTCGGCTGGGCCGACTGGATGAGGCTCGGGGAACGGCGACAAAGGGCTTTGGCGAGATGATAGCCGCGGAAGCCCGGCACATCCGGCTGCGTGGCCCGGCGTTCGCTTGGACGGTTGAGCGTGCGGCTGGCACGCTCTGCCGCAAGCAAGAGCTCCAAGTCGCTACCTGCCCTGCGCAGGCATCGAACCGCCCAAACGAACAAGTGTGAGGGTAGAAGTAGGGTAGGACTCGGCTGGCCATTTTCGCGATAAGCTACTTAAATCAGGTACATAATCCGCAGATGTGAGTCCTCTTCTGGCACCATTTCCTGTTCGCGGGCGACCGCTGACGGTTGAGAAAAGCCCAGAAATCTGCGATAAAGTGGCAGGTCATGGTCGCCACTGTTCGCCGCTGTTCGCCCACGACCGGGCATCGGTGGGGGCCAAGTTGGTGGCCATGGCGAGATGCGCTTTTGGAGTGGCCCCCAATGCCTCTGAACGACGTTGCGATCCGCGCCGCCAAGCCCGGCCCCAAACCCGTCAAGCTATCGGACGAACGGGGCCTTTTTCTGCTCGTGCAGCCTTCTGGCGGGAAGCTGTGGAGGTTGAAGTATCGGATCGCAGGCAAGGAGAAGAAGTTGTCTCTTGGCCGGTATCCTGACGTGGCTCTGAAGGAGGCTCGCGAACGGAGCGCGGAGGCTTGCAAGCTAATTGCCGCTGGCGTTGACCCCCTCCGAGAAGAAGCGCGTCGATCGCCTAGACGCGACGCTGAAGGCTGCCAACACGTTCACGGCGGTTGCGAACGAGTACATTGCGAAATCGGAGCGGGAAGGTCGGGCCGCTGTTACGGTGGGCAAGCGCGGTGGCTCCTTTCGCTGCTTGAACCGGCATTGGGTACCCGTCCGATCGACGAAATAAGTCCGGTCGAACTGCTGGCGGCGCTTAGGAAGGTTGAGGCGCGCGGGCATCTGGAGACAGCTCGGCGGATGCGATCGCTCGCTAGCCGCGTTTTCGCTACGCCGTCTCAACGGGACGAGCTTCCTCCGATACGGCCGCCGCGTTGCGCGGTGCGCTGATAGCGCCGACGGCGACTCATCATGCGGCTATCCTCGACAGAAAGGGTGTCGGGGCGCTGCTGCGTGCTATCGCGGGCTATGATAGCCAACCAATGACGCAACTTGCGCTCCGCCTAGCGCCGCACGTCTTCGTCCGCCCGGGCGAATTGCGGCAAGCTGAATGGGTTGAGTCGATTTTGAAGCAAAAATTTGGAAGATCCCAGCAGCCAAGATGAAGATGCGTCAGCCGCACTTGGTGCCACTGTCGCGACAAGCTCTTGAGATATTGAGCGCCACACAAGCCCTGACCGGCCGTCATCGATACATCTTTGCTTCGCTTTACCCTGGTAATCGCCCCATGTCGGAAAATACGATTAATGCGGCACTGCGCCGATTAGGTTATGCCAGCAACGAGATGACGGGACATGGCTTTCGGGCAATGGCCAGCACAATGCTCAACGAGAGTAACATGTGGAATCCTGATGCGATCGAACGGGCATTGGCGCACAAGGCGACCGATGGGGTACGCGGTGCATACCACCGGGGCGCGCATTGGGAGGAGCGGGTCGAGATGGCTCAATGGTGGTCTGACCACCTCGACACTTTGGGCATCGATTGACCGAGATGGCTCGCGCGGTTTCGGCGCTCGGTCGGACATACGCTGCACTGAAGAGACGGCGAAGCCATTGGAAAAGCGGCTAGCTGAGCGTCGGACTACCGCCGCGAGGCGCTTGGGTTGAACGCTCCCGCCCACCCCTCGGCCAGGTACTCGCTCGAATCGAGGAAGCGATCGGCGCAGGCCCGCCGCAGGATCGTGTCGATGGTGGCTTCGCGGTAGCCGGTCTGCGCCGCCAGCCGCTCGCACAGCTCCCAGGTCGTGATCCGCTCGGCCTTGGCGAGCCGGGTAAGGTGAACGTCGGGCTTTACCGTGTTCAGCCCCAGGTTCTTGGCGAGGTGGTGCCGTGTGATGGGTCCGACGAACGGCAGCGTCGCGCAGTGGACAAGTTTGTTCTCGGCGATCTGGTAGGCGGCGAACAGCACCTTCCGGTGCATCCAGATGTGGTCGATGGCGGCGGCTTTGCCGGGATGGCCGAACACGGTGGTGGCGGAACGGCCGCGAGCCAGCGCGCGAATGCACCGCCAGTAGATCGGATTGGCGACCACGACGCTCATGCCCGAGTTGCAGATGACGTAGATCGCTTCCTTGGCGAAGCTGCGGCAGTCGCGTGGCGGCTGGAGGTTCTCGCTCCACGCGATCATGTCGCCGTACCCCGCCGCCCGTAGCGCCGCTTCCAGCTGGCGAAACTGCTCCAGCGTCAGGAACGGCCGCGGTCGCGGCGGCACCGTTGCCGGATCGATGTAGCCAGGGGGCGGTGTGCGGGAGCGCGCCATCACCATAGCTCCAGGATGATGATGGAGCGCGTGGCAATCTTGTGCCGCTTGTCCGAGCGGTCGTGGCTAACCCCGCAGGACCCCTTGCCGACCCAGCAATAGGCGTAGCTGTCGTGCAGGATCAGCCGCGTGAGCGTGTAGCCGCCGATCACATCATAGGCGCCCCTGAGCGCGACCAGGACGGGGCTGCCGGCATCGAGCGCGGCATGGACGGCGGCCAGCACGCGCGTGCTGGGCACGTGCGAGTGCATCGCAAACGGTTGCACCGGCCGGAGGGCCAACCCGACGATACGCCCGGCGCTGACGCACAGCGCCGCGGCCAGCCGGCGCCAGAGCGTCTGGCTAATCCCAAAGGTGGCGGCAAAGGCGAGACGGTCCTCGCGGCGCACGATCTCGATGCCACGTCCATACAGTACGGCGCACTCCTCGTAGCTGAGGGGGCGTAGCGGCGCGACCAGCAGCCGCAGTCCGTTGACGATGGCGTAGACTCCGCACAGCCCGTCGAACTCGCCCTGCTGATAAGGCTCGATCAGCGTCAGACCGGGCAGGCTGTGGCTGCCACCGCCGCCCTGGCTCGGCCCCGCCACTGGCGCGGTCTTCGATGAGCGCGCCACGTCAATATTCCTCGGCCAGCATGATGGTGAGCACGCGGGCGGTGACCGTAGGATCGCTGGGATCAGCCGAACCGAAGCGCATGTCAGGGTCGTAGCAGTCGATCTTCCAGAACAGCCGCGTTCCGTGCCATTCGAGCGCACCGAAATCGCGCTCACCGTAGGGATCATTGCCGACGTCGAACGGATCGAACGCGCGCAGCGCCGCCACGATCTCCGGCAGCGCCGCCCAGCCCAACGCGATCACGCCGGGCGTCGCCATCAGCCTTCCGCCCGAGCATGTTTTCCGAAACGCATCGTTCAGTTCAGCAATCTTGCGGGCCTTCTCCAATCCGCTCGACCTATCGAGGGCGCGCGACTCCTTCTTCGCTACCACGGCGACTTTCCTTTCTGGCGATGTGGGTGGGGTGGAGTGCCTCAGACGAGGCGAACGAGCTTCCGCTGGGCGTCACGGTCGCCCTGATTGTAGCATTCAGTGGTGGTCAGGCTGCGGTGGCCGGCAAGCTCCTGAACGTCGCGCAGCGACCCGCCGGTGCGGGCGAGCAGGCGGGCGGTGCGAGTGATGAACGTCCGCCGCCCGGAGTGAGAGGAGCAGCCGGCAAACCCAAGCTCGGCGTAGGTGGCCCGGAACCAGTTGACGACGCTGCGCGGGCGCATCTTGGCGCCACGCTCGGACTGGATGACCGCGCCGCTGCGCGGCCGTGCCTGATGGCGTGATTACGGGTAGCGTGCCGATGGTCGCGGACGTGCCTCAATAAGCGGCGCACGTCGGCTCCCTCCAGCACCCTGGCGGGCTGGATCATCTCTCTTCTCCAATGTAGCGTGAACAGCGCACAAGCTGCACTGTCCTGGTATAGTAACACGCTACTGTGAATAAGTCAAAAAGTGCACATTTCGCTAAAGCGATCAAGAATTAATGACAAAATGACGCGATTAATGCGCATACAGAGTCGATTCCTGGAAGAGTTGTACTTAAACAGTTACGCATAGCTCAGCTGTCGCTAACAGTGAGTGTCGGGATTTGTATAAGGAAGCTTGTGACTACAACATGGGCGGTTAGGACCCGGATTGCAGTGCGGTTCCCGCCCATTTGGCACCATTAACTTTCTGCAATCATCTCGTCGCAGCATGAACTTGGATTGATTGAACTCCGGCCACCGTTATCACAACAAATGGGGGGAGCTGACAGGTGAGTAACGTAGCGTCGGCGGCCGGCCCGCTTGTATCGGACGGCTCAGGTCCCGCGTGCCTCGCGCTGCTCCTCGGCTTTTTCCAGATTCCGGCCGATCCATCGCAACTGCAACATGCCGCTGGCAGTGACTCGGCGGTGTCCGCTCACGACTTGGTCCGACTGGCTAGGAAGCTCGGCGCGCGGGCCAGCGCCCGACAGGTTGACATCGACCGGCTTCACCGCACCCCGCTTCCTCTGATCGCGCAGGGACGCGACGGGCGCTTTTTCCTGATCGGCGGCGTCCGCGAGGGAGCCGTTCTCCTGCAGGCCCACGATCGGCCACCGGAGACGATCAGCCTCAAGCAATTGGCCGACCGCTGGGATGGCGAAGCGGTGTTGGTCACCACCCGCTCCGAAAGCCGCACGCTCGGCAGGTTCGACGTGACCTGGTTCATCCCAGCGCTCGTGAAACACCGCGGACTGATCGGAGAGGTGCTTGCTGCCTCGCTGGTTCTTCAGCTTTTTGCGCTCGCCACCCCGCTCATCTTTCAGGTCGTAATCGATAAGGTGTTGGTGCACAAGGGCATCACTACGCTCAACGTGCTGGCCGTAGGCTTGATCAGCGTCATCCTGTTCGAGAGCCTGCTGCAGGGCTTGCGCGCTTATCTTTTCACCCACACCACGAGCCGCGTGGATGTGGAGCTGGGCGCCAAGCTCTACCGCCATCTTCTCGGGCTTCCGCTCGCCTATTTCGAGGCGAGGCGCGTCGGCGACTCCGTTGCACGCGTGCGTGAGCTCGATACGATCCGCGAGTTCCTGACGTCGTCGTCGGTCACGCTCGTAATCGACCTGCTGTTCACGTTCGTCTTCCTGGTCGTGATGTGGTTCTACTCAGCCCAGTTGTTCCTAATCGTTCTAGTGGCGATAGCGATGTACGCAATCATCTGCGTGCTTTTGACGCCGCCACTACGCAAGCGCATCGACGAGCGGTTCCAGCGCGGCGCGGAGACGCAGGCATTCCTAGTCGAGAGCATCGCCGGCATTCAAACGCTTAAGGCCTCCGCCGTCGAACCGCAGATGCAGGGCCGCTGGGAAAAGCTGCTCGCCGCCTACGTGCGCACGGGTTTCAGGGCGGCACGGCTCAACATCTGGGGCGGCCAGGCGATCCAGTTGGTCAACAAGCTGTCCACCGCGCTCATCCTGTTCTTCGGCGCAAAGCTTGCGATCGAGGGCAAGATGACCGTCGGCGAACTCGTCGCGTTCAACATGCTTGCCGGACGGGTATCGGAGCCGGTCCTGCGGCTTGCTGGCTTGTGGCAGCAGTTCCAGGAAGCGCGGGTCGGCCTGTCCCGGCTCGGCGACATCCTCAATACACCGATCGAGGCCGAGTTCTCGCCGTCGCGTTCCGCGCTGCCGCCGATCAAGGGCGCGGTGAAGTTCGACGATATCACGTTCCGCTATCGTCCCGGCGGCCGCGAGGCGCTGCGCCGCGTTAGCCTTGAACTTCGACCGGGCGAGACGCTGGGCATCGTTGGTCCGTCGGGTTCCGGCAAATCTACACTCACCAAGCTGCTTCAGCGCCTCTACGTCCCGGAAGCCGGCCGCATCCTCGTCGACGGAATCGATCTCGCGCTGGTCGACCCGGCGTGGCTGCGCCGCCAGATCGGCGTCGTGCTGCAGGAGAACCTGCTGTTTAATCGCACCATCCGCGAGAACATCGCCCTCGCCGATCCGGGTCTTCCCGCTGAGGCGGTGATGGCCGCTGCGACCATGGCCGGCGCGCACGACTTCATCCTCGAGCTGGCCGAAGGTTATGACACGCTGATCGAGGAGCGCGGCGCGAACCTCTCAGGCGGCCAGCGCCAGCGCATCGCCATCGCCCGCGCGCTGATCGGCAATCCGCGCATCCTGATCCTCGACGAGGCGACCTCCGCGCTCGATGCCGAGAGCGAGGCGATCATCCAGGCCAACATGCGCTCGATCACCCGCGGCCGCACGGTGATGATCATCGCCCACCGCCTCTCCGCGATTCGCGCCGCGAGCCGGATCATCACGATGGAGAATGGCGCGATCACCGAAGAGGGCACGCACGAGAGCCTGCTCGCCGCCGGCGGACGCTACGCGCAGCTCTGGCGCATCCAGATGCAGGGCGGCGCGGCATGAGCATGATGCACCATGCCCGCGCGTTCGCCGATGCCTGGGGTGCGGAGAACCGCCGCCGCAAGGCGGGCCTGCCCGACTGGATCGACACCGACTTCCTTCCCGCCGCGCTGGAGGTGACCGAGACGCCGCCTTCGCCGATCGGCCGCGCCATCCTCTGGACGATCATCGCCGCCGCGGTCGTGGCGCTCACCTGGGCATACCTGG
>CAXUMU010000006.1:0-35145 GCA_964252145.1 uncultured Sphingomonadaceae bacterium
TTGGCTGGGGCGGCAGGATTCGAACCTGCGGATGGCGGCACCAAAAGCCGCTGCCTTACCACTTGGCGACGCCCCAACGTGCCGGCCGCGCGCCTTATAGCCGCCCCGGCGGGGCTGGGAAGTCTCGACGGCGCGGTATCGCTCGGCTAGCGCGGGCGCCTGGACGATCGGGAGCGGATGATGGCGGTGCTGGTGACGGGGGCCGCGGGGTTCATCGGCTTTCACGTCGCCGGCGCGCTGCTGGCGCGCGGCGAGCGCGTGGTGGGGATCGACAACCTCAACGATTATTATCCGGTCGCGCTGAAGCGGGCGCGGCTGGCCGAACTGACGCGCCGGCACGACACTGCGTTCCGCTTCGTCGAGGTCGACTTCTCCGACCACGCCGCGCTGGAGGCCGCGCTGGCGAACGAGCCGTGCGAGCGGATCGTCCACCTCGGCGCGCAGGCGGGCGTGCGCTATTCGATCGAGAATCCGCGCGCTTATGCGCAGGCCAACCTGCTGGGCCACCTCAATATCCTGGAGATCGGCCGGCAGCGGCAGGCGACGCATCTGGTCTACGCCTCCTCCTCCTCGGTCTATGGCGGCAACGCCGAACTGCCGTTCCGGGTCGAGGACCGGGTCGACCGGCCGATCTCGCTCTATGCCGCGACCAAGAAGGCGGACGAGCTGATCAGCGAGAGCTACGCGCATCTCTACCGCCTGCCGCAGACCGGGCTGCGCTTCTTCACCGTCTACGGTCCGTGGGGCCGGCCCGACATGGCGATGTGGATCTTTACGAAGAAGATCCTCGCCGGCGAGCCGATCCCGGTGTTCGGCGAAGGCAATATGCGGCGCGACTTCACCTATATCGACGACATCGTGGCCGGCGTCGTCGCCGCGCTCGACAACCCCCCCGCCGACGACGGCGCGGAGAAAGCGGGCGGCAGCGTCGCCCCGCACCGGCTCTACAATATCGGCAACAACCGCTCCGAAGAGCTCGGCCACATGATCGACCTGATCGAGGCGGCGTGCGGGCGCGCGGCGGTGCGCGACCTGCAACCGATGCAGCCGGGCGACGTGCGCGAAACCTATGCCGACATCAGCGCGATCCAGCGCGACCTGGGCTATGCGCCGACGACGAGCATCGACGTCGGCGTGCCGCGGTTCGTGGAGTGGTACAAGGCGTATCACGGGGCATGAGGCGTCCGGCTCGGCCCAATCCCCTCGTCATTCCCGCGAAAGCTAGAGCGGGATGACTACAGACTGACCTACCCCGTTTGTGTCGAGCGAAGTCGAGACACCTGCACCCGCTTCGATCGTGTCTCGACTACGCTCGACACAAACGGATCGGGGGATGGTTCAACGAAATGTCATCGCACTCTAGAAACCGTGGACGGCGGCGTCCCCGCGGTTGACAGGTGCCGTGTCCGTGGATTCCCGCCTTCGCGCGAATGACGATCACTTCGTGCCGAAGCCCTCTTCCCCTAACAGCGCCAGCACATCGGACAGGCCGGGCAGCGTCGCGCGCACCAGCGCGTCCGTCTCCGGCGTCGGGGGCAGGATGTCGGGGATCATCACCACCGCCATGCCCGCGGCCGCGGCGGCGCGCACGCCGTTGGGCGAATCCTCCAGCGCCAGGCAGTGCGCCGGTCGCGCGCCGAGCCGTTCGGCCGCCAGCAGATAGGGATCGGGTGCGGGCTTCGGCCGGGCCACGTCGCTGCGCGTGACGACCGCCGCGAAGCGGGCGAACAGGCCGACACGGCGCAGATGTTCCTCGGCGCGCGGGCTCGTCGTCGAGGTGGCGACGGCGCAGGAAATGCCGCGGGCGCGCAGATGGTCGAGCAGTTCCACCACGCCGGGGCGCAGCGGGATGCCGTCCACCGACAGCCCGGCGAAGCGCGCGTCGCTGTCGCCATAGAAGGCGTCCAGCGGGAAGGCGGCACCGAAATGGTCCGCCAGCAACGCCCGGTTGGCGTCGCGGTGGACGCCCACGATCCGCTCGAACAGCCGGTCGTCGAACGGGTAGCCGAGCGCCCTGCCCGCCGCGGTCATCGCCGCGCGCTGCAGCCGCTCGGTATCGAGCAGCAGCCCGTCCATGTCGAAGATCACCGCGTCCAGCGGACGCGGGACGATTCCGCCCGCGCCGCTCAAAACAGGCGGTGCACCCAGCCGTGCGGGTCCGCCGCGTGGCCGCGCTGGATCGCGACGAGTTCGTCGCGCAGCCGCACCGTCGTCTGCCCCGCGCTACCGCTGGCGATCGCGAAGTCGCCGTCGCGGCCGCGCACCGTGCCGATCGGCGTCACCACCGCCGCGGTGCCGCAGGCGAACGCCTCGACCAGCCGGCCGCTCGCCGCATCCGCGCGCCACTGGTCGAACGCATAGGGCTCCTCGCGCACGGTCAGGCCGCCGGCGCGCGCCAGCGTGATCAGCGAATCGCGGGTGATGCCGGGCAGGATCGTGCCCGACAGCGGCGGCGTGACGAGCGAACCGTCGTCGAACACGAAGAAGATGTTCATGCCGCCCAGTTCCTCGACCCACTTGCGCTCGGCCGCGTCGAGAAACACCACCTGGTCGCAGCCGTTGCGGATCGCCTCGTCCTGCGCCTGGAGGCTGGCGGCGTAGTTGCCGCCGCATTTGGCCGCCCCGGTGCCGCCGGGCGCGGCGCGGGTGAAATGCTCGGACACCCAGAGCGAAATGCCGTCGTCGCCGCTGCCCTTGAAATAGGCGCCGACCGCCGAGGCGATGACGAGATAGAGATATTCCTTCGCCGGCCGGACCCCCAGGAAGGTCTCGCTCGCGAACATGAACGGGCGCAGGTACAGGCTGCCGCCGTCGATCTGGGGGATCCAGTCGCGGTCGATATCCACCAGCCGGCGGACGGATTCGATGAAGAGTTCCTCGGGCAGCTGCGGCATCGCCAGCCGCTCGGCGGAGTTGCGGAAGCGCCGCGCATTCGCATCGGGCCGGAACAGGGCGGCGGTGCCGTCGGCGAGGCGGTACGCCTTCATGCCTTCGAAGATTTCCTGCGCGTAGTGGAGCACGGCCGCCGCCGGATCCAGCATCAGCGGGCTGCGTGCCTGGATGCTCGCGTCGTGCCAGCCCTGCCCCTCGCTATAGCGGATCACCGCCATATGATCGGAAAAGACGCGGCCGAAGCCGGGCTTGACGAGCCGCGACGCACGCTCCTCGGCATTCACCGGGTTCGCATGGCGCTCCATCCGGAAGGTCAGGCCAGCGTCGCTCATCGATCCTCTCCCGCCGCCGTGCGGGGAGCCGAACCGCACCCCGACGCTTGCCAAGCGTTACGCGGCCTGCCAGAATACGTCAACATGGCTGTCCCATCTGCATCGCCCTTGTTCCTGCGCGAACCCGAGATCCGGCGCGGCGTGGAGCTGCTCTATTTCGGCTATAGCCACCTGACGCGGTCGATCGACCGGCGGCTGGGCGAGCAGGGCCTGGGCCGGGCGCACCACCGCGCGCTCTATTTCGTGGCGCGCGATCCGGACATCACCGTCGGCGAGCTGCTGAAGCTGCTGGGCATCACCAAGCAGTCGCTGGGCCGCGTGCTGACCGAGCTGGGCGAGCGCGGCCTGATCGAGACGCGCGCCGGGCAAGCGGATCGCCGCCAGCGGCTGCTGCGGCTGACCGGGGAGGGTGCTGCGCTCGAGGCCGAGCTGTTCCAGGCGCTGCGCGAGCGGCTGTCGGCGGCCTATGCCGAGGCGGGGCAGAGCTCGGTCGCGGGGTTCTGGACGGTGCTGGAGGGGCTGATCCCGCCGGAGGAACGCCAGCGCGTCGCCGATCTGCGCCGCGGCGGATAAGCGTGGTCGGGCTGGGCTAACCCCTTGCCTCGTCATTGCGAGCGCAGCGAAGCAATCCATCTCGCGACTTGCTTGCTTGATGGCGGAGATGGATCGCCGCGTCGCCGCGCTCCTCGCGATGACGAGCTCTTAGAGCGTGATGACACCCCTTTGAATCACCCGATCCGTTGGTGTCGAGCGCAGTCGAGAAACTTTCAAGACGGGTGCAGGTGTCTCGACTTCGCTCGACACGAACGGGGTCGATCAAGCTGAAGTCATCGCGCGCGAGATATGGTCATCCCATTCTAAACGCGAAGTAGCCCTATCGCCCCAGCATCGCCTTCGCGATCACCGGATGCGCGTAATGCACCGGCGTGTTCTGGCGGTACGGCCAGGTCTGGCGCCGTGTATCCAGCAGCACGTCCGGCCCCAGCGGATCCTCGGGGTACAGTATCTGCGCCGGCTGGAGGTGCGAATCGGTGTGCGCCCACCCGGTCTCGTAATCGGCCTGCCACTGCAGCATGTAGTCGAGCCGCTTGATCTTCCACACGCCGTCCTCGCGGACATAGTCGTTCTCGTAGATGCCCGATTCCATGAACTGCTGCGGCACGCCCGCCGGCTTGTAGGCGCGGATGTCGTGCGAACCGCCCAGCAGGATGCCGCGGAAGCGCCCCTTGGCGGTCTGGCGGTCGTCGGCGACGGTGATCACGTCCTGCAGCTGGATGTGATCGAACAGGAAGCCGTCGTCGGCCCCCTCGCGCCCCTGATTGAACAGCGTCTGGATCCAGTCGATGTACAGCCGCCGCACGCCGGCATGGCCCTTGTACACGCCGGACAGAAAGACGACCTCCGAATTCTCCGCGAACAGGTTCACCACGTCCTCATAGTGGCAGTAATCGATGTAATAGCCGTAGGAGAATTGGATGCGGCGGATGTCGCTGATATCCTCCAGCCTGCCGAGCCGCCGGGCCAGCGCCGCATTCTCGGCGCGCAGTTCATCGATCTCCGTCATGTCGCTCGTCCTCTCGCGATGATCCGCTCTGGTGGTAGCGGGGCGGCGGCGCCGTCACCGGCCCGTCGGCGAAGTCAGATCGCACTCGGCCGGATCAGGCCAGCCGGCGCCCGGCCCATACCACGCGGCCGATCACCACGATCGCCTGCGGATCGCAATCGGGCCAGGCGGGATAGGCCGGATTGTCGCTGTGGATCGTGATCCGCCGCGCGGCGGGATTGAGGGCGATGCGCTTGACCACCAGCGCGTCGTCGATCCGCAGCACATAGACGCCGTCGCGCAGCCGCTCCGCCGCATCGGCGCGGTTGACGAGGATATCGTCGCCCTCGGCGAGCGTGGGCATCATCGAATCGCCGCTTACCCGGATCAGCGACAGCGCGTCCGCCGGCGCGCCCGCTAGCTCGCGCAGCCAGCGCGGATCGAAGCCGATGCGCCCGGCTTCCGCCTCGTCGTCGACCACCCGGCCCGGGCCGGCCGAGGCGTCGATCCGCAGCTGCGGCACGCCGACCAGCGCATCGCGCCGGCGCGGCGCCTCCTCCGGGCCGCCCAATGCCGCTTCCGAGATACCGAAATAGCGCGCCAGCGTGCGCCGGTCGCCCTCGTCCAGCTTGCGCGGCACGCCGCGCTTGATGAACTGCTGCACATAAGCGGGGTTGCGGCCCAGCAGGCGCGAGAGCGAGGCATAATCCTCCCGCCGGTCGCGGATCAGCGCTTCCAGAACCTGCCGTGCGTCCGTTCCCGCCATGTTCGCTGCCTAGCACGCACGATGTTAACCGGCAGCGCAGGAGTATCCGGATTACAGCGACTTGATCCATTATGGATCAACCGCGTGTCATGTCGCTCATGCTGCACCGCAAAGCGGCGCTTCGCAGTTGCAGCTTGATTTGCTCCGGTCGCGGCGCGACCATGCCGCCTCGATCGACGGCCGGGAGCGAGAGACGATGCGAACGGACACTCCGCCTTGGCCGTAGCGGCGCGCGCGCTCCTGCTCTTCGGCGCGACGGGCGATCTGTCGCAGCGGATGCTGCTGCCGTCGCTGTTCGCGCTGCACGCCGATCGCCTGATCGATCCCGACCTGGCGGTCATCGGCACCGCGCGCAGCCGGCTGGACGATGCCAGCTTCCGCGCCGCGGCGGGGAAAGCGCTGGAGCGCCATCTCGCGCCCGAACGGCGCGATGCGGACGCGATCGCCTCGTTCCTCGAGCGGCTGCGTTACGTGCCGCTCGACGCCTCCGATCCGGCCGGGTTCGCCGCGCTGGCCGATGCGATCCCGGCCGCTGCGCGCGAGCATCTCGCGATCTTCCTGTCGACCGCGCCCTCGCTGTTCCAGGCGACGATCGCGGGGTTGAAGCAGGCCGCCCTGAGCGGCGGCGACGTGCGGATCGGGCTGGAGAAGCCGCTCGGCCACGATTTCGCCTCGTCGCAGGGCGTCAACGACGCGGTGGCCGGCGCCTTCCCCGAGGCGCGGACGTTCCGGATCGACCATTATCTCGGCAAGGAGACGGTGCAGAACCTGCTGGCGCTGCGCTTCGGCAACGCGCTGTTCGAGCCGCAGTGGAACGCGTCCGGCATCGATCACGTCCAGATCACCGTATCCGAGACGGTCGGGCTGGAGGGCCGCGTCTCCTATTATGACGGCGTCGGCGCGCTGCGCGACATGGTGCAGAACCACATGCTCCAGCTGCTCGCTTTGGTGGCGATGGAGCCGCCAGCGCAGTTCGATGCGACCTCGGTGCGCGACGAGAAGGTCAAGGTGCTGCGTTCGCTGCGCAAGATCGACCGCGCGACCGCCGCCAGCCACAGCGTGATCGGCCAATATGGTGCGGGCGCGGTCGGCGGGGCGCCGGTGCCGGGCTATGCCGACGAGCTCGGCCGCGCCTCTCCCACCGAGACGTTCGTCGCGATCAAGGCGCATGTCGACAATTGGCGGTGGAAAGGCGTGCCCTTCTACCTGCGCACCGGCAAGCGGCTGCCGGCGCGCCACTCCGAGATCTTCATCCGCTTCGCCGACGTGCCGCATTCGATCTTCGGCCAGCGGGGCTCGCTGCTCCAGCCCAACAAGCTGATCATCCGCCTGCAGCCCGAGGAGAATATCCAGCTGCGCGTGATGGCCAAGGAGCCGGGGCTCGACCGCGACGGCATTCGGCTCCGCGAAGTGCCATTGGACCTGAGCCTCACCAGCGCCTTCGCCGGCCATCGCCGCCGCATCGCCTATGAGCGGCTGCTGCTCGACCTGATCGAGGGCGACCCCACTTTGTTCGTCCGCCGCGACGAGATCGAGGCGCAATGGGAGTGGATTGATGCGATCCGCGACGGCTGGGCGGCCGCCGGAATGACGCCGAAACCATATGGGGCCGGGACATGGGGCCCGTCCGCCGCTATCGCGCTCACCGAGCGTGATGGAGTGAGCTGGCATGATTGAAGCGGAATGGTGGGACTATGACGATGCGGCCGAGATGGCGGCGGCGGTTGCCGGCGACATCGGCTTCATCGTGGAAAGCGCGCTGGATGCGCGCGGCCAGGCGCTGATCGCGCTGCCGGGCGGCAAGACCCCGGTCGCCGCGCTGGAGGCGCTGGCAAAAGCCAAGATCGACTGGAAGAAGGTGACGATCATCCCTACCGACGACCGGCTCGTTCCGCCGATCGATCCCCTGTCCAACGTGGCGATGCTGGCGAAGATCTTCATCCCCAGCGGCGCGCGCGTGCTGCCGATCGCGTCCGCCGCCGCCGATCCGCTGCTGGCCGGCAACGCCGCCGAGGCGCGGCTGGCAGATCTCCACTGGCCGCCCGATCTGGTCTGCCTGGGCATCGGCGCCGACGGGCATACCGCCTCGATCCTGGCCGGGCCCGACCTGGAGGGCGCGATCGCTGCCCCCAAGGGCCGCCGCGCGGTGGGCGTGCGGCCCGATCCGCTGCCGCCCGAGGCGCCCGTCGCGCGGGTCACGCTGACCCGCGGCGCGATCCTCTCGGCGCGCACGATCATGTTCGTGCTCACCGGCAAGGACAAGCGCAAAGTGCTTGAAAAGGCGATCAAGGACGGCGCGAAGTCCACCGTCCCGGTCGGCCGCGTGCTGGCCGGCGCGGAGCAGCCTATCGACATTCACTGGAGCCCTGCATGAGCCTCCATCCCGCCATCGCCGCCGTCACCGCCCGCATTGTCGAGCGATCACGGCCGACGCGGGATCGCTACCTGGCGATGATCGCGCAGCAACGCGACGAGGGCGTCCATCGCCCTAACCTCTCCTGCGGCAACCTCGCCCACGGCTTCGCCGCCGCGGGCGAGGACAAGGCGGCGATCCGATCGGGCCGGGCGATGCACATCGGCATCGTCACCGCCTATAACGACATGCTCTCCGCGCATCAGCCTTACTATCGCTACCCCGAGCAGATGAAGCTGTTCGCCCGCGAAGTGGGCGCAACGGCGCAGGTGGCGGGCGGCGTGCCGGCGATGTGCGACGGCGTGACGCAAGGGCAGCCCGGCATGGAGCTGTCGCTGTTCAGCCGCGACACGATCGCGCTTTCCACCGCGATCGGCCTCAGCCACGGCATGTTCGAGGGCGCGGCCTTGCTCGGCATCTGCGACAAGATCGTGCCGGGGCTGCTGATCGGGGCGCTACGCTTCGGGCACCTGCCCGCGATCCTGATCCCCGCCGGGCCGATGCCCTCAGGGCTCGCCAACAAGGAAAAGCAACGCATCCGCCAGCTCTATGCCGAGGGTAAGGTCGGGCGCGAGGAGCTGCTGGAAAGCGAGAGCGCCTCCTATCACGGCGCGGGCACCTGCACCTTCTACGGCACCGCCAATTCCAACCAGATGATGATGGAGGTGATGGGGCTGCACGTGCCTGGGGCCGCCTTCGTCAACCCCGGCACCAAGCTGCGCCAGGAACTCACCCGCGCCGCGGTCCACCGGCTCGCCGCGATCGGCTGGGACGGCGGCGACTATCGGCCGCTGGGTCTGTGCGTCGACGAGAAGGCGATCGTCAATGCGATCGTCGGCCTGCTCGCGACCGGCGGATCGACCAACCACGTCATCCACATCCCCGCGATCGCGCGCGCCGCGGGCATCCTGTGCGACTGGGAGGATATCGATCGGCTCTCCGCCGCGGTGCCGCTAATCGCGCGGGTCTATCCCAACGGCTCGGGCGACGTGAACCACTTCCACGCCGCCGGCGGCATGGCTTTCACGATTTCCACCTTGCTGGACAACGGCTTGCTTCACCGTGACGTCATGACGGTATGGGACGGCGATCTGGGCGCCTATGCGATGACCCCGGTGCTGGAGGGGGAGCGGCTGGGCTTCGTGCCCGCGCGCGAAAGCCTCGACGAGACCATGCTGCGTCCCGCGAGCGCGCCGTTCCAGCCGGACGGCGGCATGCGGCTGGTGCAGGGCAATCTGGGCCGCGCGACGATCAAGACGTCGGCGGTCGACCCTTCGCGCTGGACGATCGAGGCGCCGGCGGCGGTGTTCTGCGATCAGGACGACGTGTTGCGCGCGTTCAAGGCGGGGGAACTCAACCGAGACGTGATCGTCGTCGTCCGCTTCCAGGGGCCGCGCGCGAACGGCATGCCCGAACTGCACAAGCTGACGCCCCCGCTGGGCGTGCTGCAGGACAAGGGTTTCCGCGTCGCGCTGGTAACCGACGGGCGCATGTCCGGCGCGAGCGGCAAGGTGCCGGCGGCGATCCACGTCAGCCCCGAGGCACTGGCCGGTGGCCCGCTGGCGCGGCTGCGCGACGGCGACCCGATCCGCCTGTCCGGCGACGACGGCACGCTCGACGCACTGGTTCCGCCCGTGGAATGGGCGTCGCGCACGCTGGCCACGATCCCCGCCGCCCACCGTGGCACCGGGCGCGAGCTGTTCGCCTTCATGCGGATGGGCGCCAGCACCGCCGAGGAAGGCGGCTCCGCGATGCTGGCGGCGATGGCGCTGGAGATGGGCGATCCGGTACACACGGCGGTAGTCGCTGCCCCGGTTTCGTAGGCAAGCCGCACTGCCCTACTCTCCGCCGTTCCCCACGGACCGGTTCGGCAATTACACCTTACGCTCAAGAATGTCGCATCCGTACCCCGGCGCAGGCCGGGGTCCAGCAACGGGCCGCGCGTAGCTGGACCCCGGCGTGCGCCGGGGTACTGCTCCCTGTTTCAGCGGGATAGGTGCCAAACCGTTCCGGGCTGCACCGGACCGCAGACGATCGGTAAGGATACGAGAAGACCGCGTTCGCGGCACGGTGACCCCCGGAACACCTCCGCGGTGACAACCCAATTGATGCACCGTCGACCCTTCAACATGCGAAGGGAGAGCAGCAACATATTGATTTGCAAAAATAATGGTGGGCGTGGCAAGGATTGAACTTGCGACCCCTGCGATGTCAACACAGTGCTCTACCACTGAGCTACACGCCCACGGCGACCGCCTCTAATCGAGCATATCCGCCAGCGCAAGCCGGCTCAGGCGCCGGTCGCGCTGTCTACCTGGAACATGCGATCGACCTCGGCGACCAGGTCTTTCAGGTGAAACGGCTTGGACAGCACGCGCGCCTGCGGCTGCGACGCGCCCGTGCGCAGCGCCACCGCGGCGAAGCCGGTGATGAACATGACCCGCATGCCCGGCGCGATCGCGCCGGCGCGCTGGGCGAGCTCGATCCCGTCCATCTCGGGCATCACGATGTCGGTCAGCAGCAGGTCGAAACTCTCGCGCTCCAGCAGCGGCAGCGCCGCCGTGCCGCGATCCACCGCGGTCACCGCATAGCCGACGCGCTCCAGCGCGCGCGCCAGATAGACGCGCATCGAATCATCGTCTTCGGCCAGCAGAATCCGAATCGCCCCGCTCCCCTTGGGAAGGTACCGTGCGCCATGCAGCGGCCGGTCCGCTTCTATGCGCCAAGCGCTTAAGATTTTCCAGCCGGGCGCTCCGACACGTTCGGCGATTGCCATCGCACCGGGGCTGTGCCTAGCTGTCGGCGATGCCCGCCATCCTGCCGCCCCTGCCCAGCTTCGTCCGCCTCGGGCCGGCGATCCCGGTCGGTCCGGTCGTGCTCAGCGTGCCCCATGCCGGGCGGGAATATCCCGCCGCGATGCTGGCCAACGCGACCGTGTCGCGCGAGCGACTGGAGGGGCTGGAGGATCGCTTCGCCGATGCGCTGATCGGCGACGCCGTCGCCGCCGGCGCGACCGCGTTCGTGGCGCAGGCGGCGCGCGCGTGGCTCGATCTCAACCGCGACGAGCGCGAGCTGGACGGCGGCATGATCGCGCCGCCGCCGCCCGCGCACCGGCTGATCCAGTCGGCCAAGGTGCGCGGCGGCCTAGGCCTCGTGCCGCGCCGGATCGCCGGGATCGGCGAATTGTGGCGCGCGCCGCTCCCGGCCGCCGAGATCGAGGGGCGGATCGCCGGCCATCATCTGCCTTATCATGCCGCGATCGATGCCGCGCTGGCCGCGGCGCGCGCGCGGTTCGGGGCGGCGGTGCTGCTCGATTGCCATTCGATGCCGCCGGTCGCGAGCGAGACCGCCGCGCCGCCGCCCCGCATCGTGATCGGCGATCGCTACGGACATAGCGCCAGCGGCCGGCTGGTGGAGCGGCTGATCGCGGTAGTGGAGGGTGCGGGGCTGCCGGTTGCGCGCAACGCGCCCTATGCTGGCGGCTACACGCTCGATCGGCACGGGCGCCCGCAACGCGGCATCCACGCGATCCAGATCGAGATCGACCGCACGCTCTATCTTGGCGATGACCGGCGCACGCCCAACGAGGGCGTGCCGCGCGTCGCCGCGCTGATCGCGGCGATGGCGGCTGCGGTGGCGGACGAACTGGCCGGCGCCGCCCCCGCGATCGCGGCGGAGTAAGCGCATAAAAAACCACCTCGTGCGGATGCACGAGGTGGCCAAGGTTCAGGGAGGAAGCGCATCCGAAGATGCGCTAATGCGGGATCGCGAAAGGGGAACACGATCCACGCATCACGAACAATCTAATCCGGGCACGGTTCCGTTTCAAGACACGGCATCAAATTTCATGCGGATGCAGCAACATCTCCGCTTGCCCGGACGACCGTACGCTGATGCGCTTGGAACGGCGTGGCAGCACCCGCCGCTACCCAATTGAAGATTGCGGCTTTTTCGGTCCAGGATCGGCGGCCCATCACGCAACGCCGGATGCGCTGCGGCGCGGCGGATCAGGCGCCCAGCTGCGCACCCGGCGGCATCTTGCCCTGCGCCACCTGCCGCGCGAAGATGTCGCGGACCAGGTTCATCGACAGCAGGTGCGCGTATACCAGCGCCAGCAGGCCCGACTGGATCATCTTGCGTGCCACGTCGCCGCGCAGCTCGCGCAACTTGTCTTCGGACACCATCTGGAAGCCGCGGTAGATGAACGGCTGCGGCGCACCTTCGGGCTGGATCGTCACCTCCCCGTCGATCAGCAGCTTATGCTCATTGAGCTCGTTCATGAACGCGCCGGTGCGCTGGCCGGCCTGCTCGAACTGTTCGCAGAAGCCCAGCACCGCCTGCGTCGCCTCCGACGGCTGGCCGTCGACGAACAGCGGATCGCCTTCCTCGAATGCGCCGATCGAATCCGTCGTCGGATCGAAGCAGAGCGACAGATCGTCGCTGTCGGGCCGCAGCCGCGCCAGCATGAACGGGTAGCGGCGGACATAGGCCGGCACGTAGACCTCGTCGATCAGCGAGCCTTCGGCATCGATGAAGGTGTTCACCCCCTCGTTCAGGCCCATCAGCGCCAGCGGCACCGGGTTGTCACCCACCGAGAAGACGATCGGGTAATGCCTTTGAACCAAAGCGAATTCGTCCACCGTCACCGGCACCGCATGGGCATCGATCAGGAACGTCGCGCGCTCGCTGCGGCGGGCACGCCAGTCGCCGTGCGCGGCGCTCGAAAGCGGCATGAGCTGGTTGTAGAACAGCGGCATGCCGTTCGGCGGGGTGCTCGCCATCGTCTTGATCTCCCCCAACATCGGGTCGTTGTGGCGCACCGGACGGGCCGGGTTGCGCAGGTCGCCGCCGTCTATGGCGCGAAGCCCACGGGCGCAAGCTTTCCGGGATCAGGGAATCAGCTTGCCCGGGTTCATGATCCCCTGCGGATCCAGCGCACGCTTGATCGCCCGCAGCGCCGCCAGCCGCGCCGGCTCGATCAGGCGCGCGAACTCGGCGCGCTTGGTCTGGCCGATGCCGTGCTCGGCCGAGATCGATCCGCCGGCCGCGACGGTCAGATCGTGCACGAGCGCCGAGACCGCGTTGCCCTGCCCCTCCAGCCAGCCGCGCCCGTCCGTGCCCGCCGGGGGCCGCACGTTGAAATGGACGTTGCCGTCGCCGAGATGCCCGAACGCCAGCACGCGAACGCCAGGGAAGGCGCGCTCCACCGCCGCGCGCGCATCGCGCAGGAACGCGGGCATCGCCGAGACCGGTACGGACACGTCGTGCTTGGCGGCCATGCCGTCGATCCGCTCGGCTTCCGACATCTCCTCGCGCAGCAGCCACAGCGCATCGGCCTGCGCCTCGTTCGCGGCGACCACCGCATCCTCGATCAGCCCGGCTTCGGCGGCGGCGCCCAGCACCTCGCTCAGCGATTCCGCCGGATCGGCGGCGCCGGCGGGTGCGGTCGCCTCGATCAGCACGTGCCAGGCGTGGCGTCCGGCCAGCGGCGCGCGCGCCCGCGCGATGTGACGCAGTACCAGCGCGAGGCCGTCGGCCGGCACGATCTCGAAACTTTCCACCGCCTCGCCGGTGGCGTCCTCCAGCCGGCGCAGCAGCGCCAGCGCGTCGTCGGGCGAGGCAAGGCCGACCCAGGCGACCGCGCGCCGGCCGATCGCCGGCGACAGCCGCAGGCTCGCGGCGGTGATGATGCCCAGCGTCCCCTCCGCGCCTGCGAGCAGCTGGCGCAGATCGTAGCCGCGATTATCCTTGCGCAGCGCCGAGAGGCCATCGAAGCGAGATCCATCGGGCAGCACCGCCTCGATCCCCAGCACGAACGATCGCATCGGCCCGAACCGCAGCACCTGCGTGCCGCCCGCATTGGTGGAGACGAGCCCGCCGATCGTGGCCGAGCCCTTCGCCGCCAGCGACAGCGGGAATCGCCGCCCGGCCGCGGCGGCGGCATCGTGCAGCTCGCTCAGGATCGCGCCGGCCTCGGCCACCGCGACATTGTCGCCGGGCGAGATCGAGCGGATGGCCCGCATCCGCCGCAGCGACAGCAGCAGCGCCGATCCGTCCGCGGGCGGCGTCGCCCCCGCCACCATCGACGTGTTGCCCCCCTGCGGCACGATGCCGACGCCGGCCTCGGCCGCCATCCGCACCACGTCGGCCACCTCGTCCACGTCGGCCGGCGACAGCAAAGCCGCCGCCGCGCCGCGGATCCGCCCGCGCCAGTCGGTCAGCCACGGCGCCAGATCGGCGGCGTCACGGGTGAAGCCGCGCGGTCCGAGGCGGACGGACAGGCGGGCGAGCAGATCCGGCGTTGGGGAATTGAGCGGCATCGCCAGCGCTATAGACCAGCCCCCCGCCCGCCTGCCAATTAATCGCATGTTCAAGCGCCCCCGCCGATCTGCCTCGATCAACATGGTTGCCGACTCGTGATCGCCGCCGGGACGTTTGCGCTGCTCGCCCTCTCGGGGGCGGCGGGCGGCGTGGCGGTCGCGCCGCGCGCGGTCCGGGCCGAGATCGCGCAGATCATCGTGCACGAGCGGCTGATCGTCCGCGTGCCGGCGACGACGCGCACGCCGCCGATCGTCCGCTGGAAGCAGAAGCGCGGCCCCCGCTGCATCGCTGCTGACGGCTTCGCCGGCGCGGCGGTGATGGCGCCCGACAGCATCGACCTGCTCGCCCGTGGCGGCCAGCGCGTGCGTGCGGAGCTGGAGGATGCGTGCCCCGCGCTCGATTATTATTCCGGCTTCTATCTCACCCCGTCGCCCGACCGGAAACTATGCGCGGGGCGCGACGCGATCCATGCGCGATCGGGCGGCGAATGCCAGATCAAGCGTTTCCGCCTGCTCGTCCCCGCCGACTGAGCGGGTGGCTGCTGGCTTTCCCGCTGCCGGCGGTATAGCCCGCGGCCGTGACCCCGCCGGACCCGCCGTTCGCGACCGAGACGCTGCCGTACGGCGCGGCGGCGATCGCGCGCGCCGCGGCGGCGATCCTGTCCGGCGATCCGGTCGCGGTGCCGACCGAGACGGTGTACGGCCTCGCGGCGGATGCGACGTCCGGCGAAGCGGTCGCGCGGATCTACGTCGCCAAGGGAAGACCGGCCTTCAACCCATTGATCGTGCACGTCGCCGATATTGCGGCGACGCTACGGCTGGTCGAGGTGAACGACGCGGCGCGGCGGCTGGCCGACGCTTTCTGGCCGGGTCCGCTCACGCTGGTGATGGCCGCCCGCCCGGACACGCCGATCGCCGGCCTCGCCTGCGCCGGGTTGCCCACGCTTGCGGTACGCTCGCCCGCGCACCGCGCGATGCGCGCGCTGCTGGAGGCGACCGGCCGGCCGCTGGCCGCACCCTCGGCAAACGCCAGCGGCGCGATCAGCGCTACGAGCGCGGCGCATGTCGCCGCCTCGCTGGGCGGGCGCATCGGGCTGATCCTGGACGACGGGCCGTGCCCGGTGGGGATCGAATCGACGATCGTCGCGGCCGGTGCCGGCGCCGTCCGCCTGCTTCGTCCCGGGCCGATCGCGATCGATACGATCGCGCACGTCGCCGGGCTACCGATCGCGGCAGCGGCCGACACGATCCAGGCGCCGGGCCAGCTCGCCAGCCATTACGCCCCGCGCAAGCCGCTGCGGCTGAACGCCACCGCCGCCGAGCCGGACGAATGGCTGATCGGATTCGGGCCGGTGGCCGGCAACGATACCCTGTCGACTTCTGGCGACCTGCTAGAGGCGGCTGCCAACCTGTTCGCGTCGCTACATAATGCAGATGCGAACAGGGTGTTACGGATTGCCGTCGCGCCGATCCCCGATCAGGGTCTGGGTATAGCGATCAACGACCGGCTTGCCCGCGCCGCCGCGCCGCGCGGCTAGCATTTGCGTGCCCAAAGCGAGCACCTACATCGGCATCCGACGGCCGACTCCCGGCCACCGGAGACGCACGATGATCGAACTTCGCCCCTTCGCCAGCCTGGGCGGCGCCAACCATGGCTGGCTCGACGCCAGGCATCATTTCTCGTTCGCGGACTATCACGACCCCGCCCGCCCGAGCTGGGGCAATCTGCGCGTGTGGAACGACGACGTGATCGCGCCGCACGCGGGCTTCCCGCCGCATCCGCACCGCGACATGGAGATCATCACCTACGTCCGCGAGGGCGCGATCACGCACAAGGACAATCTGGGCAACGAAGGCCGCACCGAGGCGGGCGACGTGCAGGTGATGTCCGCCGGCACCGGCATCGCCCATGCCGAATATAATATGGAGGATGTGGAGACGCGGATCTTCCAGATCTGGATCCAGCCGACCAGCCGCGGCGTCGCGCCCAGCTGGGGCGCGCGCCCCTTTCCCAAGGGCGAGCGCTCGGGCCGGTTCGTTACGCTGGCCTCGGGGTTCGCGGGCGATGACGAGGCGCTGCCGATCCGTACCGACGCCCGCGTCGTGGGCGCGACGATCAAGGCGGGCGAAACGATCGACTATCCGCTGGGCAAGGATCGCCGCGGCTATCTCGTGCCGGCCACCGGCGCGGTGCGGATCGACGGCGTGCGCGTGGGTCCGCGCGACGGCGCGGCGATCCGCGACGTGGAGACGCTGAGCGTGACGGCGCTGGAAGACAGCGAGCTGATCCTGGTCGACGCGGCCTGACCGTGCGTCCGGCGCGGCGGGCTATTCCGCCGCGTCGGCGTAGCTCTCCAGCGGCGGGCAGGAGCAGACCAGGTTGCGGTCGCCATAGCTATTGTCGATGCGGCCCACCGGCGGCCAATATTTGTCCGCCCCCTCGCCCGCCGGCGTGCAGCCCTGCGCGCGCGCATAGGGCCGGTGCCAGTCGGCGCCGAGCAGGTCGCGCAGCGTGTGCGGGGCGTGGCGCAGCGGCGAATCCGCCACCGCGAGCCGGCCGTGCTCGATGCCCGCGATCTCGCCCCGGATCGCGATCATCGCATCGCAGAAGCGATCCAGTTCGGCCAGCGACTCCGATTCGGTCGGCTCGATCATCAGCGTGCCGGCGACGGGGAAGCTCATCGTCGGCGCGTGAAAGCCATAGTCGATCAGCCGCTTGGCGATATCGTCCACGCTGATCCCGGTCGCCTGCGCGATCGGACGGATATCGCCCCCCCCACGCTGCGCGACGCGGCCGTTCGCGCCGCGATACAGGATCGGATAATGCTCCTCCAGCCGCCGGGCGATATAGTTGGCGTTCAGGATCGCGACCTGGGTCGCCCGCTTCAGCCCCGCGTCGCCCATCATCAGCATATAGGCCCAGGAGATCGGCAGGATCGAGGCCGAACCATAAGGCGCGGCCGATACCGCGCCGTCGCCGCCGAGATGCGGATGGCCGGGCAGGAACGGCGCCAGGTGCGCACGCACCCCGATCGGCCCCATCCCCGGCCCGCCGCCGCCGTGCGGGATGCAGAAGGTCTTGTGCAGGTTGAAATGGCTGACGTCGGCGCCGTAGTGCCCCGGCCGGGCGAGGCCGACCTGCGCGTTGAGGTTGGCGCCGTCCAGATACACCTGCCCGCCGGCGGCGTGGACCATGTCGCAAATCTCGCGGATGGCCGTCTCGAACACGCCGTGGGTGGAGGGGTAGGTGATCATGATCGCGGCGAGCCGATCGGCGTGCAGGCCGATCTTGGCGCCGAGGTCGGCGACGTCGACATTGCCGGCGCCGTCGCAGCCGACCACCACCACGCGCATGCCCGCCAGCTGCGCCGAGGCCGGATTGGTGCCGTGCGCGGAGGACGGGATCAGGCAGATGTCGCGCGCTTCGTCACCGCGGCTGCGGTGGTACGCGCGGATCGCGAGCAGCCCGGCATATTCGCCCTGCGCGCCCGAATTGGGCTGGAGCGACACCGCATCATAGCCGCTGATCGCGCACAGCCGTGCGGCGAGATCGTCGGTCAGCGCGCGGTAGCCTTCGGCCTGGTCGGCCGGCGCGAACGGGTGGAGGCCGGAAAATTCGGGCCAGCTGAGCGGCATCATCTCGGCCGTCGCGTTCAGCTTCATCGTGCACGAGCCGAGCGGGATCATCGTGCGGTCGAGCGCCAGGTCGCGGTCGCTCAGCCGCCGGATGTAGCGCAGCATCTCGGTCTCGGAGCGGTGCGCGTGGAATACCGGCTGGGTGAGGAACGGCCCGCTGCGGGCGAGGTCGGCGGGAACGCCGTCGGCGACGTCCAGCCCCGACTCGTCGGCGTCGTGGCCCAGCACCGCGCGCCACACCGCGCGGACGGTCTCGACGCTGCTGGTCTCGTCCAGGCTGATGCCGATCCGGTCCTCGCCGACGTAGCGGAAGTTGAGGCCCAGCCCCAGCGCCCGCGCCCGGATGCCTTCGACACCGCCGCCGATGCGCAGCGTGAGCGTATCGAAGAAGCTCGCATGCTCGATCGCGATCCCGCCGGTGCGCAGCCCCGCCGCGAGGATCGCGGTGAGCCGCGCGATTCGCCGCGCGATCGCCGTCAGCCCCTCCGGCCCGTGATAGACCGCATACATGCCGGCGATGATCGCCAGCAGCACCTGCGCGGTGCAGATGTTGGAGGTCGCCTTCTCGCGCCGGATATGCTGCTCGCGCGTCTGCAGCGCCAGGCGGTAGGCGGGGCGGCCGTGGCTGTCGATCGAGACGCCCACCAGTCGGCCCGGCATCGAGCGCTTGAACGCGTCGCGCACCGCCATGTACGCCGCGTGCGGCCCGCCATAGCCCATCGGCACGCCGAAGCGCTGCATCGATCCGATCGCGATGTCCGCGCCCAGCGACGCCGGCGAGGCGAGCAGCGTCAGCGCGAGCGGGTCGGCCGCCACCGTGGCGATCGCGCCGGCCTCGTGCAGCGCGCGGATCGGGCCACGCGGATCGCGGATGCGGCCGCTGCTGCCGGGATATTGGAACAGCCCGCCGAACACGTCATCGGCGACGAGGTCCTGCTCGGGATCGCCGATCACCAGCGTCCAGCCCAGCGGCTCGGCATGCGTGCGCAGCACCGCGATCGTCTGCGGGTGGCAGTCGGCATCGACGAAGAAGCCGTTCGCCTTGCTGGTGGCGACGCGCTTCGCCAGCGCCATCGCCTCGGCCGCCGCGGTCGCCTCGTCCAGCAGCGAGGCGTTGGCGATGTCCAGCCCGGTCAGCTCGGTGACGACGGTCTGGTAGTTGAGCAGCGCCTCCAGCCGGCCCTGGCTGATCTCGGGCTGATAGGGGGTGTAGGCGGTGTACCAGGCCGGGTTCTCCAGCAGGTTGCGCTGGATCACCGGCGGCAGGATCGTGCCGTGATAGCCCTGGCCGATCAGCGAGGTGAGCACGCGGTTGCGCGACGCGACCGCGCGCATCCGCGCCAGCGCCTCATATTCGGTCAGGCCCGCGCCGTAGCCCAGCGGCGCATCGTCCACGATCGCGCCGGGCAGCGTCTGCGCGACCAGCTCGTCCAGCGAGCCCGCGTCGATCCGCGCCAGCATCGCGGCGACCTCGGACGCGTCCGGGCCGATGTGGCGGTGGGCGAATTCGTCCGCATCGGGCCGCGCGCCGGCCCAGAGGCTGTCCATACGCATCACGCTGGCTCCACGGTGAGCAGTTCGTCGATCTCGGCGGGCGCCGACAGGCGCAGCTTGAACAGCCAGCCGCCCTCCTCGGGCGAGCCGTTGACCAGCTCGGGCGCACCCTCCAGCGCGTCGTTCACCGCAACGATCTCGCCGCCGACGGGGGCATAGATCTCGGACGCGGCCTTCACCGATTCGACCGTCGCGGCGACATCGCCTTTGGCGAGCGCGGTGCCGACCGCGGGCAGCTCGACGAACACCAGATCGCCCAGCGCGTTCGCGGCATGCGCAGTGATGCCGACCGTCGCGATCTCACCGTCCAGCTTCAGCCAGTCGTGATCGGCGGTGTAGTAGATCATGCTGTGACGGCCCGCTTGTAGGAGGTGGCGACGAACGGCAGCGCAGCGACCGAGACCGGCACGCGCCGGCCGCGCAGCTCGGCGAACAGGCGTGTGCCCGGCGCGGCGAGATCGCTGCGGACATAGCCCATCGCGACCGGCACGCCGGCGGTGGGGCCGAAGCAGCCGGAGCTGACCTCGCCCACT
This sequence comes from uncultured Sphingomonadaceae bacterium, assembly GCA_964252145.1. Classification (GTDB taxonomy): domain Bacteria; phylum Pseudomonadota; class Alphaproteobacteria; order Sphingomonadales; family Sphingomonadaceae; genus JAQGLK01. The sequence continues at coordinate 19,990 of CAXUMU010000006.1, forward strand.
GGATCGGCATCCTGCTCGGCGCCGAACAGCAGCGTGCCGCCGCGCACCGGCGCGCGCCCTTCCGGCAGCAGGCCGACGCGGCGGCGCGCGGGGCCGGATGCAAGCTGGGCCAGGATGACGTCGGCACCCGGGAAGCCGCCCTCGCGGCGGCGGCGCGGGATCGACCATTCCAGCGCCGCCTCGACCGGCGTCGTCGCCTCGTCGAGGTCGGAACCGTAGAGGCACAGGCCCGCTTCCAGCCGCAGGCTGTCGCGCGCGCCCAGCCCGGCGGGAGCGACCGCGCCCTGCGCGAGCAGGGCTTCGGCGACGGCGATCGCGTCGGCCGAGGCCATGCCGATCTCGTAGCCGTCCTCGCCGGTATAGCCCGAGCGGCTGACGACGCAGGGCACGCCGGCGATCAACAGGTCGGCCACGTCCATAAACCGCATCGCCGTCGCTAGCGGATCGAGCCGGGCCAGCGCCGCCTCGGCTCCCGGCCCTTGCAGGGCGAGCAGCGCGCGGTCGTGCAGCGCAGCGATCTCGCATTCCTGGCCGATCGCATGGCGCAGATAGGCTTCGTCGGCCTCCTTGCAGCCGGCGTTGACGACCAGCAGCAGGTGATCGCCACGGTTGGCGACCATCAGGTCGTCGCGGATGCCGCCGGCGTCGTTGGTGAAAAGCGCGTAGCGCTGGCGGCCGGGCGCGAGGCCGGCGATGTCGGCCGGCACCAGCCGCTCCAGCGCCGTCGCGGCGTCAGGACCGGCGAGGCGGATCTGGCCCATGTGCGACACGTCGAACAGGCTGGCGGCGGTCCGGGTATGGCGATGCTCGGCCATGATCCCGGCCGGATAGTGCAGCGGCATATCGTACCCTGCGAACTCCACCATCCGCGCGCCGAGTGCGAGGTGCAGATCGTGCAGCGGCACGCGCTTCGCCGCGACCGGCGCGTCGAGGACGGCCAGCTCAGTCAAGGTTGGGCCGGAGCCAGCGCTCCGCCACGTCGATGTCCACGCCGCGGCGCGCGCCATATTCGGCGAGCTGGTCGCGCCCGACGCGCGCGACGCCGAAATAGTCCGCCTGCGGGTGACCGAAGTAGAAGCCGGACACCGCCGCGGTCGGCAGCATCGCGAAGCTTTCGGTCAGCGTGATTCCGGTCGCGGACTCGGCGTCAAGCAGGTCGAACAGCAGCGGCTTCAGCGAATGATCTGGGCAGGCGGGATAGCCGGGCGCGGGGCGGATGCCGCGATATTGCTCGCGGATCAAAGCATCGACGTCGAGCTGCTCGCCCGGCGCATAGCCCCACAAGGTGGTGCGGACATGCTGGTGCATCCGCTCGGCGAACGCCTCCGCCAGCCGGTCGGCGAGCGCCTTCAGCAGGATGTCCGAATAATCGTCATGGCCTTCCTTGAACCGCGCGAGGTGCGGCTCGATGCCGTGCCCCGCGGTTACCGCGAAGCCGCCGATCCAGTCGCCCGCCGGATCGATGAAATCGGCCAGGCACATATTGGCGCGGGGCGCGCGCTTCTCGATCTGCTGGCGCAGGAAGGGCATGCGAACCTCGAGATCCTCCCCGGCACGGGGAGGATCCGGTGATCAGCACATCATCTCCATCCCGCCGGCAGGGCCACAGGCCGACCACGCCCTTGGCGGTGAGCCATTTCTCGGCGACGATCCGGTCGAGCATCGCCTGCGCATCGGCGAACAGGCTGCGCGCGCTCTCGCCGACCACTTCGTCGTTCAGGATCGCCGGGTAGTTGCCGGCGAGCTCCCACGCGCGGAAGAACGGCGTCCAGTCGATGATCGCGCGCAGATCCTCCAGCGGCCAATCCTCGAAAAGGTGGACGCCGGGGCGAAGCGGCGCGGGCGGCTTGAGCGTGAAATCGGTCGGGAAGGCGTTGGCGCGCGCGGCCTCCAGCGGCACGAGCGCACTCTGACCCTTGCCCGCGCGGGCGACGCGCACCGCCTCATATTCCGCCGCGGTCTTCGCGACGAACGGGTCGCGCTGCGTGTCCGACATCAGCGTCGAGGCGACGCCCACCGCGCGGCTGGCATCCAACACGTGCACCACCGGCCCGGCATAGGCCGGCTCGATGCGCAGCGCGGTATGCACTTTCGACGTGGTGGCGCCGCCGATCAGCAGCGGCATCGTCATCTCGGCGCGCGCCATCTCCTGCGCCACCGTCACCATCTCGTCGAGCGAGGGGGTGATCAGGCCGGAGAGGCCGATCATGTCGGCGTCGTTGTCCACCGCCGCCTTCAGGATGCTGCTCCACGGCGCCATCACGCCGAGATCGATCACCTCATAGCCGTTGCACTGGAGCACGACGCCGACGATGTTCTTGCCGATATCGTGGACGTCGCCCTTCACCGTCGCCATGACGATGCGGCCCTTGGCGCGCGCGCCGACCTCCTTCGCCGCCTCGATGAACGGGATCAGGTGCGCGACCGCCTTCTTCATCACGCGCGCGGACTTCACCACCTGCGGCAGGAACATCTTGCCCGATCCGAACAGGTCGCCGACGACGTTCATCCCGTCCATCAGCGGCCCCTCGATCACCTCGATCGGGCGAGCGAAGGTGAGGCGCGCTTCCTCGGTATCCTCGACGACATGCGCGTCGATGCCCTTCACCAGCGCATGTTCCAGCCGCTTGGCGACCGGCCACGAACGCCACTCCTGCGCCGCCTTCTCGGCCACCGCGTCGGTGCCGCGGAACGTCTCGGCGATCGCGATCAGCCGCTCGGTCGCATCGTCGCGGCGATCCCAGATCACGTCCTCGCACGCTTCGCGCAAGGTGGGCTCGATCGCGTCGTAAACGTCGAGCTGCCCGGCGTTGACGATGCCCATGTCCATGCCGTTCCGGATGGCGTGGTACAGGAACACCGAGTGCATCGCGCGGCGCACCGGCTCGTTGCCGCGGAACGAGAAGCTGAGGTTCGAGACGCCGCCCGAGATGTGGACGTGCGGGCAGCGCTGGCGGATCGCGGCACATGCCTCGATGAAGTCGCGCGCGTAGCGGCGATGCTCGTCGATCCCCGTCGCCACCGCGAAGATGTTGGGATCGAAGATGATGTCCTCGGGATCGAACCCGTCCGCGACCAGCAGGTCGTAGGCGCGGCCGCAGATATCGACCTTGCGCGCCAGCGTGTCGGCCTGGCCGGTCTCGTCGAACGCCATCACCACCACCGCGGCGCCGTAGGCGCGCACGCGGCGGGCGACCTTGAGGAACGGCACCTCGCCTTCCTTCAGGCTGATCGAGTTGACGATCGGCCGGCCGGACACGCATTTCAGCCCCGCCTCGATCACGCTCCATTTCGAGCTGTCGACCATCACCGGCACGCGCGCGATGTCGGGCTCGGCGGCGATCAGCTTGAGGAAGGTGACCATCGCCTGCTCTGAATCGAGCAGGCCCTCGTCCATGTTGACGTCGATCACCTGCGCGCCGTTCTCGACCTGCTGGCGCGCGACCTCGACCGCCTTGGCATAGTCGCCGGCCATGATCAGCTTCTTGAACGCGGCGGAACCGGTGACGTTGGTCCGCTCGCCGACATTGACGAAGCGCGCGACGTTGGCGGCCGCCAGATCCTCGACCGGCTCTTCCACGGGCAGGGTGCGGGCAGCCGTCATGCCGCGAGCGTCATCGGGTCGAGCCCGGCGAGACGGGTGACGCGCGGCAGTTCGGGCAGACGCCGCGGCGGCTTGCCCGCGACCGCCTTCGCCATCGCGGCGATGTGCGCGGGCGTCGTGCCGCAGCAGCCGCCGACCGCGTTGACGAACCCGCTCTTCACCCAGTCTCCGATCAATCCGGCCGTCGTGTGCGGCGCCTCGTCATATTCGCCCAGATCGTTCGGCAGGCCGGCATTGGGATAGACCATCACCAGCGCATCGGCGGCGGCGGACAGCGCCTGGACGTGCGGGCGCAGCTGCTCGGCGCCGAACGAGCAGTTGAGCCCGATCGTCAGCGGCCGGGCGTGGCGCACGGTGTGCCAGAACGCCTCGACCGAGTGGCCCGAGAGGTTGCGGCCGGACATGTCGGTGATCGTCATCGACAGCATCAGCGGCACGACGAAGCCGCGCCGGTCGCCCTCGTCGATCGCGGCCATGATCGCGGCCTTGGCGTTCAGCGTGTCGAAGATCGTCTCGACCAGGATGAAGTCGCAGCCGCCGTCCAGCAGCGCGGAGATCTGCGCGGCATAGACCGCGACCATCCGATCGAAATCGACCTCGCGGTAGCCCGGATCGTTGACGTCGGGCGAGAGCGACAGCGTCTTGTTGGTCGGCCCCAGCGCGCCGGCGACGAAGCGCCGCTTGCCGTCGCGCAAGCTCGCCGCATCGGCCTCGGTGCGGGCGATGCGCGCGGCCGCGAGATTCAGCTCGGCCACGAGATGCTCGGCGGCATAGTCGGCCTGGCTGATCTCGTTCGAGTTGAACGTATTGGTCGAGACGATGTCCGATCCCGCATCGAGATAGCCGCGCGTGATCGCGGCGATGATGTCGGGCCGGGTCAGGCAGAGCAGGTCGTTATTGCCCTTCTGGTCGGCGGCCAGGCCGAGCGAGCCGGCATAGTCCCCCTCGCTCAAGCCCTCGTTCTGGATCATCGTGCCGAACGCGCCGTCGGTCAGCAGGATGCGCTTCGCGGCTTCGGCGCGCAGAGCCGCGGCGGCTTCGCTCATGCCGCGCGGTCCAGCGCGATCGGGGTACGGCGCAGGCCCAGCAGGTGGCAGATCGCGGACGACAGCTCGGCGCGGTTGAGCGTGTAGAAATGGAACTGGCGGACCCCGCCGGCATAGAGCCTGCGGCACAGCTCGGCCGAGATCGCCGCGGCGGCGAGCTGGCGCGTGGCGGGATGGTCGTCGAGCCCCTCGAACAGCCGGTCCATCCACGCCGGAATAGTTGCCCCGCACATGGCGGCGAACTTGCGCGTCTGCGCGACGTTCGAGACCGGCAGGATGCCGGGCACGATCTCGGCGGTGATGCCGGCGGCGGCCGCCCGGTCGCGGAAGCGGAAATAGACCTCGGGCGAGAAGAAGAACTGCGTGATCGCGCGCGTCGCCCCGGCGTCCAGCTTGGCCTTCAGATTGTCGAGATCGGCCTGTGGGCTGGCGGCGTCGGGATGCGTCTCGGGATAGGCCGCGACCGAGATCTCGAACGGCGCGACCGCATGCAGCCCCGCCACCAGCTCGGCCGCGTTGGCATAGCCCTGCGGGTGGGGCACGAAGCGGTCCCCCACCCCCGCCGGATCGCCGCGCAGCGCGACGATGTGGCGGACGCCCGCCTCCCAATAAGCGTGCGCGATCTCGGCCAATTCGGCCTTGCTGGCGTCGACGCAAGTCAGGTGCGCCGCGGCCGGCACCTCGGTCTCGCGCACGATCCGGGCGACGGTGGCATGCGTCCGCTCGCGCGTCGTGCCGCCGGCGCCGTAGGTGACCGAGACGAAGCGCGGGTTCAGCGGCGCCAGCGTCTCGAACGCCGCCCACAGCGCCTCGTCCATCCGCTCGGTCTTGGGCGGGAAGAACTCGAACGACACCTGCGCGTCGCCCGCCACGTCGGCGTAGAGCGGCTCGTCGAGCGCGCGGCGCGCTTCGTTCAGCTGCATGATCGATATGCTCATGGCTCGCTCCCTTCCTTGCGCGCGAAGATCAGGCGTGCAGCTGGACCCGCGCCGCCTCGATCACCGCATGACGCTCCTCGTCGGACTGCCAGGCGCGCTCGCACAGCGACGCCCACACCGGCTCGCGGTCGCCGAAGAACAATTTGTACCAGTCGTCGCCGGACGCCTGCTCGCCGAAGAAGGCCGGCTCCGTGCCGTCGCCTTCGTACGGCGCCGACGGGCCAGGCACGGCGTGATCGGCGATGTACAGGCTGTCGGTGGGCAGCTGAGCATATTCGCAGGCGCAGGTGGCGCAATGCTGATCCACCAGCGCGTCGAGCTGATCGATCGAATTGGCGACGTAGATGCCCACGAATTCCTGGGGAGCACCGCCATCGCGGACCACGCGCACGAGGTAGCTGGGCATTGTCCATCCTCCTTCTGGTTCGCCGCCCGGACACCGGGAGCGGCGTACGACCGACTCTGTGACATAATCATATAAGGATATCTTTATATCCGCAACTCCGTTTGTGCGTGTGCGATCGATATGCGCTAACCCGCCACCACGTCATCCCAGCGAAAGCTGGGATCTCGGCGATCGGCGCGCTCCGTTTGAGCGAGATCCCAGCTTTCGCTGGGATGACGCAGGGTAGCTCGGTTGGCTGGGCTCAGGCGGTCCGCAACTCGCCCCGCGCCGGCGCGGCGGCATAGCGCCGCATCAGCAGGTGCACCGGTAGCCCGGCGAGCAGCAGCGCGAAGCCCCAGCCCGCCGCCTCCGCGCCCGCGCCGTAGATCGTCCACAGCGAATAGATCCCGGCGAGCAGCGCGACCGCGACCAGCCAGGGCGAACCCAAGATCCGTCCGCGCCGGATCAGCACCAGCGCCGCGGCGGTGCAGGCGAGGTACATCACCAGCGACGCGGTGGTCGCCAGCAGCGCGATGAAGGTGAACAGCTGCGCGGTGGTGCGCGAATAGTTCATCAGCACCACCAGCGTCAGCAACCCGCTGGAGACGAGGTGCGCGCGGACCGGGGCGTCGCGGCGCGAGCTGCGCGCCAGCCAGCGCGGGAACACGCCGTCCCGCGCCATCGCCCACGGCAGCTCGCCCTGCAGCAGGATCCAGCCGTTGAGCGCCACCATCGCGCTGACCGCCGCCACCGCCGCCACGGCGAGCCCCGCCCCCGGCCCGACGAAGCTGGCGACGAAATCGGCGAGCGGCGCGCTGGAGCCGGCGACGCGCGCCGCCGGCAGCATCAGCGTGACGGCGGAGCACACGCACAGGAAGATCACCCCCGTCAGCGCGGTGCCCCACAATGTCGCGCGCGGGATCGTGCGCTCGGGATCCTTCACCCGCTCGGCCACGATCGTCGCGGACTCCACGCCCAGCAGCCCCCACAAGGTGATCGCGACGGTGGCGGTGATCCCGCCGCCGCCGATCTGCGCGGCGTGGAACGGCGCGACCGGCGCGCCGTGCCAGAGCAGCCAGCCGGCGAGCAGGATCACCGCGGCAAGCGGCACCACCTTGGCGATCGTCACCACCAGCTGCACCCCGCCCGACGCGCGCACGCCCAAGCAGGCGATCGCGGTGAACAGCCACACCATCGCGCAGGCGAGCAGCGCCGGCATGCCGGAAATGCGCCCGATCGCGGGAAAGAACACCGTCAGATAGCCGATCGCCCCGGTCGCGATCGCGGCATTGCCCACCCACAGCGAGATCCAGTAGCTCCACGCGACCAGGAACCCCGCGGTCGGCCCGAATGCCTCGCGCGTATAGGCATAGGGCCCGCCCGCCAGCGGCAGCGCGCTCGCCAGCCGCGCGAACACGCATGCCAGGCACAGCCCGCCGGCGATCGTGATCCCCCAGCCTAACACCGCGTTCCAGCCATAGGGCGCGAGGCTGACGGGAAGCATGTACACGCCCGAGCCGATCATGTTGCCGACGACCAGCGCCAGGCACATCCAGAAGCCGAGCACCCGCCCGCGGCGCGGCGCGGGCTCTTCCATCAGCGGGCGGCGCAGGGGGCGGGCATGCCGTATCCTGCGCACAGTCTTGCGGGCGCGTCAAAACGTGGCACAGGGGCAGCGACACTGCCGGAGCATCAGCATGGCGAGCACGCCTTCGCCCAAGGCCGAGATCGATCCGGACGAGGGCTGGAGCCTGCCCGGCTGGACCTATTCCGATCCCGAATATTTTGCGGTGGAGATGGAGCGGGTGATGCGCCCGGCGTGGCAGGTAATGTGTCACGTCAGCGACCTCCCCGCCCCCGGCGACTATCACACGCTGGACTATCTGGGCGAAAGCATCGTCGCGATCCGCGGCGACGACGGGACGTTGCGCGCCTTCACCAACGTCTGCCGCCACCGCGGCGCGCGGCTGCTGGATGGGCCTTCCGGCTGCGCGCGCAAGATCGTCTGCCCCTATCATGCCTGGACCTACGACAACGGCGGCCGCCTGACCGGGCTGCCGCTACGCGGCACCTACCCCGATCTGAATACGGCCGCGCTGGGGCTGGCCGCGGTGGAGCACGAGATCTGGCACGGCTTCGTCTTCGTCCGCCTTGCCGGCAGCGGGCCGTCGGTGGCCGAGATGATGGCGCCCTACGCACGCGAGATCGCGCCGTATCGCTTCGAGGAACTGCGTGCGCTGGGCCGCGTCACGCTGCGTCCCCGGTCTGTGAACTGGAAAAACGTCGCCGACAATTATTCCGACGGGCTGCACATCGCCGTCGCGCATCCGGGGCTGAAGCGGCTGATGGGCGACGGCTACGGCGTCGAGGCGCAACCCCATGTCGACAAGATGTGGGGGCCGATCCTCGACCGCCCCTCCGCCAACCCGTCCGAGCGCGCCTATCAGCGCTTGCTGCCAAGCGTGCCCCATCTGCCAGCGGAGCGGCAGCGCCTGTGGACCTATTTCAAGCTGTGGCCGAACCTGGCGTTCGACATCTACCCCGACCAGGTCGATTTCATGCAGTTCCTGCCCATCTCGCCCACCGAGACGCTGGTGCGCGAGATCGCCTACGCCATCCCCGACGAGCGGCGCGAGATGAAGGCGGCGCGCTACCTCAACTGGCGGATCAACCGGCAGGTCAATGCCGAGGACAGCGCGCTGATCGCGCGCGTGCAGGCGGGCATGGCCTCGCGCAGCTTCGCTGTCGGGCCGCTGGGCGAGACTGAAGTGTCGCTCCGCAGCTTCTGCCGCCGCATGCGCTCGCTGATCCCCCAATCCCGCCACCACCGCGCCCCCGCGCCGGGATGGGGTTCCAAGAGACCCTCCCTTGAAAGGGAGGGGCTTGCCTAATGACCAAGCAATATGACGCCGTCATCATCGGGGGCGGCCATAACGGGCTCGTCTGCGCCTTCTACCTCGCCCGCGCGGGGCTGAAGGTGCGCGTGCTGGAGCGACGGCACATCGTGGGCGGCGCGGCGGTGACCGAGGAGTTCCATCCCGGTTTCCGCAACTCGGTCGCCAGCTACACCGTCAGCCTGCTCAACCCCAAGGTGATCGCCGACATGCGGCTGGCCGATCACGGCTACCGCGTGATCGAGCGGCCGATCTCCAACTTCCTGCCGCAGCCCGACGGCGGCTATCTGAAGCTGGGCGGGGGCCTCGCGCGGACGCAGGCCGAGTTCGCCAAATTCTCCAACCGCGACGCGCAGACGCTGCCGGCTTATTACGACGCGCTGGAGGGCGTGGCGGACGTGCTGCGCGATCTGGCGCTCAAATCGCCGCCCAACGTGGGCGACGGGCTGAAGACGCTTGTGGAGGCCGCGCGGCAGGGCCGCCGCATCGCGGGGCTGCCGATCGAACGCCAGCGCGACGTGCTCGACCTGTTCGTGAAATCGGCGCGCACCTTCCTCGACGGCTGGTTCGACAGCGAGGCGGTGAAGGCGGCGTTCGGCTTCGACGCGGTGGTGGGCAATTACGCCAGCCCCGACACGCCCGGCTCCGCCTATGTGCTGCTGCACCACGTGTTCGGCGAGGTGAACGGCAAGAAGGGCGCGTGGGGCCATGCGGTCGGCGGCATGGGCGCGATCACGCAGATCATGGCGAAGGTCGCGCAGGCCGCGGGCGCCGAGATCAGCGTCGAATCGCCCGTGGCGCGCGTGCTGGTGGACGGGGGCAAGGCGGTCGGCGTCCGGCTCGAAAGCGGCGAGGAGGTGATCGGCAAGGCGATCGTCGCCAATGTCGGCCCGCGCCTGCTGTACGAGCGGCTGGTGGCGTCGTCCGATCTGCCGGCGGATTTCCTGCGTCGCATCCGATCGTTCAAGACCGGATCGGGCACGTTCCGGATGAACGTCGCTCTGTCCGAGCTGCCCGACTTCACCGCGCTGCCGGGCGCCGGCGAGCATCACCAGAGCGGCATCATCCTGGCCCCCACGCTGGACTATATGGACCGCGCCTTCACCGATGCGAAGCGCTTCGGCATGTCGAAGGAGCCGATCGTCGAGGTCCTGATCCCCTCCACGATCGACGACGGCCTGGCACCCCCCGGGCAGCATGTGGCGAGCCTGTTCTGCCAGCAGTTCGCGCCCGATTTGCCCGCCGGGCGCAGCTGGGACGACGAGCGCGAAACGGCCGCCGACCTGATCGTCGCGACGGTGGATAAATATGCGCCGAACTTCGCGCGCTCGGTGATCGCGCGCCAGATCCACTCGCCGCTCGACCTGGAGCGCAAGTTCGGGCTGATCGGCGGCGACATCATGCACGGCAACATGACGCTGGACCAGTTCTGGTCCGCGCGGCCGATGCTGGGCCACGGCGCCTATCGCGGACCCCTGTCCGGCCTGTATATGTGCGGCGCGGGCACGCATCCCGGCGGCGGCGTGACCGGCGCGCCGGGGCACAATGCGGCGCGCGAGATCCTGGCGGACCGGAGCCTGTTCGCGCGGCTGCGGCGGCGGGCGTGAAAGGATTCGCGCCGGATCGAGGATGACGGTTCGTCGCACCACCTTCCATCCCGTTGGTGTCGAGCGTAGTCGGGACACGTTCGATGCCGGTGCGGATGTCTCGACGTCGCTCGACACGAACGGGGTTGGTGCAATCCGAAGGGCGCGCCTTGGTCCCGGCGCGTATGGGAGACGATGATGGGCACGATCGAACGGCTGGTGTGCGCCGCGCTGGGCGACGATGGAGCCCGGCGCGCGCTGGCGACGCTGGCGATTGATCCGGCGCTGCTGGCGCAGGATGGCGACGCGGTGCCGCGCGCCGCGTTTGCGATGGCGCTGAACGTCGTGCTGTTCGACGGGCTGCTCGCCCGCGTGCCGAGCGGGGCGGCCTATGTCGCCGAGCGGACCGGCTCCGGCGGCCGCGTCTGCTTCGATCACGGCGCGCTGCGCACGATCCGCTTCGCCGCCGGCCCGACCGGCGCGCTGCCCGCCGGCGAGGAGGCGTTCAAGCGGCTGCTGGAGCCGCTCGGCTACCACGTCGCGGGTGTGTATCCGCTGCCAGCGCTCCGGATGACCGGGCGCGGCTACCGGCAGCGCGATTTCCCCGAGACGATCCCTCAATTCTTCGTCAGCGAGCTCCACGTCGATCGCTTCGACGCGGATTTCGCCGAGGCGGCGCAGAACGTGTTCGGCAACTCGGTCGATCCGCTGGACGATGCCGCGCAGGCGTTGCTGGCCGACTTCGCCGCGGAGCGCCGGGTCGCGTTCGATCGCGCCGCCGCCGGCCTGCCCGCGATCGCCGCCGCGTTCGGCCGCCACCACGGCCCCGTCGCACTCGCCAATTATGAGGCGCTACGGGCGCAATCCGCGGAGGCGGCATGGATCGCGACCGAGGGCAACGCCTTCAACCATGCGACCGACCGGGTCGAGGATGTCGACGCGCTCGCAGCCCGGCTGAAGGCGGAAGGCTGGTCGATCAAGGACAAGGTGGAGGTATCGACCAGCGGCCGCGTCCGCCAGACCGCGCTGCGCGCCGATACGGTGGAGCGCCGGTTCGTGGGTGCGGAAGGCGGCGCGATCGTCCGCGCGGTGCCGGGCTCCTTCTACGAGTTCATCACCCGCGACATGGATCCGGCGACCGGCAGGCTTGATCTGGGCTTCGACAGCGGCAATGCCAGCGGCATCTTCGCGATGACGAAGGCCGCCTGATGCCGCGCGCGTTCCGCCTGGTCGATGTGTTCGCCGACGCGCCCTTCTCCGGCAATCCGCTGGCCGTGATCGCCGACGCCGAGGGGCTGGATACGGACGAGCTGCAGCGCATCACGCGCTGGCTCAACCTGTCCGAAACGACCTTCCTGCTGCCCCCGACCGACGCCCGCGCCGACTACCGCGTCCGCATCTTCACGCTGGAGCGCGAGCTGCCCTTCGCCGGCCACCCGACGCTGGGCAGCTGTCACGCGTGGCTCGACGCGGGCGGCGTCCCCAGAGATCCGAACCGGATCGTGCAGGAATGCGGCGCCGGGCTCGTCTCCGTCCGTCGCGACGCCGGCGGCCTGGCCTTCGCCGCGCCGAAGCTGCTCCGTTCCGGCCCGGTCGATCCGGCGCTGGTGGCCGAGATCGCCGCGGTGCTGCGCATCGACGTCGCCGACATCGTCGAGGCGCGGTGGGCCGACAACGGCCCCGGCTGGGTCGCCTTGCTGCTGCGCTCGGCCGCGGCGGTGCTGGCGGTTGAGCCGGCACGGCACCACGATCGGCGCTGGGACCTCGGTCTCGTCGGCCCGCATGCTGCGGGGGGCGACGCGGCGTTCGAGGTGCGCGCTTTCTTCAGCGATGCAAGCGGCCTGCTGGTGGAGGACCCGGTGACCGGCAGCCTCAACGCCTCGGTCGCGCAGTGGCTGCTTGAAAGCGGACGGGCATCGGCCCCGTGGGTCGCCGCGCAGGGCACGCGGCTCGGCCGCACCGGCCGCGTCCGGATCGCGCAGGACGCGGACGGCCGGCTGTGGATCGGCGGCGCGACGCGGACGCTGTTCGCCGGGCGGACGGGGTTTTGAAGCGAAAGCCCTCTCCCATGTGGGAGAGGGTTGGGTGAGGGTCCCCGAACGAAGAGGTAGGACGCTCGGCTACGCCTCGCTCCCCCTCACCCCAGCCCTCTCCCCGCACGGGAGAGGGAGCAGTCACTGCGCCACCAGCCGCACCCGCTCCACCACCGCCCGGACGCCCTCGGCTTTGGCCGGCTCGCGGCCACCTTCGGGCAGCCGCAGCATCAGCACGACGTTCAGCTCGCCGCCCCGGGCCAGCCCGCGCTTGCGCAGGTCGGCGAGCTTGGACGTGACGTCGAACACGCGGCGGTCGCCGCCCTGATGCGCCATATGGTCCATCGGCTGGCCCTCCACCGGCGCGCCGAAGAACACCAGGTTGCCGGCGTAGCTCGGATCGCGCTCGCTCAGGCCCTCGGTCTTGGCCGGGTTGAGGTACACCTCGTAATAGCCCTCGGGATCGCGCACGCGGATGCCCTCGAACGCCAGCAGCACCTGCCTGCTCGCGCCCAGCCGGTTCGCCACCGGGCCCAGCGCGATCGGCGCGCGCGTCATCGGCCCGGCCAGCGTCAGCCGTTCCGCCGCCGCCGCGGGCGCGTCCGCGGCGATCACGAACGTCAGCGGCAGCAGCCGGGCCAGGATCGCAGGACTGATCACGAAGCGCAGCACCTCATAATTATAGCCGAGCGTAGCACAGGTCTTCAGCGCATCCGATGCGTGCCGCGTCACCTGCTGGCCGTTCACGTCGTAGAAGGTGAAGCTGCGGTTCAGCCACGCCGCGGTCGCCGGGTTGGCGCGGCCGCCGCCCTGCGCCAGCCACCGCTCCCACAGCCGATCGACGTTGCAATGGTGCAGCCAGAAGATCGGATCGGCACCGGCGGTGGGCACGCTGCCCATCCAGCCGCCGACCGAGACGTGGACCGATCCGTGCGGCGTCCCCTCGAACTGTCCGGAGAAATTGGTGAAGTTGGTCTCGGCGAAACTGGCGGTGGTGGAGACCGAAGAGGTCGGCAGCAGCGCGCCGCTGTTCATCGCCGCGCTGCGGTGGCTGGTGAACAGCGGATTGCCGGCGCTGGTATCGACGAACGGCGCCGGCAGCGCGCGTTGCGCCTGCCAGTTCCAATAGGGCAGCGTCAGCGAGGACGAGCCCGAGGCGGCGCGCAGGATCCGCTCGAAATAATAGAGGAACAGGCGGTGCCAGCTGAAGAAGTGGATCGAGCCGTGCTCGCAGCTGTTCCACAGCGGATGCGTCGGCGAGGCAAGCGAGCCGTGGATCGCCGCCTGGTACGACCAGCTGGTCGGATCGCTGGCGGGCCGCGCCATCATCGTGGACACGCCGGTCTTGAACGCAGCCAGCTGAGCGGGCGTCAGATGGCGGATGTCGGCGCGGATGTGGCACAGCTTGAACGGCGGTCGCTTGATGATCGGCCCCTTCTGCGGCCGTTCCGCTTCCAGTCCCGATGCGGCGAGCGCCAGTCCTGCCAGCCCGCCGCCCACGAATGCGCGTCTGTCCATCGTGCCCCTCCTGTCTTTCTCTCAAGCTGATCCTGCGCGCGATCGGCGAGTCGGGCAATGATCCAGCGAAGCGATTACTTGACGATAGTATCGGTCCCACCGATGATGATTGTGCCGACCGTCACAGAGTAAGCGTGATCGACGCGGTCTGGCGCAAGTTGCTGTCGGCACCCGGCACCGCCGCGCGGTAGCGCACGCGGTCGAGCCGGAACGCCAGCCGGTAGCCGCCGGGCGGGAGCGTCCCCGCCGTCCCGTCCGCGGCGAGCGGCACCAGGATCGCGGCGGCGCCGTCCGGCGCGGGGACGGTCGCGGTCGCCGCAGCCGTCTCGATGCCGCCGCCGCCGACCGCGAACAGCGCGATCGTGACGTCCGCGCCCAGCGGTTCGGGACTTTCGATCAGCAGCAGGTCGATCGCGTCGCCGGCGCGGTGCACGCCGATCTCCAGCCGTTCGACGCCCGTGCGCAGCGGCAGCGCGAGCGCGGTCGTCCAGGCGGCGAAGTCCGCACCGTCCTGCAGCAGCGCTTTGGGCGACGACATGGGCGCACCGGGCGTATCGAACGCGCCGACGCCCTTGAAGCTGGCGATGTGGCCGGCGAAATCGTCGAACCGGCTGGTGGTGAACTCGAAACGGTAGCCGTCCAGCCCGTCCAGCATCAGCGAGGCGAAGCCCGCTCCGCCGCGCGCGGCGAGCGCGGCCTGGCCGGCGCGGAAGTCGTCGCGCGGCACGCTCACCTGCGCGGTGCCGACGCGGGCCAGGAGCACGTCGTCATAGGCGATCAGCTCCAGCAGATAGGGTGCCTGGGACGCCTCGGGCAGCGCAACCGCCGCCAGTTCGCTTTCGAGACTGCCGATCCGCGACGCGATCGTCAGCCGCCGGCCCCCTCCGTCGACCCACGCCACCAGCGCGCGCGACGATCCGCCCGACACGCCCACCGCGATCGCGACGCCGGCCATGCCCTGCCCCGGATCGATCGCGGCGCTCAGCTGGAAATTCGTCCAGCCCGCATCGCCGAACAGGGCGAATTGCGGCGCCGCCCCCGCATCCGGTGCGTGCAGCACGCCATCGGCTGCCGTCCATGCCGCGCCGGTAGGGGTGAAGGCGGTCTCGTCGCCCTCGTCGAAGCCCGGCCGATCGACGAACGGACTGCCGG
>CAXUMU010000007.1:0-33257 GCA_964252145.1 uncultured Sphingomonadaceae bacterium
GGTCTATTATCTCAGCCTCGAATTCCTGATCGGCCGCCTGATGCGCGATGCCGCCTCCAACGTCGGCATGCTGGAGGAGGTGCGGGGCGCGCTCGCCGAGCTGGGCGTCGAACTCGACATGATCGCCGCGCTGGAGCCGGATGCGGCGCTCGGCAATGGCGGGCTGGGGCGGCTGGCGGCCTGCTTCATGGAGAGCATGGCGACGGTGGACGTGCCCGCCTACGGCTACGGCATCCGCTATGTCCACGGCTTCTTCCGCCAGGAGGTCGTCGACGGCGCCCAGATGGAGCTGCCCGAGAACTGGCTGGCGCACGGCAATCCGTGGGAGTTCGAGCGGCGCGAGACCGCCTACGAGATCGGCTTCGGCGGCGAGGTCGAGCCGCACGAGGACGAGGACGGCCGCGCGACGTGGCGCCCGAGCGAGCGCGTGATCGCCAGCGCCTACGACACGCCGGTCGTCGGCTGGCGCGCCAAGCGGGTCAATACGCTCCGGCTGTGGGCGGCGCAGCCGATCGATCCAATCCTGCTGGATGCGTTCAACGCCGGCGACCATATCGGCGCACTCCGCGAGAGCAACCGCGCCGAGGCGCTGGCGCGCGTGCTGTACCCGGCAGACTCCACCCCCGCCGGGCAGGAGCTCAGGCTGCGGCAGGAATATTTCTTCTCCTCCGCCTCGCTGCAGGACATCCTGCGGCGCCACCTCCAGCAGTTCGGCGACCTGCGCTCGCTGCCGGACAAGGCCGCGATCCACCTGAACGACACGCACCCCGCCGTCTCGGTGGTCGAGCTGATCCGGCTGCTGGTCGACGTCCACGGCTTCGCTTTCGCCGACGCGTGGGACATGGCGCAGCGCACCTTCGCCTACACCAACCACACGCTGCTGCCCGAGGCGCTGGAGAGCTGGCCGGTGCCGCTGTTCGAGCGACTGCTGCCGCGCCACATGCAGATCGCCTATCTGATCAACGCGCAGATGCTGCGCGCCGCGCGCGACGGCGGGAGCCTCGATGACGGCGCGATCCGCCGGATCTCGCTGATCGAGGAGAGCGGCGAGCGGCGCCTGCGCATGGGCAACCTCGCCTTCGCCGGATCGCACAGCGTGAACGGCGTCTCCGCGCTCCATACCGAGCTGATGAAGCAGACCGTGTTCGCCGATCTCCACCGGCTGTATCCGGAGCGGATCAACAACAAGACCAACGGCATCACGCCCCGGCGCTGGCTGATGCAGTGCAACCCGGCGCTCACCGCACTGCTGCGCGAGACGATCGGCGATGCGTTCCTCGACGATGCCGAGGCGCTCCACGCGCTGGACGCGCATGCCGACGATGCGGCCTTCCGCGAGCGCTTCGCCGCGGTGAAGCGCGCGGACAAGGGCGTGCTGGCGCAGCTGATCCGCGAGCGCACCGGCGTGCGCGTCGATCCGTCCGCCTTGTTCGACGTCCACATCAAGCGGATCCACGAATATAAGCGCCAGCTGATGAACATCGTCGAGGCGGTGGCGCTGTACGATCAGATCCGCAGCCAGCCGCACCGCGACTGGGTGCCGCGCGTCAAGATCTTCGCCGGCAAGGCGGCGCCCAGCTACCACAATGCCAAGCTGATCATAAAGCTGGCGAACGACGTGGCGCGCGTGATCAACCGCGACCCGGCGGTGCAGGGGCTGCTGAAGCTGGTGTTCCTGCCCAATTACAACGTCTCGCTGGCCGAGACGATCATCCCGGCGGCCGACCTGTCCGAACAGATCTCCACCGCCGGGCTGGAGGCGTCGGGCACCGGCAACATGAAGTTCGCGCTGAACGGCGCGCTGACGATCGGCACGCTGGACGGCGCCAATATCGAGATCCGCGACCATGTAGGCGAGGACAATATCGTCATCTTCGGCCTGACCGCCGCCGAGATCGCGGAGCGCCGCGCCGCGGGGTACGATCCTCGCGCGGTGATCGAAGGGTCGCCCGAGCTGGCGCAGGCGCTGACGGCGATCGGATCGGGCGTGTTCTCGCCCGACGACCGCGGCCGCTATGCCGGGCTGGTCGCGGGGCTGTACGAGCATGACTGGTTCATGGTCGCCGCCGACTTCGACGCCTATGCGCGGGCGCAGCGGCGGGTGGATGCGCTCTGGGCCGATCCCGCGGTCTGGTATTCCAAGGCGGTGCGCAACGTGGCGCGCGTCGGCTGGTTCTCGTCCGACCGCACGATTAAGGAATATGCCCGCGAAATCTGGGGGATCCCGGTTTGAGCGAAGCGGCCGCCAAAGCCCTCTCCCATGTGGGAGAGGGTTGGGTGAGGGCGTCCGACCTCGCAGGTGGCACGCTTGCCTGCGGCTCGCTCCCCCTCACCCCAGCCCTCTCCCCGCTGGGGAGAGGGAGCTTTGCGCGGTGATCGATCACCAAGACATCGTAGCCATCATCGCTGGCCGCGGTTCCGATCCATTCGCGGTGCTGGGCGTGCATGACGGCGACGCCGGCTTCGTCGCGCGCTGCTTTATTCCCGGCGCCGAGCGGGTTGAGGCGCTCACCCTCGCTGGCACGGCAGCCGGCACGCTGGCGGCAATGGGCCACGGCTTTTTCGCCGGTCCGGTCAACATCCCGTTCCGCCAACCGCTGCGCTACCGCGCCGCGCGCGGTGGCGAGAGCTGGGACGTCGGCGACGCCTATTCGTTCGGCCCGGTGCTTGGCCCGATCGACGATTTCCTGATCGCCGAGGGCACGCATGCCCGCCTGTTCGACAAGCTCGGCGCGCATCCGATCGTGCATGAAGGCGCCGCCGGCGTCCACTTCGCGGTATGGGCGCCGAACGCGCGGCGGGTGTCGGTGGTGGGGGATTTCAACGCGTGGGACGGGCGGCTGCATGTGATGCGGCTCAGGCGCGACATCGGCGTGTGGGAAATATTCGTCCCCGATCTCGGCCCCGGTGCGGCGTACAAGTTCGAGATCGTCGGGGCGGACGGAACGCTGCTACCGCTGAAGGCCGATCCGTTCGCTTTCCGATCGGAGCTGCGCCCCGCCACCGCCTCGATCGTCGCCGCGCCGCCGGCGCACGACTGGGGCGACGAAGCGCACCGCGCCTTCTGGGCCTCCGCCGATGCGCGCCGCCAGCCGATTTCGATCTACGAGGTCCATGCCGGATCGTGGCGCAACCACGCCGACGGCGGCTTCCTCTCTTGGGACGAGCTGGCCGACCGGCTGATCCCCTACGCCGTCGAAATGAGTTTCACCCATATCGAGCTCCTGCCGATCAGCGAATTTCCCTACGATCCCAGCTGGGGCTACCAGACCACCGGCCTCTACGCCCCCACCGCGCGCTTCGGCGAACCGGAGGGGTTCGCCCGGTTCGTGGACGGGGCGCACCGCGCCGGGCTGGGCGTGATCCTCGACTGGGTGCCGGCGCACTTCCCGACCGACGCGCACGGCCTCGCCCGGTTCGACGGCACCGCGCTGTACGAGCATGAGGATCCGCGCCTGGGCCACCACCCCGACTGGGACACCGCGATCTACAATTTCGGCCGGCGCGAGGTGGCGAGCTATCTGGTCAATAACGCGCTGTTCTGGGCGGAGCGCTACCATCTCGACGGCCTGCGCGTGGATGCCGTCGCCTCGATGCTGTACCGCGATTATTCGCGCAAGGCCGGCGAATGGCTGCCCAATACGGCGGGCGGGCGCGAGAATCTGGAGGCGGTCGCGTTCCTCCGCCAGATGAACGCGGCGGTCTATGGCAGCCATCCCGGCATCGTCACCATCGCCGAGGAATCGACCGCCTGGCCCGGCGTTTCGGCGCCCGTGCACGCCGGCGGCCTGGGCTTCGGGTTCAAGTGGAACATGGGCTTCATGCACGACACGCTAACCTATATGGCGCGCGAGCCGATCCACCGCCGCCATCATCACGGCGAGATCACGTTCGGGCTGACCTATGCGTTCAGCGAGAATTTCGTCCTGCCGCTCAGCCATGACGAGGTGGTGCACGGCAAGCACAGCCTGATCGGCAAGATGCCCGGCGACGACTGGCAGCGCTTCGCCAACCTGCGCGCCTACTACGCGTTCATGTGGGGCTACCCCGGCAAGAAGCTGCTGTTCATGGGGCAGGAGTTCGCGCAGATCCGCGAGTGGAGCGAGGCGCGTCCGCTCGACTGGCAGCTGCTGGGCGACGGGCGGCACGCCGGCATGCAGCGGCTGGTGCGCGACCTGAACCATGCCTACCGCGACCGCCCCGCGCTGCACGCGCGCGACTGCGAGCCCGATGGTTTCGCGTGGCTGATCGTGGACGATGCGGCCAACTCGGTCTTCGCCTGGGTCAGGCGCGCGCCGGGTGCGCCGCCGGTCGCGGTGATCGCCAATCTCACCCCGGTCGTCCGCCACGGCTACCGCGTGCCGCTGCCGGCGGCGGGCCGCTGGCGCGAGATCGTCAACAGCGACGCGGAACCCTATGGCGGCAGCGGCGTCGGTAATCTCGGTGGGATAGAAGCGGCGGACGGGCCCGGCGGCATCGCCGCGCACGTCACGCTGCCCCCGCTCGCGACGCTGTTCCTGGCGTATGACGCATGAGGAGAGGGTAGATGGCACGGGAACAGCCGCTGGCGCGCGACGCGATGGCCTATGTGCTCGCCGGCGGCCGCGGCAGCCGGCTGAACGAGCTGACCGACCGGCGCGCCAAGCCCGCGGTCTATTTCGGCGGTAAGACCCGGATCATCGACTTCGCGCTCTCCAACGCGATCAACTCGGGCATCCGCCGCATCGGCGTGGCGACGCAGTACAAGGCGCATTCGCTGATCCGCCACCTCCAGCGCGGCTGGAACTTCCTGCGGCCCGAGCGCAACGAGAGCTTCGACATCCTGCCCGCCAGCCAGCGCATCTCCGAATTCCAATGGTACGAAGGCACCGCCGACGCGGTCTACCAGAACATCGACATCATCGAGAGCTACGGCCCCGAATATATGGTCATCCTGGCGGGCGACCACATCTACAAGATGGATTACGAGATCATGCTGCGCCAGCATGTCGAGGCGGGCGCGGACGTGACCGTCGGCTGCCTGGAGGTGCCGAAGGCCGAGGCGAGCGGGTTCGGCGTGATGCACGTCGACGGCACGGACCGGATCACCGCCTTCGTCGAGAAGCCGGCCGATCCGCCCGAGATGCCCGACCGGCCGGGCTATGCGCTCGCATCGATGGGCATCTACGTGTTCCGCACCCGCTTCCTGATGGACCAGCTGCGCCGCGACGCCGCGCAGGAGGGATCGAAGCGCGATTTCGGGCAGGACATCATCCCGTACATCGTCACCAACGGAAAGGCGGTGGCGCACCGCTTCACCAACAGCTGCGTCACCGGCGGCACCGAGCGCGGCGCCTATTGGCGCGACGTCGGCACGATCGACGCCTATTGGGAAGCGAACATCGACCTGACCGACGTGCTGCCGCAGCTCGACATCTACGATCGCTCCTGGCCGCTGTGGACCTATGCCGAGATCACCCCGCCGGCCAAGTTCGTCCACGATCACGAGCATCGCCGCGGCCTCGCGGTATCGTCGCTGGTGGCGGGCGGCTGCATCATCTCGGGCGCGGAGATCTACCAGAGCCTGATCTTCACCGGGGTGCGCGCGCACAGCTATGCCCGGCTCGATTCGGCGGTGGTGCTGCCGGAATGCTCGATCGGGCGGCATGCGCGGCTCAGGCGCGTGGTGATCGATCACGGCGTTCAGATCCCCGACGGCCTGGTGGTGGGCGAGGATGCGGAGGAGGATGCGCGCCGCTTCCGCCGCACCGACAACGGCATCTGCCTGATCACCAAGGAGATGGTGGAAAGGCTGCGCGCCTGATCCGATGTGGGTGCTGTCGGTCGCCTCCGAAGTCTACCCGCTGGTGAAGACCGGCGGGCTGGCCGACGTGGCCGGCGCGCTGCCGCTGGCGCTCGCCGCGCAGGGCGTGGCGGTGACGACCTTGCTGCCCGGCTATCCCGGCGTGCTGGCGCGGCTGGGCCAGCCCCGGGCGGTGGCACGCTATGCCGATCTGTTCGGCGGGAAGGCGCGACTGCTGCGCGCGGACGTGGCCGGGCTCAACCTGCTGGTGCTGGAGGCGCCCGCCTTGTTCGATCGCGCCGGCGGCCCCTATGCGGATGCGGCCGGCCGCGACTGGCCGGACAATTGGCGGCGCTTCGCCGCACTGTCGCGGGTCGCGGCCGATATCGCCGCCGGCTCCATCCGCGGCTTCCGCCCGGCGCTGGTGCACGCGCACGATTGGCAGGCGGCGATGGCGCTGGTGTATCTCCGCCAAGGCGCCAGCGGCGTGCCGGGCGTGCTGACGATCCACAACCTCGCCTTCCAGGGCCGGTTCGCGCCGGCGATCTTCCCCGCGCTCGGCCTGCCGGCGGTGGCGTTCGGCATCGACGGGCTGGAATATTATGGCGACGTCTCGTTCCTGAAGGGCGGGCTGCAGGCGGCGCACGCGATCACCACCGTCAGCCCGACCTACGCGCAGGAGATCCGGACGCCCGCATTCGGCATGGGGCTGGAGGGCGTCATCAATGCGCGCGGGGCCGCGCTGCACGGTATCGTCAACGGCATCGACACCGCCGTGTGGGATCCCGCGCACGATCCGTACCTGGCACGCACCTTCTCGGCGCGCACCACGGCCAACCGCGCGGTGAACCGGGCCACCGTGGCTGCGCGCTTCGGGCTCGAACCCGGCGAAGGCCCGCTGTTCTGCGTCGTCAGCCGGCTGACCGGGCAGAAGGGCATGGATGTGCTCGCCGCCGTCGCCGGCGATCTGGTCGCGATGGGCGGCAGCCTGGCGGTGCTCGGATCGGGCGAGCGGGCGCTGGAGCAGGCGTTCGGGGCCGCCGCGACGCGCCACCCCGGCCGCATCGCCATCCTTACCGGCTATGACGAGCCGCTCGCCCACCTGATGCAAGGCGGGGCGGATGCGATCCTGATCCCGTCGCGGTTCGAGCCGTGCGGGCTGACGCAGCTATGTGGCCTCCGCTACGGCTGCGTGCCGGTGGTGGCGCGCACGGGTGGACTGGCCGACACGATCGTCGATGCGAACGCGGCGGCGCTGGCGGCGGGCGTCGCGACCGGCTTCCAGTTCGCGCCGCTGTCGGCGGATGCGCTGCGCCACGCGATCGCACGGATGTGCGATGCGTTCGCGCAGCCGGCGCAGTGGCGCATGATCCAGCGCAACGGCATGCGCGCCGATGTCTCGTGGGGGCCTAGCGCGGCGCGCTACGCCGACCTGTTTCGATCCCTCGCCGGCGCCTCGCCCGTAGCGTGACGTTGGCGGAAGGAGCGTGGGGCGCTTGCCCCGCCCCCGGCGGCGTCCGCTTCTCGGTGCGGTCGGAAGAGGCGGAGCGGCTGTTCGTCTGCCTGTTCGACGAGGCCGACCGCGAAACCGATCGGATCATGCTGAAACGGGAGGGTGCGGTCCATTCGGCGTCCGTTCCCGGCCTTGCCGCCGGCACGCGCTACGGCCTGCGCGCGGAAGGGCGCTACGATCCCGCCGCCGGCCTGTGGTTCGATCCCGCCAAGCTGCTGGTCGATCCGTACGCCGTCGCGATCGACCGACCCTGTCGCTACGATCCGCTGCTCGGCCGGTACGGTGCGGACACCGCGGCGCTCGTCCCCAAGGCGATCGTCACCCGCCTGCCCGATCCGGTGCCGCACGCGCCTCCGCACTTCGCACCGGGCGGGTTGATCTACGAGCTGCCGGTGCGGCCGTTCACGATCCTGCACCCCGACGTGCCGCCGCTGCTGCGCGGCACGATCGCTGCGCTGGGCCATTCGGCGGTCATCGATCACCTCATCCGCCTCGGCGTCGATGCGGTCGAGCTGATGCCGATCGCGGCGTGGATCGACGAGCGCCACCTGCCGCCGCTGGGGCTGGCCAACGGCTGGGGCTACAACCCGGTCGGCTTCCTGGCGCTCGATCCCCGTCTCGCGCCCGGCGGGATCGGCGAGCTGCGCGCCACCGTCGCCGCGCTGCATGCGGCGGGGATCGGCGCGATCCTGGACGTGGTGTTCAACCATACCGGCGAGAGCGATGCGCTCGGCCCCACGCTATCGCTGCGCGGGCTGGATAACCGCGTCTATTACCGCCACGCCGCCGACGGCACGCTGATCAACGACACCGGCACCGGCAACACGCTCGCTTGCGAACATCCGGCGGTGCGGCGGCTGATCCTGGATGCGCTGCGCCACTTCGTCGTGCGGGCGGGGGTGGACGGCTTCCGCTTCGATCTGGCGACGGTGCTGGCGCGCGGGGCGGACGGGTTCAATCCTCATGCCGCGCTGTTCGCCGAGCTGGCCGCCGATCCGCTGCTGGCCGACCGGGTGTTGATCGCCGAGCCGTGGGACATCGGCCCCGGCGGCTACCGGCTGGGCCAGTTCCCCGCCCCGTTCCTGGAATGGAACGACCGTTACCGCGATGACGTCCGCCGCTTCTGGCGAGGCGATGGGCGGATCGGCGATTTCGCGACGCGGCTGGGGGGATCGAGCGACCTGTTCGGCGGGCAGGCCACCCACAGCGTCAACTTCGTCGCCGCGCATGACGGCTTCGCGCTGGCCGACGTCACCGCCTATGCGGCCAAGCACAACGAACAGAATGGCGAGGGCAATCGCGATGGGCATAACGACAACGCGTCGTGGAACAACGGGGCGGAGGGGCCGACCGACGATCCCGCGATCCGCGCCGCCCGCCGCGCCGATGCCGTCGCGCTGCTCGCCACGCTGTTCGCCTCGCGCGGGACGATCCAGCTGACCGCGGGCGACGAGTTCGGCCGCAGCCAGCAGGGCAACAACAACGCCTATGCGCAAGACAATGTGCTGACCTGGCTGGATTGGCCGGGGCGGGACCGGGAACTCGAGGCGTTCGTCGCGAGCCTCGCGGCGGTCCGGCGGCGGCATGCGGTGCTGCGCGATCCGCGCTTTCTGACCGACGCTGACGTCGCGTGGCTCGCCCCGTCCGGGCAACCGATGTGGGAGCGGGACTGGAATGATCCGGCGGCGCCGGGCATGGCGATGCGGCTGGACGGGGTTGCGGTCCTGTTCAACCGGTCGCGTGCGCCGCTGGCGTTCATGCTGCCGGGGCGCTGGCGCGATTCGTCCGCCGACGGTGTGTCAAGGGATTCCCGCCAACGCGGGAATGACGCTATGGGCGGAGCGTTCACCGTTCCGCCGCGCGCGGTCCTGTTCCTGGAGGCATGTTGATGGCAGGCGAGTGGTGGCGGGGTGCCTCGATCTACCAGATCTATCCGCGCTCGTTCCAGGACAGCTCGGGCGACGGCGTGGGCGATCTGCGCGGCATCCTCGACCGGTTCGGCCACATCGTGTCGCTGGGCGTGGATGCGATCTGGATCTCGCCCTTCTTCACCTCGCCGATGGCCGACATGGGCTATGACGTGTCCGATTACCGCAACGTCGATCCGCTGTTCGGTACGCTGGCCGATTTCGATGCGCTGGTCGCCACGGCGCACGATGCCGGCATCCGCGTGCTGATCGACCAGGTGATCTCGCACAGTTCCGACCGGCACGCCTGGTTCGGCGAGAGCCGCGCGTCGCGGACCGGCGACAAGGCCGACTGGTACGTCTGGGCCGATCCCAGGCCTGACGGCACGCCGCCCAACAACTGGCTGTCGATCTTCGGCGGATCGGCATGGGAATGGGATGGCGTGCGCCGCCAATATTATCTGCACAACTTCCTGAGCTCGCAGCCCGACCTCAACCTGCACGCGCCGGCGGTGCAGGACGCGCTGCTGGCGGAGATGCGCTTCTGGCTGGAGCGCGGCGTCGACGGCTTCCGCCTCGACACGGTCAATTACTATTTCCACGACCCCGAACTGCGCGACAACCCGCCGAGTACCGCCGGATCGAACGAATATCCGGAAGTGAACCCCTACGGCTTCCAGGAGCATCTCTACGACAAGACCCGCCCCGAGAACCTGCCGTTCCTGAAACGCCTGCGCGCGCTGCTGGACGAATATGGCGCGGTGGCAGTGGGCGAGGTGGGCGACGGCGAGCGATCGCCGCAGACGGTGGGCGAATATACCGCCGGCCGGGACCTGCTCCAGATGTGCTACACGTTCGACCTGCTCGGGCCGGACTTCAGCTCCGCGCACATCCGCGCCTCTTTCGCCAAGTTCCACGTCGCGCTGGAGCGGGGCTGGGTATGCTGGGCCTTTTCCAACCACGACGTGGTCCGCCACCTGACGCGCTGGCTGCAGCCCGGCGACGATCCGGCGCAGCTGGCCAAGCTGTGCATCGCGGTGCTGATCTCGCTGCGCGGCGCGATCTGCCTGTACGAGGGCGAGGAGCTGGGGCTGGCGGAGGCCGCGCTGCGCTTCGAGGAGCTGCGCGATCCCTACGGCATCCGCTTCTGGCCGGCGTTCAAGGGCCGCGACGGCTGCCGCACGCCGATGCCGTGGGAGCGGGACGCGCCGAACGCGGGCTTCTCCACCGGCACGCCCTGGCTGCCGATCCCGGCCGAGCACCGCGTGGCTGCGGCGGACGGACAGGATGCCGACCCCGGCTCGGTGCTCGCCTCCTACCGCGCCGCGCTCGCCTTCCGCCGCGCGCATCCCGCGCTGCGGGAAGGGGCGATGCGCTTCCTGGATGCGCCGCACGGCGTGCTCGCGTTCGAACGCGAGGGCGGGAGCGAGCGGCTGCTATGCCTGTTCAACCTGTCGCGCGAGCCGGCACGCTATCAGGGCCGGACGCTGGCCCCGCTGGCCTGGTCGATCGATGCGGTGGTGGAGGAGCGGGTGACGCATTTGACCTCGTAACGATCACCCGTCACCCCGGCGAAGGCTGGGGTCTCGTCGAACGTCGCGTCCCAACTCCGGGAGATCCCAGCTTTCGCTGGGATGACGGCTGGATCGGAATCAAACCCCCGGCCGCCCGCTCAGCGCCAATCCCGACGGCCCCGGCTGGCGCTTCGACGCGAGCGTCTGGAAGTTGCCGCACAGACACCGCTCGAACCCCAGTGCGAACAGCGCGAAGTAGAGCTGCCACAACCGCGTCCGCGCCGCGCCGATCTCGGCCTCGGCTGCCGCGCGGTGTGCGAAGAGCGCGTCGCTCCAGAGTTTCAGCGTGCGCACATAATGTTCGCGGAAGCTTTCCACGTCGTGCACCTCGAACCCCAGCCGTTCGAGGTTGGTGACGCTGAGGCCGATATGGTCGAGCTCGCCGCCGGGGAAGATGAAGCGGTTGATCACGCCCTGGTACGGCGTGGGCTTGCGGAACCTGGCGATGTCGCGCGTCGCCCGCCGCGTGGTGGCCTGGTGGAGATACAGGCCGCGCGGCTTGAGCAGGTTCCGCACCGTCTCGAAATGCACGTCATGGTTGTCGAGGCCGACATGCTCGAACATCTCGATCTGGACGATGCGGTCGTAGCGTTCCGCCCCCTCGATCGCGCGATAGTCGCGCAGCTCCAGCGTGACCTTATCCTCCAGCCCGAGCGCCGCGATCTTGTCCTCGGCGAAGGCAAGCTGCTCGGCGGAGAGCGTCACGCCGTGCACGACGACGCCATAATAGCGCGCGGCGTGCACGGCCAGGCCGCCCCAGCCGCAGCCGATGTCGAGGACATGCTGGCCGGGCCTCAGGCGCAGCTTGCGGCAGATCAGCTCCAGCTTGGCGATCTGCGCGTCGGCGAGCGACATGCTTTCGTCGGCGAACGCCGCGCAGGAATATTGCATCTCGGGATCGAGGAATAGCGCGTAGAACGCGTTGGACACGTCGTAGTGGAAGCGGATCATCTCCGCCTCGTCGCGCCCGCGGCCGAACAGCCGGCCGACGCTGCCGCGCCAGCCGGGCGAGGCGCCCTCGGCGCGGGGCTTGAACAGGAACGGCAGCGCCGTGCGGGCCACCAGCGCCTTGTCGAGGCTCTTGCGCAAGCCCACCGCCCTCAGATGCTCCCAGCGGCCGAGCACCTCGAGCGGGCTGCCGCCGGCCACATCGAGGTCGCCGCCGGCATAGAGCTCGAAGATCGTCTTGAGCCGCGGGTGGCGCAGCAGCCGGCCGATCGTGTCGGCGGAGCGGACGACGATGCGCAGATCGTCGCGCGGGGCGCGCGTGCCAAGCGGCAGGATCTCGCCGTTCCACAATTCGATCGAGAGATCGGCGTCGAGCTTCGCGGCAATGTGCGCGATCAACGTGCGGGCAGCGGCGAGGCGCTTCATCTACTCCCGCCTCCCGTCATCCCAGCTAAAGCTGGGATCTCCCGTAGCTGGGGCACTCCTGTTCCACGAGATCCCAGCTTCCGCTGGGATGACGCAGAGGGCGGGGGAGCGGAGGACCCCCCTCATCCCCGCGCGCGGTCCTTCGTCGCGGTGAAGCGGAGGTCGGGGTTGCGCTGAGCGACGTAGTTCACCTCCCACTGGTCCTTGGCCAGGAACACGGGGGCGCCGTCGCGGTCGGTCGCGGCGGCGCCGCGGTTGTTGCCCAGGAAGGTCTTGAGCGACGCCTCATCGTCCGCCGCGATCCAGCGCGCTGTCTCCCACGGCGAAGGCTCGAACGACGCGTCGACCTTATATTCGGCCTGGAGCCGCGAGATCAGCACGTCCAGCTGCAGCTGGCCCACCACGCCGACGATCCACGACGAACCGAGCGCGGGGTGGAACACCTGCGTGATGCCCTCCTCGGCCATGTCCTGCAAGGCGGTGCGCAGCTGCTTGGTCTTGGTGGGATCGCCCAGCTTGATCCGGCGCAGGATCTCGGGCGCGAAATCGGGCAGGCCGATGAAGTGGACCCTGTCCGCCTCGGTCAGCGTGTCGCCCACCCGCAGCGTGCCGTGGTTGGGGATGCCGATGATGTCGCCGGGGAACGCCTCCTCCGCCAGTTCGCGCGACTGGGCGAAGAAGAAGATCGGGCTGTGCACCGCGATCGCCTTGCCGGTCGCCATCTGGGTCAGCTTCATGCCGCGCCGGAAGCGCCCCGAGCACAGCCGCATGAACGCCACGCGGTCGCGGTGCTGCGGGTTCATGTTGGCCTGCACCTTGAAGATGAAGCCGGCGACATTGTCGTCGTCGGGATCGACCGCGTGCGGCGTCGCCGGCTGCGGCCGCGGCGGCGGCGCGTAGCGGGCCAGTGCGCCGATCAGGTCGGCAACGCCGAAGTCGCGCAGCGCCGATCCGAAATAGACCGGCGTCAGGTCGCCGGCGCGGTACGCCTCGACATCGAACGGGGCGTAGCCCGCCACCGCCAGCTCGGCATTCTCGCGCAGCGCCGCGACGCCGTCGGCGGAGAGCAGGCCGTCCAGCTTCGGATCGTCCAGCCCGGAAAGCTGGGCCACGTCATCCTCGAACGCGCCGCCCCCGGCGGGCGGCCGCAGCAGCCGGTCGCCCGCCAGATCGTACACGCCCTCGAACAGGCCGCCCATGCCGACCGGCCAGCTCATCGGCGAGACGTCGAGCTGCAGGATCTCGGCGATCTCGTCGAGCAGCGCGAACGGCTCGCGCCCCTCGCGGTCGACCTTGTTGACGAAGGTGATGATCGGCACATTGCGCAGGCGGCACACCTCGAACAGCTTGCGCGTCTGCGCCTCGATGCCGCGCGCCGCATCGATCACCATCACCGCGCTGTCGACCGCGGTCAGCGTGCGATAGGTGTCCTCCGAGAAATCCTCGTGCCCCGGCGTATCGAGCAGGTTGAAGGTCAGCCCGTCGCGCTCGAACGTCATCACCGACGAGGTGACCGAGATGCCGCGCTGCTGCTCGATCTTCATCCAGTCGCTGCGCGCACGGCGGTTCTGTCCCCGCGCCTTCACCTCGCCGGCGAGATGGATCGCCCCGCCGAACAGCAGCAGTTTCTCGGTCAGCGTGGTCTTGCCGGCGTCGGGGTGCGAGATGATCGCGAAGGTGCGGCGCGTGCGCGTCGTCGCGGCGACGGCGGTGTCGGTAGCGGTCAAGGGGCGGGTGGCCTGATCGTGAGGAGGGTTCTGGCGTCGCGCTATGCCGGATGCGCCGCCCGTCATCAACCGGCGCAGCTTTCGGTAGCAATCTACCGTGTCGCGGGATACATAGCGGAAGGCGCCGCAACGAACCGGCCCGATGAGGATCCGACCCAGGCATGGCAGGCCCGTTCCGCACCGTCGACGTCGCCGCCCTGATCGAAGGGCGCAAGCTGGCCGCGTTCAACTACCGGCTGATCCTGATCTCGCTGCTGATCACCGTGTTCGACGGGTTCGACATGCTGATGATCAGCTTCACCGCGCCATACATTCGCGAGACGTTGCACCTCGACACGCTGATGCTGGGCAACGTCTTCTCCGCCGGACTGGTGGGCATGATGCTGGGCGGCTTCTTCTTCTCCTATCTGGGCGATCGGATCGGGCGGCGGCCGACGATCATCGCCGCGGCCTATGCGTTCGGGCTGCTCACCTTCGCGACCGCGTTCATCCGCAGCTATCCCGAGCTGCTGGCGCTGCGCTTCCTCGACGGGTTCGCGATCGGGGGCATGCTGCCGCTCGCCTGGGCGCTGAACATCGAATATGTGCCGCAGCGCTACCGCTCCACCGTCGTGACCGTGATCATGCTGGGCTATACGCTGGGATCGACGCTCGCCGGACCGCTGACGGTGTGGATCGCGCCGCATCATGGCTGGCAGGGCGTGTTCGTCTTCGGCGGCGTCGGCACCTTGGTCTGCGCCACGTTGCTGTTGTGGTGGCTGCCCGAATCGGCGCGCTTCCTGGTCAGCAAGAACATGCGGCCCGATACGGTCGGCAAGCTGCTGAAGCGGCTCGATCCGGGGGCCGACGTGCGTTCCGGCGACCGCTACGTGCTGGGCGACGAGCCGACCGGGGACTATGCGCGTTTCCACGTGCGCCAGCTGTTCGAGGGCGACCTGCGGCTGATCACGCCCTTGCTGTGGCTGGGCTACACGCTCAGCTCGCTGGCAATCTATTTCAGCGCGTCGTGGAGCCCGCTGGTGCTGGAGGCGATGCATTTCCCGCGCAACACCGCCGCGATCGTCGCCTCGATCGGCAGCCTGTCGGGCGCGGCGCTGGGGCTGGCGGTGATGCGCTTCACCGATCGGCTGGGGCCGCTCTCGATCGCGCTCTATGCGGCCTGCGCCGTCCCCGTGCTGCTGCTGGTGGGCTTAGGCGGCGTGTCCGGCCTGGCGTTCGTGCCGATGGTGGTGCTCTCCGCCG
Organism: uncultured Sphingomonadaceae bacterium; assembly: GCA_964252145.1. Taxonomy (GTDB): domain Bacteria; phylum Pseudomonadota; class Alphaproteobacteria; order Sphingomonadales; family Sphingomonadaceae; genus JAQGLK01. The sequence goes on from CAXUMU010000007.1 coordinate 15,120, forward strand.
CGCTGATCGGGGGCGAGCATTACGGCGTGCTCAGCATCGCCGGCATCTTCTACCCGAGCGCGATCCGCGCGAGCGGCGCGGGCTGGGCGACCTCGATCGCCAAGATCGGCGGGATCCTGGGGCCGCTGATCGGCGCGCACGTGCTGGCGAGCGGGCTGCCGGCGCAGCGCACCTATGCGCTGCTCGCGGCCTGCCCGATCGTGGTAGGGGCGTGCGTGATCGGCATCCACCTGGTCGTCTCCGCGCGCCGCCGCCGGCCGGCGCCGGACATCGTCACCGGCGGCGCGGCGATCGCGCCGTGAGCGCGGACGACGAGCCCGCCCTGCCGCCCACGCCGGAGAGCTTCCTCGCCGAGTTCCACCGCATGTACCCGCCCGGCAGCGAGGCGGAGACCTTCTTCCAGCTGACCCGCAGCATCGTGCTGGCCGGCCGCCGCTGGCGCAAACTCGCCGACAAGCGGATCAAGCGGCTGGGCCAGAGCATGGCGCGGTGGGAGACTTTGTTCCTGGTCGCCTTCTCGCGCGACGACCGCACCCAGCGCGAGCTCGCCCGGCTGATCAGCATCGAGGGGCCGACTTTGGTGCGGATGCTGGACGTGCTGGCGCAGGAGGGGCTGGTGGCGCGCAAGCAGAGCGAGAGCGACCGGCGCATGACCACCAACACGATTACGCCCGAAGGCGAGCGGATGGTCGATGCGATCAAGGCGACCACCGACGAACTGCGCGTCGAGCTGCTGCGCGGGCTGGACCCCGAGGAGCTGGCGCTCTGCCAGCGCGTGCTGAGCAAGATCATCGCCCGGCTCGACGCGCTGGGCTGAGGAGAGGACATCATGGTCACGCTGACGACCGAGGAACAGGCGATGCTGGGCGGCGAATCCGGCGCGGCGGTGCGGAAGGCGATGGAGCTGCTGGTCCGCTACGCCGAGGCGCTGGATGCCGAGCGCTTCGTCGAGACCAACAATGTGGCGGGCGTGCCCGGCAGCTCCAACCAGTTCGTGAAGGACTATTATGCCGCGGACGGCGGCGACTACCGCGCCGTCTTCTCGCGCTTCGATCTCGATTCGGACGAGGTGGTCGATGTGCCGCGGATGAATGCCTATTCCTGCCACCTGCAGGGCGGCATGGACCCCGAGCTGTGGGCCGAGCAGGGCATGACGCCCGCCGCGCACGCCAATTTCGCCGCCGACGAGCGCGAGGTCGCGGCGCACGGCATCCAGATCATGAAGACCTGCACCCCCTATATCGCCGGCAACGTGCCGGTGATGGGCGAGCATTGCGCCTGGATGGAAAGCTCGGCGGTCGTGTTCTGCAACTCGGTGATCGGCGCGCGCACCAATTGCGAGGGGCGCGAATCGACCAGCGCCGCGATGCTGGCCAAGCGCGTGCCCGACTGGGGCTTCCACCGCCCCGAATATCGCAAGGGGCAGCACAGCGTGCGGGTGGACGCGCCGGTGGAGGACGTGTTCGACTGGGGCATGCTCGGCTATTTCGTCGGCGGTGCTGTCGAGGACACGATCCCGGTGATCGACGGCCGGATCGGTCAGCAGAGCCTGATCCGCCACAAGCATTTCGGCGCCGCCGCCGCCTCGTCGGGCGGGGTCGAGATGTACCACATGGTCGGCATCACGCCCGAGGCGCCGACCGCCGAGGTCGCGTTCGGCGGCGCGGCGCGGGGCGAGACCTTCGTCTACGACGCCGCCGCGCGGGCGAAGGTGTATGAGACGCTCAACGCGGTCGGCTCGTCCACCGACGTCGATTTCGTGATGCTGGGCTGCCCGCATTATTCGATCGAGCAGATCGCGCTCGCCGCGCACCTGATCGAGGGGCGCAAGGTTTCGCCCCACAGCGCGCTGTGGGTGTTCACCAGCCGCGCGGTGAAGACCACAGCCGACGCCAACGGCTACACGAAGATCCTGCGCGATGCGGGGGCATTCCTGATGACAGACACCTGCTCGTCGATCAGCGCGGCGGTGCCCAAGGGTACGAAGGTCGCCGCGCTCGATAGCGCCAAGCAGGTGCACTACCTGCCCGCGATCATGGGGATCGAGGGCTGGTACGGCACCACCGCCGAATGCATCGACGCCGCCTGCACCGGCAAATGGGCCGGGCGGCTGCAGTGACCGCACCCGTTCCGTTCGTCCCGAGCGAAGTCGAGGGGCGTTGGTGCTGGTGTCTCGACTTCGCTCGACACGAACGGTTGGGGAGTTTGTGATGCTCGATACGATGGCGAAGCCCGATGTCGTCCTCACCGGCCGCAAGGTGGTGGGCGGGGTGGCTGAGGGCGAGGCGCTGGTGACGCGCGAGACGATCAGCGGCTGGGGCGGGATCAACCCGATGAGCGGCACGATCATCGAGAGCCGCCACGAACTGAAGGGCGTCAGCTTCGCGAACAAGATACTGGTGTTCCCGGGAGCCAAGGGCTCCTCCGGCTGGTCGGCGATGTTCCACACCGCCCGGCTGGCGGGCGCGGCGCCTAGCGCGCTCTTGTTCAACATCATGACCACCAAGGCGGCGCTGGGCGCGGTGGTGATGCGGGTGCCGACGGTGACCGACTTCGACCGCGACCCGCTCGACCTGATCGAGACGGGCGACACGGTGCGCGTGGATGGCGATCGCGGCGTGGTGGAGGTGTGGAAGAAGGGGTAGCCTCCTCCCGCTCGTCCTGAGTAGAGGCTGAGCGAAGTCGAAGCCTCGTATCGAAGGATCCGTCGATACGCCACGTCGACAAGCTCAGTGGCTACTCAGGACGAGCGGGAGGAGGGATCCGCCTACATTTCAGCGCTGAAATTACGGCGAGGCAATGTTCGGCTATGGGGTCGATCATGATGCGTTCGTCCCTCGTCCTTCGCGCCGCTCCGCTGGCGCTCGCCGCGACCCTCGCGGGCTGCGCGGTCGGGCCGAACTATGTCGCGCCGCCGTCCGCCGCGCTCGCCGTGCCGGACCGCTTCGTCGCCGCGCCGCTCTATGCCGCGAGCGAAGCCGATCTCGCGACCTGGTGGCAGGCGTTCGGCGATCCGGTGTTGAGCGATCTCGTCACCCGCGCGCTGGCGGCCAATCCCACCGTCGCGGTCGCCGGCGGGCGGCTGCGCCAGGCGCGCGCCGCGCTCACCTCGGCCCGCAGCAGCCTGTTCCCGACGCTCGACGCATCCGGCCAGGGTTCGCGTTCGGAGACGCTGCGCGGCGGCGGCACGATCATCGATCCCACCACCGGCGCGGTGTTCAATCGTAGCGCCGGCGGGCAGACGACGTTCCGCGCCGGGCTGGACGCCGCCTATGAGGTCGACATCTTCGGCGGCGTCCGGCGCGGCGTGGAGGCGGCGCGCGCCGACACGCAGGGCGCGCTAGCGGATCTGCACTCGGCCCAGCTCTCGGTCGTGTCGGACACCGCGACCAACTATATCGCCGCGCGCAACGCGCAGGCGCGGCTGACGATCGCCAAGTCCAACCTCGCCTATCAGGACGAGACGGTCGAGATCGTGGGCTGGCGCGTGCAGGCCGGGCTGGTCAGCTCGCTCGACCTGGAGCAGGCCAGGACGCTCCGCGCGCAGACCGCCGCCTCGATCCCGTCGCTGGAGACGAGCTATGTCGCGGCGGTCAACCGGATCGCGATCCTGCTGGGCCAGTCGCCCGGATCGGTGACCGCGCTGATCGATCCGGTGAAGCCGGTGCCGCTCGCGCCCGATCTGGTCGCGACCGGTCTCCCGGCCGAACTGCTCTCGCGCCGTCCCGATCTCGTCTCGGCCGAGCGCGCGCTCGGCGCCGCCACCGCGCGGATCGGCGTCGCGGAGGCGCAGCTCTATCCGGCGCTCCGCCTGTCCGGCTCGCTCACCGCGACCGGCGCGTCACTCGGCGGGCTGACCGACTCGGTGATCGGCAGCCTCGTCAGCGCGGTCAGCGCGCCGATCTTCGAGGGCGGGGCGCTGCGCGCGCAGGTGGAGAGCGCGCGCGGCGGCACCGACGTGGCGCTCGGCAATTACCGCGCCGCGGTGCTGACCGCGCTGGAGGATGTGGAGAACGCGCTCACCAGCAATGCGAACGCACGCCGGCGCGAGGATCAGCTGGTGCTGGCGGAGGAAGCCTCGCGCAACGCGACGCTGTATGCGCGCAGCCAGTACCGCGCCGGGCTGATCGATTTCCAGCAGCTGCTCCAGTCCGAGCAGAGCCTGCTCTCCAGCCAGGACGGCCGCGCCAGCGCCCGCGCCGACCGCGCCACCGCCAGCGTGCAGCTGTACCGCGCGCTGGGCGGTGGCTGGCAGACCGCACCCGATCCCGCGCCGCCCGCGCGCGGCACGAATTGAACGGACGGACCATGGACCAGATGACCGCCAAGGCGGAACTCGACGAATTCCTGGGCATCCAGCCCCCGTCGCAGCGCGGCAGGCTGATCAAATATGGCGTGATCGCGGTCGGCGTGATCCTGCTCGCGCTGCTGCTCTACCGCGGCTTCTTCGGCGGGACGGCGGCGGTGAGCTACGCCACCGAGCCGCTGAAGCGCGGCAGCTTGACGGTCACCGTCGCCGCGACCGGCAATCTGGCGCCCACCAACCAGATCGCGGTCGGTTCGGAAGTCTCGGGCCTGATCACCAAGATCTTCGCCGAGGCGAACGACCACGTCAGCAAGGGCCAGGTGCTGGCGCAGCTGGACACCAGCAAGCTGCAGGATGCGGTGACGCAGAGCCAGGCGTCGCTCGCCGCGGCGCAGGCCAACGTCGCGACCGCACGCGCCACCGCCGCGCAGACCAGCGCCAATTACGCCCGGCTGCAGGACGTGTTCAAGCTATCCGGCGGCAAGGTCCCGTCGCAGACCGAGCTCGATACCGGCCGCGCCGACAATGCCCGCGCCGTCGCCGGCATCCGCTCGGCCGAGGCGGCGGTCGCGCAGGCGCGCGCCGCGCTCAGCACCAACCTCACCAGCCTGTCCAAGGCGTCGATCCGCTCGCCCGTGAACGGCGTGGTGCTGTCGCGCGACGTGGATCAGGGGCAGACGGTCGCCGCGTCCTTCTCGACCCCCACCCTGTTCACGATCGCCGAGGATCTGTCGCAGATGAAGCTGGAGGTGAAGGTGGACGAGGCCGATGTCGGCCAGGTCGCCGCCGACCAGACCGCCACCTTCGCGGTGGACGCCTTCCCCGGCCGCACCTTCCCGGCGACGATCCAGCGCGTCAACGTGGGCTCGTCGATCTCGTCGACCACGACCGCCGCCACCACCACCGCCACGAACACGGTGATCTCGTACACCGCGGTGCTGCAAGTGGCGAACCCGGACCTGAGCTTGCGCCCCGGCATGACCGCGACCGCCGACATCGTGGTGGCGCGGAAGCAGGGCGTGTTCCTCGTCTCCAACGCGGCGCTGCGCTACTCGCCCAAGGCCGGCGGCGCGCGCGGCCAGAGCCGCGGGCTGATGACCGCGATGGGCCCGCCCACCCGGCTGCGCGGCGGCGGCGGCGCGCAGAAGACCGCCAAGATCGAGCGCGGCGCGAAGAAGCAGATCTACGTCGTCGGCGCGGACGGCAAGCCGCAGCCGGTGAGCGCGACGGTCGGCTCGTCGAACGGCAACCAGACCGAGATCAGCGGCCCCGACCTGCGCGCCGGCATGCAGGTCATCACCGGCAACCTCGCGGCGCCGACCGGTGAGTGAGCCGATCATCCGCCTGCGCGGCGTCACCAAGACGTTCGGCAGCGGCCCCACCGCGTTCCAGGCGCTGCGCGGCGTGGACCTCGACATCCAGCGCGGCGATTTCGTCGCGGTGATGGGGCCGTCGGGTTCGGGTAAGTCGACCACGATGAACATCCTCGGCTGCCTCGACGTGCCGACCGGCGGCGAGTTCCTGTTCAGGGGCCATCATGTCGAGCGGCTGGAGCGCGACGAGCGCGCGATGCTCAGGCGGCGCTATCTCGGCTTCGTGTTCCAGGGCTTCAACCTGCTCAACCGCACCAACGCGCTGGAGAATGTCGAGCTGCCTTTGCTCTACCGCGGCGAGCCGCGGGCCGAGCGGCACGACACCGCGATGGCCGCGCTCGACAAGGTGGGGCTGAAGGACTGGTGGGACCATACCCCCGCCGAGCTCTCCGGCGGCCAGCAGCAGCGCGTCGCGATCGCGCGCGCCATCGCCACCCATCCGGACGTGCTGCTGGCGGACGAGCCGACCGGCAACCTCGACAGCGCGCGCTCGGTCGAGATCATGCAGCTGCTGACGCAGCTCAACCAAGAAAGCGGCATCACCGTGCTGATGGTCACGCACGAGCCCGACATGGCCGCCTTCGCGCATACCATTGTCCATTTCCGCGACGGGCTGGTCGAGCGGACCGAAGTGCCGGAAAGGGTGCACGCCTGATGTTCGGCACCACGCTCATCCTGGCGGTCCGCGAGATCCGCCGCCACCTGCTCCGCTCGTTCCTGACGACGCTCGGCATCGTCATCGGCGTCGCCGCGGTCGTGACGATGGTGACGCTGGGCAACGGCGCCACCGCCGCCGTGTCTAAATCGATCTCGAGCCTCGGCTCCAACATCCTCAACGTGAACGCGGGGCAAGGCTTCGGCCGCGGCGGCGGCGGGCCGCCGCCGCAGCCGTTCAAGCTGGCCGACGTGGATGCGATCCGCAGCCAGGTGGCGGGGATCAAGTCGGTCGCGCCGCAGGCCTCCGCCAGCGTGACCGCGATCTACGAGGGGCAGAACTGGGCGACCACGATCAACGGCACCACCAACGACTATCTGGTCAACCAGCAGTGGACCGTCACCAAGGGCCGTGAATTCAGCCGCGCCGAGGAGCAGGCCGGCAAGTCGGTGTGCATCATCGGCACCACCGTCAGCACCAACCTGTTCGCGAACGACGACCCGATCGGCAAGCGCATGCGCGTGGGCGCGGTGTCGTGCGACGTTATCGGGCTGCTGGCCCGGCGCGGCACCGCCGGCTTCGGCCAGGATCAGGACGATACCGTGCTGATGCCGATCAAGACGGTGATGCGCCGCTTCAACGGCAACCAGAATGTCCGCTCGATCCAGATCTCGGTCGATACCGCCTACGATTCCGCCGCGGTGCAGGATTCGCTGAAGGCGCTACTGCGCGAGCGGCGCGGCATCCGCGAGGGCGCCGAGGACGACTTCAACATCTTCGACACGGCGCAGATCGCGGCCACCCTCTCCAGCAGCACCAAGGTGATGACCTCGCTGCTGGCAGCTGTCGCCGCGGTGAGCCTGGTCGTCGGCGGGATCGGCATCATGAACATCATGCTCGTCTCGGTGACCGAGCGGACGCGCGAGATCGGCATTCGGCTGGCGATCGGCGCGGTGCAGCGCGAGGTGCTGATGCAGTTCCTGGTCGAGGCGGTCGCGCTCTCCTGCCTGGGCGGGCTGCTGGGCCTCGCGCTGGCATTGGTCGCGACGATCGGGCTGACGCCGGTGATGGGCGTGCCGTTCACGTTCGATCCCAAGATCAACCTGATCGCATTCGGCTTCTCGGCTTTGATCGGCGTGGTGTTCGGCTATTTCCCCGCCCGCCGCGCCGCCGCGCTCAACCCGATCGACGCGCTGCGCCACGAATGAGGAGGGTGCATATAGTCGCCACCAGTACCCCGGCGAAGGCCGGGGTCCAGCCTCGTCCGGCCCGTAACTGGACCCCGGCCTGCGCCGGGGTACGGTTCTGCGCTGTGCTGGCCGCTTCCGCAGCACCCGTCCTCGCCGCGCCGCCGCCGGAGCCGCCGTGCGGCTACCACGGCGAGCAATTGTTCATCGCGCCGATGGGCGAGCCGTTCCGCGCGCCGGACGGCGCGCCGCCGCCGGTGAACGCCTGGTTCGCCGCGGCCGACGCGAACCATGACGGCCGGCTGACGCTCGCCGAGACGGCGGCCGATGCCGACCGCTTCTTCACCACGCTCGACCTGGACGGCAATGGCGAGATCGCGCCGGCCGAACTCGCCAATTACGAGAACAAGGTTGCGCCCGAGATCCGGCTCTACCAGTCGCACGGCTTTCCCGGCAGCGGCGATCCCGCCGGCACCAAGCGCGAACAGCGCGAGCGGCGCCAACGCAGCAGGAACGGCGACGATTATGGCGGCGAGCTGGGTGCGGGGCGGTTCGCCTGGCTGAACATCCCCGAGCCGGTCGCCGCCGCCGACCTCGACATGAACCGCGGCATCTCGCGCGCCGAGTTCCGCAGCGCCGCGATCGCGCGCTTCCGTCTGATTGACAGGGCCAATGCCGGCGCACTGACGCTGGCGACGCTGCCGCCGCTCCCGCCTCGCGGTATCCCCTGCCCCCCGCCGGGAAAGCGGCGATGAGCGAGGGTGGTGCCCCGCGCATCCTGGTCGTCGACGACGATGCTGATCTGCGCGATCTCGTCGCCGAGTTCCTGGACAGCCACGGGCTGGTCGTGGCGACCGCCGGCAGCGGCCGGGAAATGGATGCGGCGCTCGCCGCCGGCCCAGTCGACCTGATCGTGCTCGACCTGATGATGCCCGGCGAAGATGGCCTCAGCATCGTCCGCCGCCTGCACGGCGCGGGCCACCCGCCGGTGATCATGCTGTCTGCGATCGGCGAGGACGGCGACCGCATCGTCGGGCTGGAGCTGGGCGCGGACGATTATCTCGCCAAGCCGTGCAACCCGCGCGAGCTGCTCGCCCGCATCCGCGCCGTGCTCCGCCGCGGCGAGGCGCCGGCCGAGGGCGCTCCGCTCCGCCACTTCGGCGAGTGGACGCTGGACGTGGCGGAACGCGAGGTGCGCCGCGGCCACGAGCGCGCCGCGCTCACCGACGGCGAGTTCCGCATCCTCACCGCCCTGCTCGACCGGCCACGCCGGGTCGTCTCGCGCGACCAATTGATCGAGGCGACGCGCGGGCTGGAGAGCGAGGTGTTCGACCGCGCGATCGACGTTACGATCAGCCGGCTGCGCAAGAAGCTGGGCTCGGGCGACCCGATCCGCACGCTGCGCAACGAGGGCTATATGCTCGTGCCCAACCCCGACGATCTGTGAGCCGCGGCCTCTCGCTCTTCGCGCAGACGATCCTGCTGCTGCTGCTGGCGCTGCTGACGGCGCAGGCGGTGTCGATCGGAATGATCCTGGTTCGCCCCCCGCCGCGTCCCGACGTGCACTCGCTGTCCGAGATCGGCGACGTGCTTGCCGGGCGCACGCGGATGCGCCCGACCGACCTGCTGCGGCTCGACAGCGCCGCCGCGCCGCGCCGGGCGGAATCCGAGATGGTGGAGGATCCGCGGCTGACCGCGATGCTCGCCGGCGCGCTCGGCCGGCCGCTGCCCGACGTGCGGCTCTATTACGAGGCGGACCAGAGCGCCTCCTTCCCCTTCCGCCGCCGCCATGGCGACCGCGGCGTGATGATCCGCCACGGCGAGCCCCTGTTCTTCCGCGCGGTGGTGGGGGCGGTGCGCGAGCCCGGCGGCTGGCGCGTGGTACGCACGCCGCCGCGCCCGTTCCTGAGCGAATGGCAGCGCTGGACGATCGCCTGGTTCGGCTTCTCCACGCTGCTGCTGGTGCCGATCGCCTGGCTGTTCACGCGGCGGCTGACGCGGCCGATGCTGCGGTTTGCGGAGGCCGCCGATCAGTTCGGCCGCGATGAGCCGGCGCCGGTGCTGCCGGTGGAGGGGCCGGCCGAACTGCGCACGATGGCCGATGCGCTGAACCGCATGCAGGCACGGATCGACGACCAGATCCGTGAACGCACGGCGATGATCGGCGCGATCGCACATGATCTTCGCACCCCGCTCGCGCGCATCGCCTTTCGCATCGAATCCGCGCCCGATGCCATGCGCGACAAGGTACAGGCCGACGTCGAGCAGATGCGCGCGATGCTGGCGGACACGATCGCGTTCGTGCGCGGGGCCAGCGCGCCGGCGCGTCCGACGCAGGTCGATCTCGCCAAGCTGATCGCCCGCATCGTGGACGATGCGCGCGAGACGAACCGGCCGGTCAGCTATCTCGGCGACGGGCCGGTGCGCGTGCTGGGCGACGCGCTCGCGCTGGAGCGGCTGATCGATAACCTTGTCAACAACGCTATCGCCTTCGGCGGCGCGGCCGAGATCGTGCTGGGGCTGCGCGACGGCCGCGCCGAGGTGATGGTGCGCGATCGCGGGCCGGGCCTGAGCGAGGCGATGCTGGCGCGCGCGTTCGAGCCGTTCGAGCGGGGCGATCCCTCGCGCAGCCGCTCCACCGGCGGGGTGGGCCTGGGCCTCACGATCGCGCGCGCCATCGCCCGCACGCACGGCGGCACGCTGACGCTGGCCAATCGCGAAGGCGGCGGGCTGGACGCGCGATTCCTGATGCCGCTGGCGTGAGTTAACCGCGCCGGCTTGCTCCCGAGCGCGTTGCCGCTATGCGCAAGCGTTCGGAGGATGACGACGCCGATGGTGCTGGTCGCGAGCTACAATATCCGCAAGGCGATCGGATCGGACCGCCGCCGCCGGCCCGATCGCATCCTCGACGTGCTGTGCGAGGTGGACGCCGACATCGTCGCGCTGCAGGAGGCGGACCGCCGCTTCGGCAGCCGCCAGAGCGCGCTGCCGCTGCATATGATCGCCGAGCATACGCCCTACGTGCCGGTGGCGCTGGACGTGCGGGCGGGCAGCATCGGCTGGCACGGCAACGCGCTGCTCGTGCGGCGGACGGCGACGGTGCTGGGGCACTCCACCATCGTGCTGCCGGCGTTGGAGCCGCGCGGGGCGGTGACCGCCGACGTGCGCATCGGCGGGATCGACGTGCGTGTCGTCGGCATGCATCTCGATCTGTCCGGGCTGTGGCGGCGGCGGCAGGCGCATGCGATCATTGCCGGGCTCGCCGCGCAGACGAAGCATCTGCCCACGGTGATGATGGGCGACCTCAACGAATGGCGCATCGCCGGCGGGTGCCTCGGCGATTTCGCGCAGCATTTCAGCTTCGCCCCGACCGGCCCCAGCTTCCACGCGCGCCGCCCCGTGGCGCGGCTCGACCGGATCATCGTCAGCGAGGGGCTGGCGGTGGCGGATGCCGGCGTCCACCGCTCGCCCGGCGCGCGCAACGCATCCGACCATCTGCCGATCTGGGCCAAGCTGGAGCCGCGGTGAGCGACGCGGCGCTGCTGGATCTGCTCAGCGTGCTGGCGGCGCGCGATTACGCCTTCGTGCCCCCCACGCCGGCCACGCATGCCCGCATCGTCGCCCGGCCGGATCGGCGGATCGCGCACGATCTCGCCGGGGTGTTCGGCTGGAGCCTGCCGTTCGCGGCCGGCGTGCTCGATCCCGAACTCGCCGCCATCGCGCAGCGCGCCGGAATCCTGGAGCAGGACGGCGAGATGTGGCGCAGCCGGCTGCGCGTCGCGCGGCTGCGCGACCGGCTGTTCCTCCATTCCGCCTTTCCCACCATCACCGCGGATGCGGTATTCTTCGGGCCCGACAGCTACCGCTTCGCCGACCTCATCGCGGCCGAGCTCGGCGCGTGCCCGCAGCGCGCGCGGATCGTGGACATCGGCACCGGCGCGGGCGTCGGCGGGATCGTCGCGGCGGGATGCTGCCCGGATGCGCGCCTCACGATGACGGACATCAATCCGCGCGCGATCGCGCTGGCGCGGGTGAACGCCGCGCATGCCGGCGTCGCCGCGCGGTTCGTCGAGACCGATGGGGCGGCGGGGATCGCGCCTGGCATCGATGTCGCGCTGGCCAACCCGCCGTTCCTGATCGATGCCGCCGGCCGCGCCTATCGCCATGGCGGCGGCCTGCACGGCGGCGAGCTCTCGATCGCGATGGCGCGCGCCGCGGCCGAGCGGCTCGGCCCGGGCGGCCGGCTGATCCTCTATACCGCCAGCGCGATCGCGAGCGGCGAGGACCGGCTGCACGCCGCGCTGGCGCAGGCGCTGGCCGAGCGCGGCTGCGACCTGCGCTACCGCGAACTGGACCCGGACGTGTTCGGCGAGGAGCTGGACACGCCCGCTTATGCCGATGTCGACCGCATCGCGCTCGTCGCCGCGATCGCGACGAAGCGGGGTTAGCGCCGTAGCGGTTCCCGCTCCGCCAGGTCGTTGCGAATCGTGGTCGCCGCAACGCCCGCCTCGCCCATCGCGTGGCTGATCTGGTCGAGCCCCTGCACCACGTCGCCGGCGGCATATAGCCCGCGGATCGCGGTGCGCTGGTGGCTGTCGACGATCGCGCAGCCCTCGTCGGTCGTCTCGCCCTCCAGCGCGGTGAGCAATTCGGCCCGGATTTGCGAACCGAGCGCCGGATAGAGGCTGTCGAAGCTGTGCGTTGCGCCGGCCGCATCCACCAGCAGCCGGTCGCCGTCGATGCGGAAGCCGGCGGCGGGGCCGTCCACGATCACCGTGCCGGCATCGGCGAGCGCAGCGCGCTGCTTGTCGGTCAGGTCGTGCGGGCCGTCGGGCGCGATCAGCGTGATCGTCTGGGTGTAGCCGCGCAGGAAGGTCGCCTCGGCGCAGCCGCGGTCGCTCGTTCCCAGCACCGCTACCACGCGGTCGGTCACCTCATAGCCGTCGCATACCGGGCAATAGCGGATCAGCCCGCGCTGCAGCGCCTCGGCATGGACATCATCGTCCATCGCCGGCCGGTTATTAACCACGCCGGTGGCGAGCAGGGCCGTACGCGTGACGAACGGCGCGCCTGGGCCGTGGACGATGAAGCTTTCCTCGGCCCGCTCCAGCTTCTCGCACAGCCCGTCCACCATCTCGACGCCGTAGCGCTCCGCCTGCGCGCGCATCCGGGCGAGCAGCTCGGCGCCGGCAACGCCGTCGGGGAAGCCGGCATGGTTGCGCGTCAGCGGGATCAGCGCGCAGCGGCTGTCGCCGGCGTCGATCACGCGCACGCGCAGCCGGAAGCGGGCCAGATAGATCGCCGCGGTCAGCCCCGCAGGGCCGCCGCCGATGATCGCGCAGTCGATCGGCATGGTCATAGCTGGCGCAAACGGCGCGGGCGCGCGGAAGGTCCATCGCTCATTCCATCACCACCGGCGGCGGCGCGGCGCCCCGCGACGGCCTGCGCAGCAGCACCACCAGCGGCACCGCGAGCAGCGCCGCCCAGCCCATCACCCAGAAATCGTCGAGATAGGCGATCATCAGCGCCTGGCGGTTGATCTCGCCGTCCACCATCGCCGCGACCGCCGCGCCGCTCGCGCCCGCGCCCTGGAGGATGCCGCGATTGAGCATTCCGAAGCGCGCCGCGTTCACCGTGGCGCTCAGATCGGAATGGCTGACCTGGATGTTGCGCACCAGCAGCGCGCTGGTCAGCGATATCGTGATCGATCCGCCCACGTTGCGCGCCAGGCTGTAGAATGCCGCGCCCTCGGTGCGCAACCGCGGCGCGAGCGTCGAGAAAGCGAGCAGGTTGAGCGGCAGGAAGGCGAAGCCGATCGCGAAGCCCTGCACGACGCCCGCCCAGATCAGCGGCCACTGGCCCATCTGCAGATCGTAGCCGGTCTGCATCCACAGCGACAGCGCGACCAGCGCCATGCCGAACCCGATCAGCAGCCGCGCATCCACCCGGCCGCTCAGCCGGCCGGCCACCGCCATCGACAACATCGCGCCGACGCCGCGCGGCACCATCAGCATGCCCGCGCCGACCGCGTCGTAGCCCAGCAGCCGCTGCAGCATCGGCGCGACCAGCGCGCCGCCCGACATCATCACGCCGGTCAGCAACATGATGTAGGTCGTCGCGATCACGAAATTGCGGTCGCGGAACAGTTCCGGCGGCAGCAGCGGCTCGGGCCGGGTGAAGCTGTGGACCACGAACATCCACAGCGCCGCGACCGCGACGCCGGCTTCGATAATCACCTCGTTCGAATCGAACCAGTCCAGCTGCGATCCGCGATCCAGCGCCAGCTGCATCGCAGCCAGCGCGAGCGCGATCAGCGCGAACCCGGTCAGGTCGAACCGGCGGGGGCGCGGCGCGACGTCCGCCAGCAGCAGCCACACGCCCGCCATCGCCGCGATGCCGATCGGCAGGTTGATGTAGAATACCCAGCGCCAGCCGTAGGTGTCGGTCAGCCAGCCGCCCAGCACCGGGCCCATGATCGGGCCGATCATGATCCCCATGCCCCAGATCGTCATCGCCTGCGCATGCTTCTCGCGCGGCGAGCTGTCGAGCATCGCCGCCTGTCCCAGAGGGCCGATGAACGCGCCGAACAGGCCCTGAAGCGCACGCGCCACGACCATCATCGTCAGCGACGTGGAAAGCCCGCACAGCGCCGAGCTGACGGTGAAGCCGCCGATCGCGAGCGCGAACAGCCGCCGCCGCCCCACGCGCGCCTCCAGCCAGCCGGTCACCGGCGTCGCGATCGCGGCCATGATGATGTACGAGGTCAGCACCCAGGCGATGCTCTCGGGCGTCGCGCCCAGCGCCGCCTGCATGTGCGGCAGCGCGACGTTGGCGATCGTCGCATCCAGCACCTGCATCAGCGTCGCCGCCATGACCGTCGTCACGATCAGCCAGCGCCGGCGCGGCGAAGGCAGCGGCGGTGCGTCGGGGGCCGTGCTCACAGTTCCACCTGCACGCCCAGCTCGACGATGCGGTTGGGCGGGATGCACAGGAAATCGGAGCGGTCGTTGGCGTTGCGCAGCAGGAAGCCGAACAAGGCATCCTGCCACGGCGGCATGCCCTGGCGCGACGAGACGATCATCGGCCGCGAGATGAAGAACGAGGTGGCGAGCGGCTCGAAGCGCCGTCCTTGCGATCGAGCCCCAGGTCGCGGGGCAGGTTGGGCTGGTCCATGAAGCCGTAATGGAGCGTGATCCGCTCGAAGTCGTCATCCAGCGGCTCGCGCGTCAGCCGCCCGGCCGGCGCGACATAGGGCTGATCGGTGACGAGCAGCGTCAGGATCACGTTGCGCGCGTGCAGCACCTTGTTGTGCTTGAGGTTGTTGGTCAGCGCGCGCGGGCTGAGCTTCGGTGCCGCCGCCAGGTAGATCGCGGTACCGGGCACGCGCTCGGGCGGCCGGGCGCGCAGCGTGCCGATCAGCTCGGCCAGCGGCAGGCTCGCGCCGCGGGTCTTTTCCTCCAGCCGGCGCCGGCCCTTCGCCCATATGCCGATCAGCGTAGTCAAAGCCGCCGCCATCACCAGCGGCAACCATCCGCCGTTGCCGATCTTCAGCGCGTTTGCGGCGAAGAAGGTCAGGTCGATCAGCACCGCCGGCGTCACCAGCGCGATCGCCGCGCCCAGCGGCCATCGCCAGTTGCGGCGGACCACCGCGAAGGCGAGCCAGGTCGAGACCATCATCGTGCCGGTCACCGCCAGGCCATAGGCGCTCGCCATCGCCGCCGAGCTGTGGAAGAACAGGATCAGGCAGGCGACGCCGATGAACATCACCCCGTTCACCAGCGGCAGATACACCTGGTTGGAACTGGCCTGCGACGTCTGCCGTACCGCCAGCCGCGGCAGCATGCCCAGCTGGATCGCCTGCCGCGCGAGGCTGAACGTGCCGGTGATCACCGCCTGGCTCATGATGATCGTGGTGAGCGTCGCCAGGATCACGAGCGGTATGCGCAGCGGCTCGGGCGCCATCTCGAAGAACCATTCGCGGTTGCCGAACGGCCGGCCCGCGCGCGTCGCCTCCGCCAGCGTGGCGGCGGCGAGCGCGCCCTGGCCGAGATAGTTGAGCGCGAGTGCCGGGAAGACGACGGCAAACCATCCGGCGCGGATCGGCCGCACGCCGAACTGGCCCATGTCCGCATTCAGCGCCTCGGCGCCGGTGATGGTGAGGAACACCGCGCCCAGCACCGCCAGCGATGCGAGCCGGTGATCGACCAGGAAGCCCAGCGCATAAAGCGGATCGATCGCGGCGAGGATCGCGGGCGCGTCCAGGATATGGCGCACGCCCAGCGTCGCGATCACGACGAACCAGAGCAGACATACCGGCCCGAACAGCCGCGCCACCTCCGCGGTGCCGCGCGACTGGATCGCGAACAGGCCGGCGAGCACGACGATGCCGATCGCGGGGATGACGTGCGGGGCCAGCACCCCGCGGACGCCCGGCACGGTGCGCAGACCCTCCAGCGCGGACAGCACCGAGACCGCGGGCGTGATCATCCCGTCGGCGAAGAACAGCGACGCGCCCACCGCGCCCAGCACGAAGATCGCCATCGATCGCTCGCGCTGGCTGCCCTGCGCCAGGGCCATCAGCGCCAGCACGCCGCCTTCGCCCTTGTTCGCCGCACTCATCAGGAACACGATGTGCTTGCCGGTGACGACGGTCAGCAGCGCCCACAAGGCGAGCGACACGACACCGAAGATCTCGGGGCGGGTGATGCCGTCGTCCGCGGCCTGGCGCAACGCCTCGCGGAACGCGTAGAGCGGGCTGGTGCCGATGTCGCCGAAGACGACGCCGACCGCGCCGACCACCAGCGGAGCGAGACGATGGGGCGTCGCCGCCGTCGCATCCGACACCGGCGCCGCTGGTTGATCGGCTGTCATCGCTTTCCCGGATCCGCGCTCCGCAAAAGGCTAGACCGGGGTGACGGGCGGTGCAAGTCTGCCGGCCGGCTCCGCCCTCCAGGGCGGGCCGGGCCGGGGGCCGGCGCCTACTTCAGGTGCGCGGAGAAATGCTTGTTCATCTCGAACATCGTGACCTTCTTTTTGCCGAAGACCTTCTCCAGCTTGTCGTCGGCCAGGATCTCGCGCTTGTTCTCGGGATTCTGCAGGTTGTTCTTCTTGATGTGATCCCACACCTTGCTCACCACATCGCCGCGGCTGATCGGGTCGTTTCCGACGATCGCTCCGAGTTCGGGCGAGGGCTGATAGGGCTTGCTCAGGCCATCGGGCTTCTTGGCCGTCTTGGCTTCCGTCTTCGTAGGCATGAGACCTCCTGACATTGTTCTGCGTCATAAAGCGATCGGTTCGCCGGAACGATCCATCGTTTCGCAATGGCATCGATCGGCGCGCGGCGAAAGCCCCTAGCGCGGATGGTCCGCGGCGAGAACCCCGTCGCGACCGAGACCGTCCCGCCGTCGAACGCCTTGCACGGTGCGAAGCGGGGTGCGAGCGGGTAGACGATGGCGCACTTCCTGCTGATCTACGATCTGGCCGACGATTATCTGGAGCGCCGCGCCGCATTCCGGAACGCGCATCTCGCGCTGGCATGGGCCGCGGCGGACCGCGGCGAGCTGGTGCTGGGCGGGGCGCTGGGCGATCCGGTCGACCAGGCGATGCTGCTGTTCGCCGGGAACGGGCCGGAGGCGGCGGAGGCGTTCGCGCGCGCCGATCCCTATGTGGCGAACGGTCTGGTCCGGTCGTGGCGGGTGCGGGCGTGGTCCACCGTGGTGGGCGAAGACGCCGCCGCGCCGGTGCGTCCTAGCGCTTGACGAGCGCCAGCGCGATCAGGCTGACGAGCGCGCAGCCGGCGAGATACAGGCCCACCAGCAGCAGCCCGCCCTGTTTGGCCAGCGTGAGCGCCAGCAGCGGCGTCACCGCGCCGCCCAGGATGCCGCCCACGTTGAACGCCATCGACGCGCCGGTATAGCGCACGCGCGCTGGGAACAGCGCCGGCAGGAACGCGCCCAGCGGCCCGTAGACGAACCCCATCACCAGCAGCGCGAGGGCGAGGAACAGGAACGCGCCGGCGATATGCCCGCTGCCCAGCAGCGGCGCCATCAGCAGCCCCGTCGGGATCGCGGCGACGCACCCGCCCATCAGCACGCGCCGTGCATCGAACCGGTCCGACAGCCAGCCCGAGAGCAGGATGCCTCCGCCCATGAACAGGATCGCGCCCAGCTGGACGCCCAGGAACGCCTGCCGCCCGAAGCCGAGCGTGGTGGTGCCGTAGCCCAGCGCGAACGCGGTCGCGAGATAGTAGATCGCGAAGCAGGCGACGGCCGCGAACGTGCCGGCGAGCGTCTGGCGCAGATGGTCGCGGAACAGGTCGGCGATCGGCACGCGCGGCGGCGAGGCCGCCGCCATCGCATCGCGGAAGGCGCGCGTCTCGCTCAGGTTGAGCCGCACCCACAGCCCGACCGCGACCAGCAGCACGCTGGCGAAGAAGGGCAGCCGCCAGCCCCAGCTCTGGAACTGCTCGGGCGAGAGCGACAGCCCCAGGATCAGGAACAGCCCGTTGGCGGCGATGAAGCCGACCGGCGCGCCCAGCTGCGGAAACATGCCGAAGCGGCCGTGCCAGCCGGGCGGGGCATTCTCCACCGCCAGCAGCGCCGCCCCGCCCCATTCGCC